>NZ_JASHKS010000088.1:0-1403 GCF_030056835.1 Rhodococcus sp. IEGM 1372 | reverse complement strand
CAGCTGGTAGACGCGCCGAACGAGCTCACGACCAGAATTGCCCGGTCAAGATCGAAGAGCCCTCAAAGCACCTGACCAGTTACCAAGAAGAAAGGTTGAGTTGTGCATAAAGCACAAGGACTCCTTGCGACTTTGGCCAACTTGGACATATCGCAGAACAGTGCCGATCCAGTACGATCGACGCCACGACGATGGCTTTTCCAGCCCTCCATGAATGCAGTGGAAATCGAGATATCGTGTTAAATTTTGCATTCTTTACATTGACACCGCTCCTACTGTTCATGTTTGTACCCGCGTGGATTCCGTTGACTTATCATGGGTGCGCGAGTCTGATCGAACGCCGAAATTTCATGACGCGAATAGCAGCCAGATGTAGGTCGAGCTACGCAGACGAGGGGTGTGCGTAGCGGACCTTTGCAATAGAGAGCGCTTTCTGACGCCAGCGGCCGGTAGTTGTGCCGGTTTGCCACACTCTGTGTTCGCTGCATGTCGATCGGGAAACCTACCGAAAGAACAGGTGAGTGCTTCGTAGGTGTTCGCCTCAACGCTGCGCCTGATTCGTCGCCCGCCAGTAACGCCACTCGTCGCATCACTGGCGGCATCGACGCGCTGGCAACAGCAACATCATCCCCCACCACCAATGTCCGAACGTGCTTAGACTTCTATTCATGAGTTCCGTCCACACTGCGCGCCCTGATGGTAGCTACCGGACAGCGGCAACCGCTCTGCTTCGTGCGACCGCGTTAGACGCATTGAGCGCTCTCCTGCTGCGGCAGAGTTGGAAGTCGGTGACCATGTCCGAGGTCGCGAAGGAAGCCGGTTTGTCTCGACAGACCATCTATAACGAGTTCGGGTCCCGGCGCGGTGTGGCGGAGAGCTACGCGATGCGATTGACCGATCGGCTGGTCAGTGTGGTGGACGATGGCCTCTACACTTGTGTTGGCGATATCAGGTCGGCGCTCGCCCGAGGTTTGGTTGCGTTTTTCGCCGTCTCCGAACGTGACCCATTGGTCAGATCGCTAAGAGAAGAAGACGCGTCCGCAGACCTCCTGCGGCTCATTACTGTTGACAGCACCCAGCTTGTCGAGCGAGCCGCAGATCACCTCTCTGCCACATTTCAGCGATGCTGGGTGCAAGCCCCGAAGCGTCAAGCCGATATCCTGAGCACGTCCATCGTTCAGATGGCCTTGGCGTATGTCTCACGGCCCCCGACTGACGGAGCCCAGACCGCCACCGATATCGCAGACCTACTCGCTCCGTACATCGAGGGGTTCCAAGATTCACAAGCCCATCCAGAGTTGAGCAAGACGACCCGTTTCGGTCGACAGTAGCGACAGCGGTGTACCGCTGACGAGGCTCAGCGAAATTCCCCAACCGCGCTCACCGAAATTCCCCACTCGTGA
>NZ_JASHKS010000001.1:188692-517524 GCF_030056835.1 Rhodococcus sp. IEGM 1372 | reverse complement strand
CCACTCGAGGAGTACAACAAACGACTGCTCGTTGCGACGACCACGTGAACCCGTCTCGTCTTCGTGCTCACTGCAGCAGGTGCGCTCGCGGTCTGCTACGTCGCGCTGCATCCGCCTCGATTCGATCGCCTCGCTCCGTCGCCGCGTCGATCGGTGCAGTTGTGGGAGTGGATGATTCCGCTCGGGGCGGTGGTGGCGTTGTTCGTCGTGTTCGTCGGGTTCCAGGTTCCGACGCTGTTCGGCGGGCAGGGGCATGTGGCGACCACGGAGGGGCTGACCAATGCCGAGTACGCCCGGCAGGGCTTCTGGCAATTGCTGGCAGTGACGGTACTGATACTGTTCGTCATTGCGGTGACGGTCGCCAAGGCTCCGCGAAACCGCAGAGGAGATCGAATCGCATTGCGGGCGTTGCTCGGAGCGCTGTGCCTGCTGTCGTTGGTGATCGTTGCGTCGGCCCTGCATCGAATGTCGTTGTACGAGCAGCAGTACGGCTACACGACGCTCAGATTGTTCGTCACGGCCGTCGAGTGGTGGCTGGGATCGGTGTTCGTACTGCTTCTGATCTCGGGCGCGCGGATGTCGGGGCGCTGGCTACCGAGAGCCGTGGGCGTCGGTGCGGTTCTGACCGTGCTCACGCTGGCGGCTCTGAATCCGGATGCGTACATCGCACGGCACAACGTCGATCGCTTCGAGCAGACCGGACGCATCGATACGTCCTACGTCGGTGGGTTGTCGTCCGACGCCGACGCGGAGCTCGAGCGACTGCCCGACTACGTTCGTCCCTGCGTGCAAGCCCGAGGTCCGGTGTTCGTCGGGGATACCTGGCACCTGTGCACGGACCCTTCGGTATCTGTACCCTGAGCAACGACTCGGGTTCGGTGGCACACCAGGGAGGTGCGGGATGAGATACCAGCGCATGGTCGTCACCTCGCTGCTCCTCGTGACGCTGTACCTGACGATGCCGACCGCAACCGCAGACGTGGCCCTGATTCTCGTCGCGGCGCTGGCAACGCTGATGCTGCTCGCGCACCGTGTCGATGTTCCGGCACTGCTGCGCCTGCTGCCGAACGTCGGCCCCGCCGCAGAAGAACGCCATCTGCGAGGCTCTTTCCGGCGTCAACATCGCCCGGATGCTCCGGGCCGCCCACAGCCACGAGCACCCGGTGCACTGGTGGGGGCGCTGTAGCTCGACAGTTCCCCCACGCCTTCGCAATCCGTTGTCCGCGAGGCCGTCCCAAGGAACTCAAGATGCTCGATTCTCGAACCCTTCACCTGGCGATTCGACGCTACGCCGGGACGCTGGTCGGCGTCCTCGCCGTCCTGCTAGTCGTCTTCGCCGTCGTCGACGCACAACCCGCCGCACAGATAGCGATGTTCGGTGCGCTGGTCGCGGCGTCCCTGGTCGTCCTCGGTGCGCGGTGCGACCTCGCCGTGATCGCACCGCTGTCGTTGTGCGCCGCAGGCGCGGACGGGCGGCGGCTTCGGGGATCGTTCCGCAGGCAACAGCAACCCGATGCGCCCGGTCGCCCCATGCCCAGAGCACCCGGTTCGGTCCACGGACCGGACCGGTGGCTCCAGTTCTCCTGAGCCACTGCGAGATCCGGTCGAGACGCCAACCGACCGACTTCTCTCACAGTGAGGTGCTCCACCATGCTCGATGTCGTCTACTATCCCGTCTCCGCGGTGCTGTGGTTCTGGCACAGAGTCTTCGGGTCCGTGCTCGGCCCCGACAACGGCTTCGCCTGGGCGTTGGCCGTGATATTTCTGGTCTTCACGCTTCGTGCGGTGTTGATCAAGCCGTTCGTCAGTCAGATTCGTTCCCAGCTCGCGATGAAGAGGCTCCAACCACAGATCAAGGCCGTGCAGAAGAAGTACTCCGGGGACCGTGCTCGACAGGCAACCGAAATGCGGAAGTTGCAGCAGGAACACGGTTTCAACCCCTTGATGGGGTGCCTGCCCCTGCTGGCGCAGGGCCCGGTGTTCATCGGCCTGCTGCACGTGCTGCGCTCGTTCAACCGTACCGGCACCGGATTCGGTCATCTCGGTATGACGGCGCAGGAAAATGCGAACACCGCGAACTACGTCTTCAGCGCCGCCGATGTGCAGTCCTTTCTCGACGCGCGGCTGTTCGGTGCGCCGATCTCTGCTGCTATGAACAGCTCGCGCGAGGTTCTGGAGGCATTCGGCCCGTTCGGGGGAGTGCCGTCGGTGTTGAGCATCGCGCTCGTCGCGGTCCCGTTGATGATCGTCGCTGCGGTGGCCACGCATCTGAACTCGCGGGCGTCCGTCGCTCGGCAGGACGCAGCGGCGCTGGCAAACCCGCAGACCGCGATCATGAACAAGCTCGTGCTCTGGGTGTTCCCGGCAGGCGTGCTCGTCGGTGGGCCGGTACTTCCGGTTGCGGTGTTGCTGTACTGGGTGAGCAACAACATCTGGACCTACGCCCAGCAGCACCTCGTCTACCGACGCATCGATCGAGAACCGACTACCTCGCCGGAGGTGACATCGGCGGTCACCGCCCCCAAGCCCGGGGCCGAGCCGAGGCATCCTTAGCAACCTCGCCGGAGGTGCCGCCGACGGAAGGCGAGCAGCCGACTGTCGGTGGGCTCGGCTACCGTCGTCGGCGTGCCGATCACTGTTTCCACTGTCAACGTCAACGGAATTCGCGCAGCTGTTCGCAAGGGCATGCTGCCATGGCTCGAGGCCACCGATGCCGACGTCATCTGCCTGCAGGAAACCCGCGCCAACGACGGGGAACTGACCAAGGCGTTGGCCCCGGCCCTCGATGCGGGCTGGCACCTGGCCTCGGCCGAGCCGTCCGCGAAGGGACGCAACGGGGTAGCCCTGCTGTCGAAGGCGGCTCCCGATGCGATTCGCACCGGCATCGGTGCCGCCGAATTCGCCGATGTGGGTCGCTACATCGAAGGCGACTTCGGCGATGTCACCGTGGCGAGCCTGTATCTGCCGTCGGGCGAGGTGGGTACCGAACGCCAGGACGAGAAGGAACGCTTCATGGCGGCGTTCGCGAAGTATCTGGCCAAGACGGCCAAGGCCGCGAAGTCCGACGATCGGGACGTGGTGGTGTGCGGCGATTGGAACATCGCCCACACCGAGGCCGATCTCAAGGCATGGAAGACCAACCGCAAGAACTCCGGCTTCCTGCCCGAGGAACGCGAGTGGTTGGCGCGGTTGCTCGCCGAGAAGGCCCCGTGGACCGACGTCGTACGGGCGCTGCACCCGGGCGTCGAAGGTCCGTACAGCTGGTGGTCCTACCGCGGCAAGGCCTTCGACAACGACGCCGGGTGGCGGATCGACTATCAGTTGGCCACGAGCGATCTGGCCGAGCGCGCCAAGGAAGCGATCACCGAGCGGGCCGAGGCGTACGACCAGCGATGGTCCGATCATGCTCCGGTGACAGTGCGCTACCGCTAGAGCGGAGCCTGCGGAGTGACCCGTGTTGGCTAGGCAGGGAGTTGGTGTCGATGGGGTCGTGAAAAGATTGCGGTATGTCTTCTTCCGACTCCATCGACACTCCGCAAGGTCCGCGTCGGAGGGTGCTCTCCGGCATCCAACCGACTGCGGATTCGTTCCATCTCGGTAACTACCTGGGTGCGGTGCGGAACTGGGTGGAGTTGCAGGACGAGTTCGACGCGTTCTATTTCATTCCGGACCTACATGCGATCACCGTTCCGCAGGATCCCAAGGAGCTTCGCCGCCGCACCCGGGTGGCCGCGGCGCAGTTGCTCGCGGTAGGGATCGATCCGGAGAAGTCGACGCTGTTCGTGCAGAGTCAGGTGCCCGAGCATGCGCAGCTGGCGTGGGTTCTGAACTGCATCACCGGATTCGGCGAAGCAGCGAGGATGACGCAGTTCAAGGACAAGTCCGCCAAGCAGGGTCGCGATCACACCAGCGTCGGGCTGTTCACCTACCCGATTCTGCAGGCCGCGGACATTCTTCTCTATCGGCCGAATCTGGTGCCCGTGGGCGAGGATCAGCGGCAACACCTGGAGCTGACGCGCGATCTGGCGCAGCGTTTCAACACGCGATTCAAGAAGACGTTCGTCGTGCCCGATGCGCACATCATCAAGGGCACCGCGAAGATCTTCGATCTACAGGATCCCACCGCGAAGATGAGCAAGTCCTCGTCGAATCCGGCGGGCATCGTCAACATTCTCGACGATCCGAAGGTGTCGGCCAAGAAGATTCGGTCGGCAGTGACGGACAACGAACGCGACATCGTGTTCGATCCGGAGAACAAAGCGGGCGTCAGCAATCTATTGGTGATTCAGTCCGCGCTGTCGGGCGTGAGTATCGACGATCTCGTTGCCGGGTACGCGGGCAAGGGCTACGGCGACCTCAAATCCGACACCGCCGACGTTCTGACCGAGTTCGTCGTTCCGCTGCGGGAGCGGATGGACGGGTTCATGGCCGATGTGGCCGAACTCGACCGCATCCTCGCGTCCGGTGCGCATCGAGCCAGGGAAGTGGCGAGTCGAACGCTTGCTCAGGTGTACGACCGGGTGGGTTTCTTGCCGCCTGGCGCATAGCATTTTCGACACACCGGGTTTCGCTGTGCTGCGATGCGGCGACACCATCCGACAGCAGCCGACAACAGCGAGAAGGCGAGTGCCATGCCAGATTTCAAGGCGATCCTCGACGACCGGCGCAACCGGTGGCCGTGGCTCGATCACACTGTTGTCGCTGCGCAGCGGTACCAGGGTCAGAAGGGCGACTACTACGCGGCCGGCATGACGTACTTCAGTGTGCTGGCCCTGTTCCCGCTGCTGATGGTCGCATTCGCGATCGCCGGGTTCGTGCTGGTGAATCAGCCCGAGTGGCTTGCCGAGATACAGTCGCAGATTGCCGAGAACGTGCCGGGCAGCTTCGGCGAGACGATCAACTCGCTGATCCAGACGGCCATCGAGTCTCGGACGAGCGTCGGCATCATCGGTCTGCTCGGTGCGTTGTATGCGGGTCTCGGTTGGATCGCCAACCTGCGTGAAGCACTGACCGCCATGTGGGAGAGCCAGCACGAGCAGGGTGGTTTTCTGGCCACCAAGGCCAAGGATTTCGCCGCGCTGCTCGGGCTGGGGACCGCACTGGTGCTGTCGTTGGCGTTGTCGGCACTCGCCGGAGGTGGCCTGATGCGCAGCATTCTCGAGTGGGCCAATCTCGATTCCGTTCCGGGAGTGGGCGTCGCACTGCGCGTGTTCTCCGTTCTACTTGCGCTGGCGGGTACCTGGGCGTTGTTCACCTGGGTGATCTCGAGGCTGCCGCGCGAGCCGGTGTCGTGGCGCAGCGCAGCCAAAGGTGCGCTGCTCGCTGCCGTCGGATTCGAGATCTTCAAGCAGCTCGGTGCCCTTTACCTGGCTTCGGTGACGAGCGGTCCTGCGGGCGTGGTCTTCGGACCGATCATCGGTCTGCTGGTGTTCGTGTTCACGACGTCGCGTCTCGTGTTGTTCTCCACGTCGTTCGCCGCGACGACTCGAGAAAGCTTGGCCGAAGCCCACGTTCCGGCCCCGGAGCCGGCGGTGATCAACACGAGGGTCGAGGTCAGTGAGGGGCCGGGCGTCACGGGCGGTCTGGCTCTGGTGGGTGCCGGTGCCCTCGCAGCTCTCGGTTTCGCGGGACTGCGCAACCGGCGTCGCTGATCAGCGGTTGCGCGACAGACGCCGAGCGCCCCACAACAGCCCGATCACCACGATCGACCCGAGGACACCGATCGCGATGCGAACGACGGTGTCGCCCTGGGCCTGCATCTCGGACTGGCGGGAGCTCGAGCCCGACGCCGATGCGGGTGGCTGGGCAAGTGTCGGCGTGGCCGCGGGCGCGCGGGTGCTCGTCACCGCGGACGTCGATTGCGGCTCCACGAGCTCGCCGACGCCGCGGCTCGAACCGAGAGCGAACCCGTAGTCCAACAGGCGGGCCGCTTGCTCCCACGGCCGGATCGGCAGCACGTCTCCCTTCATGATCGTCACGACGAGACTTCGACCGCCCCGCTCTGCTCCTGCGACGAACGTCTGGCGCGCATCGTCGGTGTACCCGGTCTTGCCGCCGAGTGCGCCCTGGTAGTTGTAGAGCAACTGATTGTCGTTGGAGAGGGTGAACCCGGGCCGGTCCTGGTCGTCCGGGATCGTGGGATCCTTCGGGTAGCCGGGAAACTGAACCGTCTCGGTCGAAATCAGTTGCGCGAAAGTGGGATCACGCATTGCTGCGCGGTAGATCAACGCCAGATCGTAGGCAGAACTTGCCATGCCGGGACCGTCGAGACCCGACGGCGTGGCGGTGCGCGTATCGAGCGCCCCCAGTTCCGCGGCCTTGGCATTCATCTTGTCCACGGTGGCGGAGTCACCGCCCAGCTGCCTGGACAACGCATGCGCTGCATCGTTTCCCGATGCCATCACCAGTCCCTGCATCAATTGGAGATTGGTGTACACACCGTTTTCGCCGATGCCGACGGCACTGCCCTCTGCATCGGCGTCCTCTGCGGTCGCGGTGATCTGGGTATTCAGGTTCAGCTCGTCGAGGGCAACGAGTGCGAGCAGCACCTTGATCGTGCTCGCCGGCCGATGCCGCCCGTGCGGATCCTTGGCGACCAGAACGGAGCCCGAGTCCATGTCGGCCACCACGAACCCGGTGGCCGAGATGTCCGCAGGCAACGGGGGAGCCCCGTCCGGCAGTACCGCTCCACACTCGGCGAGCCGATCCCCGCCGACGGCCTCGGCGGGAATCGGGAGTGGTTGCGGGGCAGTGCTTCCAGGGGCCGGTACCTCGGACAGGTCGATCGCCGGGGGCGGTGATGCGGCGAAGGGGCAGCTGTCGGTGTCGGGCGTCGTGAACGGCGGTGTCGTCGTCACCACCGGTGGCTCGGCGGCAGGTTGTGCCAGAGCCGGTCCACAGCCGAAGCCGACGAGAATCATCGACACTGCCGACGCGGCCACGCACACTCGAATCCTTTTCATCGCGAATCACCATAGGCGCTCGGGGTCGGTCGACGTGGCGACCCACCGGCGCGCGTCGCTCGAACGACCGCTCCGATCCTCGTCCCGACATCGTCAGCGGCGACGGCCGAATGCAGCCCCTCGCGCAGCGGCACGCGCCCGCCACCAGAATGAGAACTCGCTCATGTTGTCTTCCTTCGGTTCTCAGTTTCGACAGCGATCGTTGAGTCATCACCGAAACGGTGGCCCACAGAACTCGAATCGAAGGAGCAGTCATGAGAATGCCGGCAAAGTTCATGATCGTCGGTGCAGCAGCCGTTCTCGTCACCCTCGGAAGCGTCGGCGCACTCGCGATCGCCGACGACGGCCCCGCCCAGCAGCGGCCGTCGTCGATCTCGGTGGAACAGCCTCTGTCGGAGGCAGATTCGGCCTCGAACCCGCCGGCAGCGCCCCAGCAGCCCGCAACGACCCGGATCTCGGACGACCGTTACGACGACGACTGGGACGACTGGGACGATCGCAACGACGACCTGGACGACCGTTACGACGACGACTGGGACGATCGCGACGATGACCGGGACGATCTGAACGATCGCAGCGACGACAACGACGACGACCTGGACGACGACAACGACGATCGGGACGACGACAACGACCGGGACGACTGAGACTCGAGCAGTGGCGTCGGCACCGGCCGACGCCATTCATGTCTCGGACAGTCGGTACCCCATTCCGCGGACGGTCTCGATTCGTGTGGCACCGAATTTCGCCCGGAGGTAGCGGACGTAGACGTCGACGACGTTGGAGCCCGGGTCGAAGTCGTAGCCCCACACCTGTGACAGGAGTTGCTCTCGCGAGAGGACCTGGCCCGGGTGGCGCATGAAGGTCTCGGCGAGGGCGAATTCACGGGCCGACAGGTCGACAGTGCGGTCTCCCGCCACAGCTCGCCGGGTACGCAGGTCCAGGGTGAGGTCGGCGACGGTGAGCTGGGTGGTGTCGACGGTTCTCTTGGTGCCCAGGCGAACTCGGATGCGCGCCAGCAGTTCCTCGAACCGGAACGGTTTGGCCATGTAGTCGTCGGCGCCGGTCTCGAGACCGGACACCACGTCGTGGACGCTGTCGCGCGCAGTCAACACGATCACCGGTATCTCGCATTGCTCTCCGCGCAGTCGCTGCAGTACCTCGAAGCCGTCCATGTTCGGCAGACCGATGTCGAGTACCACCAGATCGAAGTCACCGCTGCGGGCGTGTTCGTAAGCGGATCTACCGTCGGAGACGGTGGTCGTGCTGAAGCCGCTCGCTCGGAGCCCCTTCTGGACGAACGAGGCGATGCGGGGTTCGTCTTCGGCGATCAGGATGCGGGCCATGGTCGATCTTTCTGCGAGGGAACGGAATCGGTAAGTGGGATCGTGATGGTGAACGTGGCACCGTGCCCCGGTGCGCTGCCGACACTCACCCGTCCGCGGTGGGCCTGTGCGATGGCGGTGACAATGGACAACCCGAGCCCCGCGCCCTCGGTGCGTCTGGTTCCGTTGCGACCGCGGGCGAAGCGCTCGAAGATTCGTTCCTGCTCGTCGCGCGCGATTCCCGGGCCCGAGTCGGTGACCCAGAACCGGATGTCACCGTCGGACAGTTGGGATCCGATGCCGACACGACTGCCGGGCATCGTGTGGTGAGTTGCGTTGTCCGCCAACGCCAGCAGCGCCTGGGTCAGCCGTTGTGCGTCGAGCGGCGCGTGGACGGTCGCGCTGGCCTCGAGCACCCATTCCCGGTCGGCGAGGGTGGTCACCTTGTCGAACACGCTTCGGGTGAGCGCGTCGACATCGGTGACGACGGGGTTGACGAAGCTCGTCTGGTCGGCTCGGGTGAGCAGCAACAGGTCCGCGACGAGCCGGTTCATCCGATCGAGTTCGTCGTCGACGAGCGCGACGGTATCGCGCACGTCGACGGGGTCGTCGTGGTCGAGCACGTCGAGATGGCCGCGGACGATGGTGATGGGAGTGCGGAGTTCGTGGCCCGCGTCGTCGAGAAATCGGCGTTGACTGGCCGCGCCGGACTCGATCCGATCGAGCATCGAGTTCAGTGTGTCGATCAGGGCTCCGATGTCGTCGCCTCGACCCGTTGTTCTGGCGTCGGTGATTCGGCCGGACAGGTCGGTCTCGGTGATCGTTCTGGCGGTTGCGGTGATGTGTCTGATCGGCGACATGATGCGGCCCGCGACCAACCACGCCCCCACTGCCGCCAGCACCGAGGTGACGCCGCCGACGACGAGCATCAAGGTCGCGGTCTCGTCGGCGGAGGCGCGTTCCTGATCTGCGAAGTACGCGGCGACCACGACCCCGGTCACCGGGTCGCCCGCCAGAGAGACCGGCACCGCGAGGTACACCACTTCACCTGCGGCGCTCGAGTACGAACCCTCGACGGGCGCGGTGACGGTCCCGACTTCGGCGGTGAAGCCGTTGTCGTCGGACAGTCGCACCGGTGCCTGCTGCCTGCTCTGCACGGCGAAAGCGCCGTCCATGTAGCCCAGGAACTTCTCGTTGGGGCGGGCGAGGTTGTAGGTGATCACCACGCGGAGCACGTCGTTGATGTCGTCGAACGGTGCGCCGGTTCCGGGATCGACGCCTGCGTCGGTGAGGGTGGTGAACTCGGCGATCTCGGTGCGCAGCGATTCGCGCATGCGGTTGTCGGTGGCGCGGATCATGAGCAGCCAGGTGGTGACGGTGACGGCCGCCAGAGACGCCAACACCAGCAACAGGACCCACGAGAAGATGCGGCTCCTGGCGCTGGTCGGGCGTAGGGCAAGCAGTCGCGTCCGCATCACGTGGTCGGTCTTGCAGCAGGATCAGTCGTCGTCATCGTCATCCCAGTCGTCGTCGAAGTCATCGTCCCAGTCGGCAGGCGGCAGCGGCGGCGGGGGCACGAATCCGTCCGGTGCCACCGGCTGTGGCGCGGCGGTCGGCGCGGTGCTGGGCGCGGGCTCGCCCGGCTGTGGTGCACCGGGAACGGGTTGCGGAGTACCCGGGGCGGATTGCACGGGTGCGGCGGGTGCGACTATGGGTGCGGGCAACGGGGTCTGCTCGCCCGTCGATCGAGTCGTCAGCAATGCCACGACGAGCACGCCGAGCGTGAGCAGACCCAGGGCCGAGACGATGATGGTTCGCACACGGTCGAGTCTGACGACGGCGGATTGTGGCTACGTGAATCGGACATGAGAGTTCTCTCATGTCGTCCGAGGTCCCGTGCTGCTCCGAATACTTGTCGGCTGTTCGAGAGGAAATGCAATGAGGGTTCGGCAAAGGCGCGGACCGATCGCGGTCGGCGCGATCTGTGCGGTCGCGGCACTGACGGTCGCTGCCTGTTCGAGCACCGGTGGTGCTCCTCGATCGTCCGACGACGGAAGCAACGCGGGAGTGGCAAACACTCCGTCGGCGACGATCGCGATGATCACGCACGAGGTTCCCGGCGACACCTTCTGGGATCTGGTTCGAAAGGGTGCCGAGGCCGCCGCGGCCAAGGACAACATCGAACTGCGCTACTCCGCAGATCCCGAAGCGCCCAACCAGGCCAACCTCGTCCAGAGTGCGAACGACTCGAAGGTCGACGGTATCGCGGTCACGTTGGCCAAACCCGACGCGATGGCCCCCGCCGTCGAGGTAGCGACCGCCGCGGGCATACCGGTCGTCGCGTTCAATTCCGGTTACGAGTCCTGGAAGGACATGGGAGTCCAGCAGTACTTCGGCCAGGACGAGACCATCGCCGGCGAGGCCGCGGGTGCGCGGCTCACCGATGACGGTGCCCGCAAGACTCTGTGCATCATCCAGGAGCAGGGGGCGGTGGCCCTCGAGGCTCGCTGTGCCGGCGTGACGCAGGGCTTCGGAGGCACCACCGAGATCCTGAACGTCAACAGCAAGGACATGCCGTCCGTCGAGTCGACCATCACCGCCAAGCTGCAGCAGGATCCGACCATCGACCACGTCATTGCCCTCGCCGCTCCGATCGCGCTGACTGCGGTCCAGTCGAAGAACAACGCGGGCAGCGACGCCACGATCGTCACGTTCGACACCAACGCCGCACTTGTCGACGCGATCGAGTCGGGCGACGTGGCGTGGGCCATCGATCAGCAGCCCTACCTGCAGGGTTACCTGGCCGTCGACTCGCTGTGGCTCTACCTCAACAACGGCAACACGATCGGCGGCGGAACCCCGGTGCTGACCGGGCCCGCGTTCATCGACTCGACCAACATCGACGCGGTCGCCGAGTACGCCCGCAACGGCACACGCTGAGTGCGTCGCTTCGGCGCGGAAGGAAGAGCATGTCCACACAGGCCGATCCGGCTCTGTCCGAACACACCGTGATCACCGATGAGCGGATCAAGAAGCAGAAACCGTTGCAGCGGTTGCTGATTCGCCCGGAGATCGGTGCCCTGTTCGGTGCGGTCGCCATCTTCGTCTTCTTCTGCATCGTGGCACCACCGTTTCGATCACCCGAGGCTCTCGCGACCGTGCTGTACGCATCCTCGACCATCGGCATCATGGCGATCGGGGTCTCGCTGTTGATGATCGGCGGAGAATTCGACCTCTCCACCGGAGTCGCGGTGACGTTCTCGTCGATCATGGCCTCCATGCTGGCCTACAACCTGCACCTGAACGTGTGGGCGGGCTCTGCATTGGCGCTGGTGCTGGCACTGGCGGTCGGTTTCCTCAACGGATACCTCGTGATGACGACCAAGATTCCGTCGTTCCTGATCACGTTGGCGTCGTTTCTGATGCTCACCGGCATCAATCTCGCTGTCACAAAACTCGTCACCGGCCAGGTCGCCACCCCGTCCATCTCGGACATGGAGGGATTCGACTCGGCCAAGGGCTTCTTCTCGTCCTCGTTCTCGCTGCTGGGGGTCTCGGTCCGCATCACCGTCGTGTGGTGGATCGTGTTCACGCTCGGCGCGACCTGGGTGCTGATGAAGACCCGGGTCGGCAACTGGATCTTCGCCGTCGGCGGCAACCAGGAATCGGCGCGTGCCGTCGGCGTCCCGGTCACCAGGGTCAAGATCGGCCTGTTCATGTTCGTCGGCTTCTGCGCCTGGTTCGTCGGCATGCACCTGCTGTTCGCCTTCGACACCGTGCAGTCCGGCCAAGGCGTGGGCAACGAATTCCTCTACATCATTGCCGCCGTCATCGGCGGATGCCTGCTCACCGGTGGGTACGGTACGGCGGTCGGTGCGTTCATCGGAGCGTTCATCTTCGGCATGACCAATCAGGGCATCGTGTACGCAGGCTGGAACCCGGACTGGTTCAAGTTCTTCCTCGGCGCGATGCTGCTGTTCGCAGTGGTCGCGAACAGCTCCTTCCGCAACTACGCGGCGAAAAGGTGACCATGACGTCTTCTGCGAACACACCCCTGATCGAGCTGAAAGGCGTCGGTAAGAGCTACGGCAACATCATCGCGCTGCACGGGATAGACCTGCGTGTCGGTGCCGGTGAGGTCACCTGCGTCCTCGGTGACAACGGCGCAGGCAAATCCACTCTGATCAAGATCATGTCCGGTCTGCATCGCCAGTCGGAGGGGGAACTGCTCGTCGACGGCAAGGCGACAACGTTCGGCTCGCCGAAGCAGGCCGTGGAACAGGGCATATCGACGGTCTATCAGGACCTCGCGGTCGTTTCCCTGATGCCGGTGTGGCGCAACTTCTTTCTCGGCCAGGAGCTGCGCAGGGGCAAGATCTTCAAGACCCTGGACACCCATGCCATGCGCGCGAGAACCATCGACGAACTGCGCAAGATGGGTATCGATCTGCCCGACGTCGACGCCCCCATCGGCTCCCTGTCCGGCGGCCAACGTCAGTGCGTGGCGATCGCTCGCGCCATCTTCTTCGGTGCGCGGGTGCTCATTCTCGACGAGCCGACCGCCGCTCTCGGCGTCAAGCAATCCGGCATGGTTCTCCGATACATCTCCGCGGCCAGGGAGAAAGGCTTCGGCGTCGTGTTCATCACCCACAATCCTCACCACGCGTACATGGTCGGAGACCACTTCGTCCTCCTCGATCGGGGACGTCAGACGTTGGACTGCGCGCACGACGACATCTCCCTCGACGATCTCACCAAGGAAATGGCGGGCGGGGACGAACTGGAGACCCTCTCCGACGAACTGCGCCGCTGACCGGTCGGCGGTCGCGGGACCATGCGTGAGAATCGCGCGTGGCGGGTAGAAGACCGATAGCGGTGCCCGATGGAGGTGCCAGACGAAGGAGCCGAACATGAGCGAGCACGAGCCCCTCGGACCACTGTCGCCGGACTTTCTCGAATCCGATTTCTACGGGTATCAGAGCATGCTCGACGACTCCGAGATCGAGGTGGTCCTGCGTACCCGCCGGTTCCTGCAGGACGAGGTCGCGCCGAGGGCGAACGAGTTCTGGGAGAAGGCCACCTCTCCGGTGCACCTGATGCCGAAGATCGCCGAACTCGAAATCGCCGGTCTCGGTTACGGATTCGGTGATCGAAAGGCCTCGCGCAAGCTGCTCACCGGCTGGCTCGAAATGGAGTTCGCGCGGGTCGATCCGTCGACGGGAACGATGTTCAGCGTGCACAGTTCGCTGGCGATGAGCAGCATCTCGATTCTCGGCTCCGAGGAGCAGCGCGAACGGTGGTTGCCTGCCATGCGTCGAATGGAGAAGATCGGCGCGTTCGGCCTGTCCGAACCGCACGGTGGCTCCGATGTCGCGGGCGGGCTGGAGACCACCGCCCGCCTCGACGGTGATCACTGGATCCTCAACGGCAGCAAGCGGTGGATCGGCAATGCCACCTTCGCCGATCTGACCATCGTTTTCGCCAAGGACGAGGCCGACGGCGAGGTCAAGGGCTTCGTCGTGGAGCAGGGATTCGAAGGCTTCCGGGCCGAGAAGATCGAGGGCAAGTATTCGCTCCGCGCGGTGGAGAACGCCGACATCCATCTGGAGAACTGCCGGGTCCCGGTCGGCAACAAGCTAGCCGAGGCCAATTCGTTCGCCGACACCGCGAAGGTGCTTCGGCTGACGCGCGGGGGAGTGGCCTTTCAAGCCGTGGGCGTGATGATGGGCGCGTACGAGCGGGCCGTGGCGTATGCGCGCGAACGCGAACAGTTCGGATCTCCGATCGCCTCGTTCCAGCTGATCTCCGACCTGATCGCCCGCATGACGGCGAACATCACCGCCGCGCTCGGGATGGCGATTCGTGTCGCTCAGTTGCAGGACAACGGCGTCCACCACGACGAGCATGCGGCGCTCGCGAAGACGTTCTGTACGACGCGGCTGCGCGAGACGGTGGGTTGGGCCCGAGAGATCCTGGGCGGCAACGGAATTCTGATCGAGCACGACGTCATCAGATTCTTTGCCGACGCCGAGGCCCTGTACTCCTACGAGGGAACCGCGCAGATCAACAACCTGATCGTCGGCCGCGGAGTGACGGGCTTCGGCGCGTTCGTCTGACGTAGAACGTCGAAAGGCCCCTTCGCGTGTGCGAAGGGGCCTTTCGATTGCGGTGGGAGTGGTCAGCGTGCGAAGAGCAACGCTCGCTTGACTTCCTGGATCGCCTTGGTCACCTGGATGCCGCGAGGGCATGCGTCGGTGCAGTTGAAGGTGGTGCGGCAACGCCACACACCCTCGACGTCGTTGAGGATGTCCAGACGCTCGGTTGCGCCCTCGTCACGGCTGTCGAAGATGAACCGGTGTGCGTTGACGATGGCGGCCGGACCGAAGTAGCTGCCGTCGCTCCAGAACACGGGGCACGAGGTGGTGCAGCACGCGCACAGGATGCACTTGGTGGTGTCGTCGAAGCGGGCACGGTCCGCAGCGGACTGGATCCGCTCGCGGGTCGGCTCGTTGCCGGTCGTCATCAGGAACGGCTTCACGGCGCGGAACGCGTCGAAGAAGGGTTCCATGTCGACGATGAGGTCCTTCTCCACCGGCAGACCCTTGATGGGCTCGATGGTGATGTTCAGCGTCTTCGACGAGTCCTTGGGGAGCATGTCGCGCATGAGCACCTTGCAGGCGAGACGGTTGACACCGTTGATCCGCATCGCATCGCTGCCACAGACACCGTGTGCGCACGAGCGACGGAACGTCAGGGTGCCGTCCAGGTAGCCCTTCACGTACAGCAGCAGGTTGAGCAGACGGTCGGTGGCCAGTGTGGGGACCTGGAAGGTGTCCCAGCGCTGACCGTCACCGCTCTCGGGGTTGAAGCGCGCGATCTTGAGGTTGACCATCACCGCGCCCTCGGGGACGGGTGGCAGATCGGACTCGTTGGACTTCTTGTCCAGGGTGGGTGCGCTCATATCAGTACTTCCGCTCCATCGGCTCGTAGCGGGTTTGGATTACCGGCTTGTAATCCAAGCGGATCTCGGTGAGCAGACCTTCGCCCTCTTTGTAGGCCATGGTGTGCTTCATGTACTCGGCGTCGTTGCGCTCGGGGTAGTCCTCGCGAGCGTGTCCGCCGCGCGATTCCTTCCGGTTGAGTGCACCGACGACCGTGACCTCCGCCATTTCGAGCAGGAAGCCGAGTTCGATGGCCTCGAGCAGGTCGCTGTTGTAGCGCTTGCCCTTGTCCTCGACGGTGATCTTGTTGTACCGCTCCTTGAGGGCGCGGACATCCTTCAGTGCCGTCTCGAGACGCTCCTCGGTACGGAATACCGAGGCGTTGTTGTCCATCGACTGCTGCATCTCGGTACGGATGTCGGCTGCGCGCTCGTGTCCGTGGTCGGAGAGGATCAGCTCCAGCCAGTCCTGCACCATCTTCGCCGGCTCCTCGGGGAGCGGGGTGAAGTCGACCGAGTTCGCGTACTCGGCCGCCGCGATGCCGGCACGACGTCCGAAGACGTTGATGTCGAGCAGCGAGTTGGTGCCGAGACGGTTGGCACCGTGCACGGAGACGCAGGCACATTCGCCGGCCGCGTAGAGGCCGGGGACGATGTCCTCGTTGTTGCGCAGAACCTCGCCGCGGATCTTCGTGGGGATGCCGCCCATGACGTAGTGGCACGTCGGGTAGACGGGCACCGGCTCCTTGACGGGGTCGACACCGAGGTACGTGCGAGAGAACTCCATGATGTCCGGGAGCTTCTCGTCCAGAACTTCCTCGGGAATGTGCGTGACGTCGATGTAGACGTAGTCCTTGTTCGGGCCGCCACCGCGTCCTTCGAGCACCTCGAGCACCATCGAACGCGCGACGATGTCGCGGGGCGCGAGGTCCTTGATGGTCGGTGCGTAGCGCTCCATGAAGCGTTCACCCGACTCGTTGCGCAGGATGCCGCCCTCACCGCGCACGGCCTCGGAGATGAGGATGCCAAGGCCTGCGAGACCTGTCGGGTGGAACTGGTGGAACTCCATGTCCTCCAAGGGAAGACCCTTGCGGAAGATGATGCTCATGCCGTCACCGGTGAGGGTGTGGGCATTGGAGGTGGTCTTGTAGATCCGGCCCGAGCCTCCGGTGGCGAAGATGATCGACTTCGCGTGGAAGATGTGCAGCTCACCGGTGGACAGCTCGTAGGCGATGATTCCGGTCGCGACAGGACCGTCGTCGGTCTCGGTCAGACACAAGTCCAGTGCGTAGAACTCGTTGTAGAACTCGACGTCGTGCTTGACGCAGTTCTGGTAGAGCGTCTGCAGGATCATGTGGCCGGTGCGGTCGGCTGCGTAGCACGCACGACGCACGGGAGCTTTGCCGTGATCGCGGGTGTGGCCACCGAAGCGCCGCTGGTCGATCTTGCCCTCGGGTGTCCGGTTGAAGGGAAGGCCCATCTTCTCGAGGTCGAGAACCGCGTCGATGGCTTCCTTGGCCATGATCTCCACCGCGTCCTGGTCGGCGAGGTAGTCGCCGCCCTTGACGGTGTCGAACGTGTGCCACTCCCAGTTGTCTTCCTCGACATTGGCCAGGGCGGCACACATGCCACCCTGAGCTGCACCGGTGTGCGAGCGCGTGGGGTAGAGCTTGGTCAGTACGGCTGTGCGAGCACGGGGTCCGGCCTCGATCGCAGCACGCATACCGGCACCGCCTGCGCCGACGATCAGTACGTCGTAACGATGTTCCTGCATGTAAGCGTCAGTGTCCTTAGCTCGCCGTGATGTTGGGATCGAACGTGAAGATGACGTACGTGCCGACGCCCATGATGAGGATCATCGACAGCACCAGCAGCGTGGTCAGCCAGAATCGCGTCGAATCCTTGCGGGAGTAGTCCGCGATGATCGTGCGCAGGCCGTTGCCGCCGTGCAGCTGCGCCAGCCACAGCATCGTCAGGTCCCAGAACTGCCAGAACGGGCTGGCCCAACGACCGGCGACGAAAGCGAAGTTGATGCGGTGCACACCGTCGTCGAGCATCAGCATGATGAACATGTGGCCCAGGACGAGCACGACGAGTGCCAGGCCGGAGAAGCGCATGAACAGCCATGCGTAGAGCTCGAAGTTGCCCTTGCTCTGCCGCCGCGGCGAACGCGGGTTGGCCAAGCTGGCCGGACGGTCGTAGTTCGTGCCGAGGACCTTGGCCTCGGGACCCTGCGTCGACATCAGTGACCACCCGCCGTGAACATGTTGTAGAAGATTCGTCCCGCGCCGGGGATCATGACGACGAGCCAGATGACTGCGATCGCCCACAGCATCGGCTTCTGGTACTGCGGTCCCTTGGACCAGAAGTCGATCAGCATCACGCGGATGCCGTTCAACGCGTGGTACAGCACTGCCGCGACGAGGCCGATTTCCATCAGGCCGACGAGTGGGGTCTTGTAGGTCTCGATGATGGCGTCGTACGTCTCGGGGTTGACCCGAACCATCGCCGTGTCGAGGACGTGGACGAACAGAAAGAAAAAGACCAGAACGCCTGTGATGCGGTGCAGAACCCAGGACCACATGCCCGGGTCCCCGCGGTACAGAGACCGCTTGCGCTCCTTGACCGGAGCGACTTCCGTCGTGCTACTCATCGAGTGCAATGCCTCCAACGTCGTTGGTGGACGCATCGAGCCCCGGTGGCCGGTCTTGCCTGGCTCGATTTGTCGCGATTCGGCCCTAGTGCTGGTTGTACTAGCCGCTTACTGGAAACTGTAAACCCATTCGAAACACGGAACTAATTCGACTCGAGGTTCGTACGGTGCCGAAATGCGGTGTTAGGTTTGCCTTCCCAATTGATGAGCGCTCTTCGGGCCGGATCTCTGCATCAATTCAGACACCGTGATTGGATGGTTCACCATGAACGAAATCGACTGGAAGACGTTGCGCGACAATGCTCATGAGGCAATGGGCCGTGCCTACGCCCCATACTCGAACTTTCCGGTCGGTGCGGCGGCTCTGGTGGACGACAATCGGATAGTCACCGGGTGCAATGTGGAAAATGTCTCATACGGTTTGGGGCTCTGTGCGGAGTGCGGGTTGGTGTCCAACCTGCACTCGACCGGCGGCGGCAGACTCGTCGCCTTTTCCTGCTGCGATTCCAGGCGTGAAATTCTGATGCCGTGCGGGCGATGCCGACAGCTGCTGTACGAGTTCGGCGGCCCGGATCTGCTCGTCGACACCGTCTCGGGACCGGCTCGACTGGCAGAGTTGCTCCCGAATGCTTTCGGCCCCGACAACCTCGACGAAGGACGCGTGAACAACCATGCCTGACGCCGTATCCATCATCAGCGCCAAGCGAGACGGGCGCGTTCTCGACGACGAACAGATCGAATGGGTGATCGCGGAGTTCACCCGCGGATCCGTCGCGCCGGAACAGATGTCGGCTCTCGCGATGGCCGTTCTGTGGCGTGGATTGTCGCGTCGCGAGCTCGGTACGTGGACGAACGCGATGATCGCGTCGGGTACCCGAATGGACTTCTCGGCGCTGCCGCTGCCCACCGTCGACAAGCACTCGACCGGTGGTGTCGGAGACAAGATCACGCTGCCGCTGGCTCCGCTCGTCGCCGCCTGCGGGGCGGCAGTGCCGCAGCTGTCGGGTCGAGGACTCGGACATACCGGCGGAACGCTCGACAAGCTCGAGTCCATCCCCGGATGGCGAGCGGATCTGAGCGGTGAGGAGATGCATCGCATCCTGGCCGATCCGGCGATCGGTGCTGTCGTGTGCGCTGCCGGTGCCGATCTGGCTCCGGCCGACAAGAAGCTCTACGCACTGCGCGACGTGACGGGAACGGTCGAATCGATCCCGCTGATCGCCAGCTCGATCATGAGCAAGAAGATCGCCGAGGGCACAGGCGCCCTCGTGTTGGACGTCAAGGTAGGCGGCGGCGCGTTCATGAAGAACGTCGACGACGCACGCGAACTCGCGACCGCGATGGTCGAGCTCGGAACCGATGCGGGCGTGCGGACTCTGGCGGTGCTGACGGCGATGGACACCCCGCTCGGGCTCACCGCAGGCAACGCGCTCGAGGTGGAGGAGTCGGTCGAGGTTCTCGCCGGAGGTGGCCCGGCCGACATCGTCGAGCTGACGATCACATTGGCGCGCACGATGCTCACCGCAGCCGGGATCGAGGGCATCGATCCGGCCGACAAGCTCGCCGACGGTTCTGCCATGGATCGCTGGCGAACGATGATCGCCGCGCAGGGCGGCGATCCCGATGCCGCACTACCCGTCGCCCGTGAGAGCCAGGACTTCACCGCCACCGCCGACGGCGTCGTCACCGGATTGGACGCAATGGGCGTCGGGCTCGCGGCCTGGCGACTGGGCGCGGGCCGCGAGCGACAGGGTGAGCCGGTTCAGAGCGCGGCCGGTGTGCGGCTGCACGCCAAACCCGGCGATCGGGTACGTGCTGGGGATCGACTGGCGACGCTGTACACCGACACCCCCGAGCGTTTCGAGTATGCGCAGCAGGCACTCGAATCCAGTTGGGAGATAGGGGCCACGGCCTCGCAGCCGAGGCCCCTGGTGATCGACCGCATCGGCCGGTGAGGAGCTCGGGCAGTAGCGGGCCCGGTCAGATCAGGTTGCCTGCCTCCGTCAGCACGCTGCGCAGGATCTGCTCCATCTCGTCGAACTCCTTCTGACCGCAGATCAGCGGTGGTGCCAGCTGTACCACCGGGTCGCCGCGGTCGTCGGCGCGGCAGTACAGCCCGGCGTCGAACAGTGCGGTGGACAGGAAGCCGCGAAGGATGCGCTCTGCTTCGGCATCGCTGAACGTTTCCTTCGTGGCCTTGTCCTTGACCAACTCGATGCCGTAGAAGAATCCCTCGCCGCGCACGTCGCCGACGATCGGTAGGTCGTGCAGTTTCTCGAGCGTGGCACGGAACGCCGGTGCATTGTCTGCGACGTGCGCGTTGATGCCCTCGCGCTCGAAGATGTCGAGATTGGCCATGGCAACGGCGGCGGAGACGGGGTGGCCGCCGAAGGTGTATCCGTGCGCGAAGCTCGACGTGCCGTCGTCGAACGGCTCGAAGAGCTTGTCGGAGGCGATCATTGCGCCGATGGGGGAGTAGCCCGAGGTCAATCCCTTGGCGCAGGTGATGATGTCCGGTACGTAGCCGAAGTCGTTGCACGCGAACATCGATCCGATCCGGCCGAACGCACAGATCACCTCGTCCGAGACCAGGAGCACGTCGTAGCGGTCGCAGATTTCACGGACGCGCTCGAAGTATCCGGGCGGGGGAGGAAAGCAGCCCCCGGCATTCTGAACCGGCTCGAGGAACACCGCGGCCACCGAATCGGGGCCCTCGAACTCGATGGCCTCGGCGATGCGGTCCGCGGCCCAGATTCCGAATGCTTTCGGATCTGTGTCGAGGGGGGCGGGGGCGCGGTAGATGTTGGTGTTCGGCACTCGGAACGCGCCCGGCGTCAGCGGCTCGAACGGTTCCTTGAGCGCGGGGATTCCGGTGATGGCCAGCGCACCCTGCGGGGTGCCGTGGTAGGCGATCGCTCGCGAGATCACCTTGTGCTTACCGGGCTTGCCGACTTTCTTGAAGTACTGCTTGGCCAACTTCCATGCGCTCTCGACGGCCTCGCCGCCACCGGTGGTGAAGAAGACCCGGTTCAGGTCGCCGGGGGCGTAACCGGCGAGACGCTCGGCAAGTTCGATGGCCGGTTCGGTGACGTACGACCACAGTGGGAAGAACGCCAGTTCTTTGGCCTGCTTGGCTGCGGCCTCGGCCAGTTCTTCACGGCCGTGTCCCACCTGGACCACGAACAGCCCCGACAGACCGTCGATGTAGCTCTTTCCGTTGGAATCCCAGATGGTCGACCCTTCCCCGCGGGTGATGATCGGGGGAGTGACCCCTGCGCCGTGGCGGGTGAAGTGGCCCCACAGGTGCTTGGCTGCGGAAGCGTCGAGCTCGGCTGTCGTTCGTGTCATCGTGTTCCCCAATTGTATTGCTGCTTGACGAGTTTGAGATAGACCAGGGTTTCGGTGCTGGTGACGCCGTCGAGACTTCTGATCTGCTTGTTCAGGATCTGCAGGAGTTGTTCGTCGTCCTCGCACACCACTTCCACGACGACGTCGAACGACCCTGCGGTGAGGACGACGTAGTCGATCGCATCGATCGCCGACAGTTCCTCGGACAGTGCGTAACTGTCGCCGGTGCACTTGATGCCGATCATGGCCTGCCGCTTGAATCCGACCTGCACCGGATCGGTCACCGCGACGATCTGCATGACGCCGGAGTCCGTCAGGCGCTGAACTCGTTGACGGACAGCCGCTTCTGAGAGTCCGACGGCTTTGCCGATGGCGGCGTACGAGCGACGCCCGTCCTCTTGAAGTTGCTCGATGATCGCCTTGGAGACGTCGTCGAGTGCGATGGGCGGTTGCTCGGGCATGGCTCGATCTTGTCACTGTCGTGGCCGTGAACACAACCCGTCCACGATGAAAAGCGTGTCAATTGTCGATCCAAACGACAGAATCAGTTGTCGAAAGGCTCGAAACAGAGAGAATCAGTGGGTTCGCCGGTACTCTGCAGGCATGGCGAACATTCCTGGTTGTTGGATCGACGGACGCGCGGTCGACGGTGGCGGTGATCGGTACGAGGTCGACGATCCCGCGACCGGAGCTGTCGCTGCCGACGTCGGTTTGGCCACCGCCGAGGACGTCGATTCGGCTCTCTCGCATGCTCGATCGGCCTTTCCGGCATGGTCCACCGCCACCCCCGCGCACCGCAGCGCCGTGTTGATGGAACTGGCGCGTCTCGTTGCGGCCGACGCGGAGAACTTCGTGTCCGAGGAAGTGGCGCAGACCGGCAAATCGACAAGGCTGGCAACCGAATTCGATGTTCCGGGCAGCATCGACAACATCGAGTTCTTCGCCGGGGCGGCGCGGCACCTGGACGGCAAGGCTGCTGCGGAGTACTCGGGTGAGCACACCTCCGCCATCCGCCGGGACGCCGTCGGAGTGGTCGGGTCGATCACTCCGTGGAACTATCCGCTGCAGATGGCGGTGTGGAAAGCGATACCGGCGTTGGCGGCCGGGTGTTCCATCGTGCTCAAGCCCAGTGAACTCACGCCGCTGACCACCCTGCGGCTGGCGCGCTTGGCCACCGAGGCAGGCGTACCCGACGGGGTGTTCAACGTCGTCACCGGAACCGGAGTGGACGCCGGAGTCGCGCTGTCCTCCCATGCCGGACTGGACCTGATGACGTTCACCGGCTCCACTCCCGTCGGCAGGCGCGTCATGGCGCAAGCCGCCGCGCACGGCACGCGGGTGCAGCTCGAGCTCGGGGGCAAGGCGCCGCTGGTGGTGTTCGACGACGCCGACCTCGACGCAGCCATCCACGGTGCCGTCGCGGGATCGCTGATCAACGGCGGCCAGGACTGCACGGCGGCCACCCGCGCCATAGTCGCCGAATCCCTGTACGAGGACTTCGTCGCCGGAGTCGCCGAGTTGATGGGTCGCGTCGTCGTGGGAGACCCGAGGGATCCGGCAACGGACATGGGATCGTTGATCTCCGTCGCGCACCGAGATCGGGTGGCTGCGATGGTGGATCGGGCCCGCGATGCAGGTGCCAGGGTGGTGACCGGAGGCCGTGTGCCCGAGGGGCGAGGCGCTTTCTATCCGCCCACCCTGATCGCCGATGTCGGTGAGCAGGACGAGATCTATCGCGACGAGGTGTTCGGTCCGGTGCTCACGGTGTCCAAGCATCACGGGGACGACGACGCGATCCGACGTGCCAACGACACCGAGTTCGGACTCGCCGCCTCGGCGTGGACCCGCGACCTGTACCGCGCGGGCCGAGCGACGCGGGAGATCGCCGCCGGCTGTGTATGGATCAACGACCACATCCCGATCATCAGCGAGATGCCACACGGCGGATTCGGGGCCTCGGGTTTCGGCAAGGACATGTCCAGCTACTCGCTCGACGAGTACCTCACCGTCAAGCACGTCATGACCGACATCACCGGTGTGGCCCGAAAGCCCTGGCACCGAACGGTCTTCGCGTCCGTCGACGCTGCAACGCAGGGAGATGCCCGATGAACGCACCGTGGGCAACCACTCCCACCGACCGCGGCGTGACCATGGTTGCGGGCGCGGCACCGGAGTCCTACTGGCTCGATCGTCCCGAACGCCCGGAGCCACGGGCCCGGCATACCGGTTCGACTGCAGCGGATCTCGTGATCGTCGGCGGCGGATTCACCGGACTGTGGGCGGCTCTGCATGCGGCAGAGGAGAACCCGAACCGATCGATCGTGCTGCTCGAAGGCGACCGCATCGCCGAGGGTGCAACCGGACGCAACGGCGGCTTCTGTGCGGCCAGTCTGACGCACGGACTGGGCAACGGACTCGATCGCTACGCCGACGAACTACCGGAACTGCTGAGGATGGGCACCGAGACGCTCGACGCGATCTGCGCGACTGCGGACAAGTATGGGATCGACGCCGACATCGAACGCACCGGCGAGCTCGACATCGCCAATTTCGACTGGCAGGTGGACGACCTGCGGGAGCTCGGCGACGAGGGGAGGCGACTGGCGCAGCCGATGGAATACCTCGACGCCGCTGCACTGCGGTCCAGGATCATCTCGCCGATGGCGCGCGGTGCACTGTTCGACCCCGATGTCGCGATGATCGACCCCGCCAAACTCGCCTGGGGCCTGGCCGACGCGGCCGAGTCGCTCGGCGTTCGCATTCACGAGAACACTCGGGCGATGTCGATCGGCAAGTCCGGCAAAGGTATTCGAGTGAAGACGGGTTACGGCACCATCGAGGCCGGCAAGGTGCTGCTGGCCACTTCGGCATCGAAATCGTTGCGCCGCAAACTCCGTCACTGGATCGTCCCGGTGTGGGACTACGTGATCATGACCGAACCACTGACGCCGGCGCAGCTCGCCGACATCGGCTGGTCCGGCCGCGAAGGATTGGCCGACTCCGGCAACAGATTCCACTACTTCCGGTTGACGGCCGACAACCGCATCCTGTTCGGCGGGTGGGATGCGCACTACTTCTACGGTGGCGACACCGACCCACGCCGAACTCAACATCCCGAAGAGTTCGCTTTGCTCGCCGAACACCTGCTGCAGATGTTCCCGAGCCTCGAGGGAATCCGCGCCACCCACGCCTGGGGCGGATCGATCGACACGTGCTCGCGGTTCAGCGCCTTCTGGGATCTCGGCATGAACGGACGGGTGGCCTCGGTCGCCGGGTTCACCGGCCTGGGCGTCGGCGCGTCGCACTTCGGTGCCCGCACCGCCCTCGACCTTCTCGACGGCAAGGACACCGAACGAACACGCCTGAAGATGGTGCGCAGCATGCCGTTGCCGTTCCCGCCCGAGCCCCTCAAGTCGATCGGGATCAACATCACCCGCGCGGCATTCGCCCGAGCCGACCGCAACGGCGGTAAACGAGGACTGTGGCTCAAGGGCATGGACGCGCTGGGTCTGGGCTTCGACAGTTAGAGCGGCTGCGCCGCACGTGCACGGAAACTCGACCTCTGCTACGAGCTTCTGCTCACGTGCGGCGAAGCCGCTCTAATCGTGCGGAACGACGATCACCGGCACCGGGGCGGCACGCAGAATCTTCGCCGCACTCGAACCGAGGAATACCCGCTTGGGAGTCGCCAATCGACTCGAGCCGAGGAACAGCACATCGCCCGGCTTCCAATCGAGGTTGCCCATGGCCTCGTCCAGCGACGATCCATCGGCGACGATCGACTCCAGACCGTCGATATCGGGGAGAGTGCGTACGGCGAGCTCGAGATTGTCCTGCGCCGCAGCGACCTGTCGTCGACGCGTATCCAGTGAGGTCTCGTCACTCGGGGCCCCGGTCGGCTCGAGCGAGACCAGCGACACCAACCGAAGAGGCACGTGCGCGGCGCTGGCGAGAGTGATCGCGAACGGCAGCGGATTCGGGGCAGAGGCCCGGGTGGGGACGGCGACGGTGAGGTCGGTGATCGGTGCGTTCGAGAGCCGGTAGCCCCGAGGTGCAAGTGCCAGCGGAACTTCGGAGGCGTGCAGGAGCTGGCCGGCAACCGAACCGACGGAATGCCGATTCAGCAAGCCGTCGCCGGCTCCGCCGACGACGATCATGTCGGCATCGGTCTGCACCGCGAAGTCGATCAGGGCACGGGCGAACGACTCGTGCGAGAGCACGTGTGTTGTCACCTCGATGCCCGACGGCACCTGGGCGGCCGCGTCGGCCACCCAGCCCTCGGCCTTGGCCGCGAGAACTTTTCGATACGGTCCACTGCCTTCCATGACCGGTTCGTCCACGGCCATGACCAGCACGATGTCGATGGACGCGTCGAGGGCGCGGGCGAGGGCGGTGGCCAGGGCTACGCCGTCGTCGCCGCTGGGGGTGGCGAGATAGCCGACGGTGATCTTCATGAATGGGGTGTCCTTCTCTACTGGTAAGTGTCCGGAACCTTGACTTCGGTGGACGCGGTGAGTGTCTTGCCCTGGAAGAAGTCCTTGTTGCCCACGAAGCACAGCAGCATGAGCGGAATTCCGAGTACCAGCATGCCGACGCCGAGGACGAACACACCGCCGATCGGACCGTAGACGGTGTAACCGTAGTCGGGCTTGATCATGTCGACCGCGCTCTGCACGAACGCCCACGTCATCGACAGCCCGCCGAGGAGCGGAAAGATGCCGCGCATGAACAGGTTTCGGACGGACGAGAAGAGCGTGCGACGGAAATACCAGGTGCACGCGTACGCGGTGATGCCGTAGTAGAACGCGACCGCGAGCCCGAGTGATGCCACCGAATCCTGCAGCGCGTTGGCGCTGACGAAAGTGAGCACCAGATAGAACATCAGCGCCGCGGCACCCATCACGAGCGTGCCGAAGCCGGGCGTCATGTACTTGGGGTGGACGCTGGCGAATCGCTTGGGGATCGCCTCGTAAACGGCCATCGACAATGTTCCGCGGGCCGTCGGCAGGATGGTCGTCTGCGTGGAGGACAGCGCCGAGATGGAGACGGTCAGCAGTAGGAGCGACGCGACGATCGAACCCGCGACCGGATCGCCGAGAATGGTGAGCACATCGTCGACGTTGTCCGGGTTGTTCAGGCCGATGCCGGTGTCGCCGAACCCGGCGAACGACTGCACGGCGTATCCGACGAGCACGTAGGTGGCCACGAGAATGAGCGTGGTGATCACCGCGGCGCGTCCCGGAGTCTTCTCCGAATCCTTCGTTTCCTCGCCGACGGCAAGGCAGGCGTCCCACCCCCAATAGATGAAGATGCACAGGATGATGGCCTGGGCCGCGTCGGACATCGTCACTCCGGTGGGTACCAACCAGCTCCACTGGGGCGTGATGGCCTGCGGTCCTGCGGTCCCGGTGCCCACCTTGACCAGAGCAGTCACCGACACTCCGATGAGCACCCCGAACTGCACGACCAGCAACACGTTCTGCATGCGTTCGCTGATGAGGATGCCGCGAAAGCTGACATAGGTCATCGAGACGATGAAGAACGAACCGAGGGCGACCTTGGCCGCGGTCGACTCCGCCAACCCGGACAGTCCCAGGAACTCGAACAGATAGATGGCAGCGATCTCGGCGACGTTGGCCAGCACGATGATCGCCGAGACGGCCAGCCCCCACCCGGCCATCCACCCGACCCAGGGCCCGAATGCCTTGGTACCCCAGGTGAACGACGTGCCGCAGTCCGGTGTGTCACGCCCGAGTTCGCGGTAGGCGAAGGCGGTGAGCAGCATCGGAACGAAGGCGATGAGGAACATCGAGGGCGCTTTGTCGCCGACGGCCAGAACCACGTAACCGAGGGTCGCGGCGAGGCTGTAGGCCGGGGCCACCGCCGACAAGCCGATGACGATGTTGCCGACCAGCCCGAGAGCGCCGGTGTTGAGTCCTTTACCCGGAAGGGTGTTCGGCGGTTCCACAGTGGACATAGATCTCTCCGAGGTTCGAGACGACCGAGGACGTCGGAGGGGACCCGACAGAATCGGCCGCGCGTGTGTGCTGAACACTACGATTTCCGTCGCAGATCCGCTGTGTATCGACGGAATTGTTTTCATTGGAGTAACAATGCAACGAAATAGGTCGCAGAAGCGGCGAAGTTCGGGGGAATCCGCGGACTCGCCGAGTGGTGATGACAGACGCGCGTGCGTGCGAGCCGCACGCTACCGTCGTCACATGAGCACCGCGGAGAACACTCAGTCCTCGATCGGTGGCAGTGCGCCACTCGATCTCGCGTCGATCAGGACAGCTCCCAAGGCGTTGCTGCACGATCACCTCGACGGCGGACTCCGCCCGCAGACCGTGTTGGAACTGGCCGACGAATGCGGCTACGGCGATCTTCCCGCCACCGACGGCGCGGCATTGGGCGAGTGGTTCCGCGACGCCGCGGACAGCGGCTCGCTCGTGCGGTACCTCGAGACGTTCGCGCACACCGTTGCCGTGATGCAGACTCCCGAAGGACTGTTCCGGGTGGCGCAGGAATGCGCCGAGGATCTGGCCGACGACGGCGTCGTGTACGCCGAGGTGCGCTTCGCGCCGGAACAGCACCTCGAGCGCGGCTTGACTCTCGACGAGGTCGTCACCCACACGCTCGCCGGCTTCGAGGCAGGGATCTCTGCGGCCAAGGTGCGCGGTAAGAACATCACGATCGGCACCTTGCTCACCGCGATGCGGCACGCGGCGCGTTCGCGGGAGATCGCCGAACTGACGGTCCGGTTCCGTGACCGCGGCGTCGTGGGCTTCGACATCGCCGGTGCCGAAGCGGGCTTCCCTCCCAGTCGTCACCTCGACGCCTTCGAATACATGCGAGCGAGCAACGCGCACTTCACCATTCACGCGGGTGAGGCGTTCGGTCTGCCGTCGATCCAGGAAGCAGTGGCGTTCTGCGGCACCGACAGGCTCGGTCACGGTGTTCGGATCACCGACGACATCACCACCGACGCCGACGGCACACCCGAGCTCGGCCTGCTCGCCGCCTACGTCCGCGACACACGGATGCCCCTGGAACTGTGCCCGAGCTCGAACGTCCAGACCGGTGCCGTCGAGTCGTTGGCGACCCACCCGTTCGATCTGCTTGCCCGATTGCGATTCCGGGTCACCGTCAACACCGACAACCGCTTGATGAGCGATACGTCGATGAGTCGAGAGATGGTCAAGCTCGTCGAGACGTTCGGTTACGGGTGGAGTGACCTCGAGCGATTCACCATCAACGCGATGAAGTCGGCGTTCCTGCCGTTCGACGAGCGGCTGGCGCTGATCGACGACGTCATCAAGCCGGGGTACGCGGTGCTGATCGGCTGATCGACCAGACCCGGGGGCCGGCTACTTCTTGCGCAGTCGACTCTCGAACTCGCGCTCGAGGGCGCGCCACGCTTCGGCCTCGACGTCGAACGGTGCGCTCGGCGCGAGCCGGTCGGGACTGGGCTCGAGAGCGTACGAGACGTACCAGCCCAGTGGCGTGGACGTGGCGAGTGCTTCGTCGACGGAAGCGTCACCGGCGAAATCTGCGGCGTCCGTGAACAATTCGACGGCCAGATCCAACTGTTCGACGTCCACCGCGGTGGGCCCTTCGGCGAGATCGTCGGCCAGGCCGGGCAGGACGTACACGTTGTCGTCGGTGATCTCGATGTCGAGGGAGCCGTCGATGGCTGCGGTCTGAACATCGGAGTAGGTGCTGACCTGTGCCAGATCGTGATCGTGGTCGTCGGCCAGGTAGCGGGCCAACGAACGCTCGGAACCGAAGACGCTGATGGCACCGCCGCGACCGAGGAACACCGGCTTGTCGCCGAGGTAGCACCGCAGGGTGTAGAGCGTGTCGTCCGAGGTGATGATGCGAATCGGGTCGATGCCGACGGTGGTCCAGAACGTATCTTCGGCCGCGGCTGCGGCGATCGGATCGCGATCCACCTCGGCGGAGTCGTCGTCTTCGTCGTCGTCGTCCGAATCGGAGTCGATGTCGTCCGTGACGTCATCGGCGTCGACGGCGTTCTCAGCGGCTGCGGTGATCTCGGCTTCGGCGACGGCAACGGCAGCGGAGTCGACATCGGGGGAGGTGACGATGGAGTCGACAGCGTCGAGCACGTCGTCCCAGTGCTTGGCGACCGCTGCACCGATGCGGTCCCACAGTTCACCGCCCTCGCGACCGAGGAAGTTCTCGACGCCTCCGCCGACTGCCCCGACGAAAGGGTTGGATCCGAAAAAGCTTGTGACCGGACGCAGTTCGCAGACATCGCCGATGGACGAGACGATGTCGAAGGTGGCCTGCAGTTCGGCGAGAACGTCGGCTTCGGGATCGGACGCCACCAACTCCGGCACGGCCACCAGATCGAAGCGGTGCAGATCGTCGGGCTCGAGTTCGTGTGCGGCGAGTGCGGAGACCACCTTCCACGACGGATGGTCGACGAGGTCGTTGTCGTCGTCGGACCTGACGAATGCCGCGAGCTCTGCGACGGTCGAGAATCCGTACAGGTCTTCCTCGTGTCCGAGGAATGCCTCCCACTCGTCGTCGCCTTCTCGCCACTCCGGTGCCCACAGTGTCGAGAAGTCACCGGCGGTGAGACCGAGTTCGATCGGGATGATGTCTCCAGCCATGGCGCGAAGCCTATCTCAGGAGTCTGTGAACGAACCCTGCAGACTTTGCAGGATCACCTCGCGCTGGTCGAGCGCCGCACGTGCAGCGTCGGCAGCGACGACGGTGATCGTCGACGCGAGTGCATGAGCGGCAACCGATCCGAGGTTCTCGGCGAGTTCGAGTTCGACCACGGCGCCGGACCCATCGACGACGACGGTCACCAGATAGTCCGGCGAGGTGAGTCGAATTCTGATGCGGTCCAGTCGCTCGTGCGTTTCGCGAAGTGCATCCAGCCGGTGCAGGGCGCTGCCGACCAGAGCGTCGAGTTCGGTGGTGTGGGCGTGGGTCATACCTGCTTCAACCAACTCGTGGGTGCGGCGTCCTCTGCGAGATGCTCGTTCGCCTCGGCGGCGACTCGGGCACTGGTAGGCAGACCGAGACGATTCAGAACATCGGAGGGAACGCCGTCCTCGGCGAGGAGGGTGCGGCGCTGAGCTCGTGCGGCCGCACTCGCCCGTACACAGTGCTCGAGAATCGTCGACGCCAAAGCGCCTCCGCCGTAGCGCAGTTCGCGTTCGTCGATCGCGATCCCGATCGGCAGTCCGTGTTCGGTGGCGCGCACCGTCACCGATCCCGATCGTGTTCCCGATACGGCGCTGACGACGGTGATGTCCGAGTCCGTCACTGGCCGGCCCTTCATTCGGTCGGACGGTAGAAGCCCTTGAAGCCCATACCGCTGTTGGTCGTTCTGATCGGCCCCACCTGCACCGGGTCGCCTGCCTCGACGAGCTGACCGTTGCCGATCACCATGGCCACGTGTCCGTCCCAGACGGCCAGGTCACCGGGCATCACCTGACCCGGTGCCACGGCGGAGCCGATGTCCTGTTCCTGTGCCAGACGCGGGATCTCGACGCCCTGCTGTGCGTACGCCCACTGGGTCAATCCGCTGCAGTCGAGTCCGCTGCCCGGCGTGGTGCCGCCCCACGCGTAGGGCACGCCCTGTTGGGTCAGTGCGCTACGGACGGCACCTGCGGCTTCGGCGTTGGGTGCGGTGACGGTACTGCCGTCCGGTAGCCGGATCTCGACTCCCCGGCCGGTGCTGTCGGGGGTTCGGTAGGGATCGGTGCCCGGATTGCCCAGGTAGTTGTGTGCACCGCCGCCACCGACACCGCTGCTCGGTGGCTCGCCCCCGGCGGGCGGGGAGGACACGGACTGCGCGAACGTCTTCGCCAGCTTCTCGCCTGCTTCGATCACCTGTGATGTCGCGGGCGAGGTCATGAGATTCGAGGGTGAGCCGGGGGACGATGTCGGTCCGCCGCCGACGGGGCCGGGAACTGTCGGGGGAGCGGCCAGTTCGCCGACTTTCGCGGTGTGGACGGCCAACTCGCCCCGCACGCGCGCCACGACCACGAGCGCTCGTTCGAGGTGTTCGATGGCCGCCGTGATCAGCATGGTCTGCCCCGGCGGGGTGGCGATGATCGGTCCGGCCGACAGTGCGATTCCCACGAACGAGTGCACGATCGACTGCAGTTCGAGAAAGCCTCGATTGGTGTCGCGGCAGGCCTGGTCGACCACGGCAGCGATGTCGTCGGCGTGGTCGGCGAGGGCAAGTGCGCTCGTATGAGCGTTCTCGGCGTACCGAATGGCCGCGTCGGCGGCGTCACCGTTCCAGTTCGCCGCGAGCTCGGTGATCGCGACCCTGCCGATTCCTTGCGCTGCCTCGATCGCTGCCGAGGACACACGCAGTACGTCGGCAGGACCGCCGGTGGGGAGCGCCCCGTTGCCGAAGGCTCCGAGCAGATCGACGATGGGACGGGCCAGCAGATCGATCATCGGCGCTTACCGCTCGTCCTGTGCGATACCGGCGGCCGAGGCCGCGGTGGTATCAGCGGCCGAGGCCGCAAGGGTTGCGCCGGTGCCGGCATCGGTGAGGGCGTAGGACACCGCGGATGCGGTGGCCGCGGAACCGATGCTCGCCACCGTGCTCGCCAGGCGTACGACGGCGTCAGTGTGCGCCAGATGGGTGCCGGTGACCGCACCGAGAAATTCCTGTCCGATCAGACCGAAGACCGGAGCCAGCACCGCTGGGCCGCACGCGGCGGCGGCAGCACTTGCCGCGGCGATCTGCTCGGCCATGGTCGACGCCACCGCACCGTACGCGAGGACCCCCTCGGTTTCGACGACGAGCTCGGCCATCAGTGCCCCCCTGAGAATGCGATCGATTCACGGTCGCCGAGTGCGACGCCCAACTGGTTCGACGCGGGTACGTGCCATTCGGTTCCCCCGAGTTGCCGTTCGCGTCCTGCCGCCCAGGTCCTATCCTTGTCGGCATGGAAACACACGTGGTCGATCACCCACTGGCCGCAGCCCTGCTCACCACGATGCGGGACGAGCGCAGCGACAATGCCACGTTCCGGTCGGCTCTGCGTCAGCTCACTCACATGCTGGTTTACGAGGCCACTCGCGACGCTGCGATCGACACCTTCGAGGTACGTACGCCCGTCGCGGTCACCGAGGGCACCAGGCTGGCGCGACCGCCGTTGCTGGTCCCGGTTCTGCGCGCAGGCCTCGGCATGGTCGAGAAGGCCAGCAGCCTCATCCCGCAGTCCCGCGTCGGTTTCGTCGGAATGGCCCGAGACGAGGAAACCCACCAGCCCGTCCCGTACATGGAATCCCTTCCCGACGACCTGTCGCAGACGCCCGTCTACGTGCTGGACCCGATGCTCGCCACCGGCGGATCCATGGTCCACACGATCGAACTGCTCGTCGGCCGCGGTGCGGCGGACGTGACCGCCATCTGCGTCGTGGCCGCTCCCGAAGGAGTTGCCGCGCTCGAAGCCTCGGGACTACCGGTGCGACTGGTGGCAGCGAGCATCGACGACGGCCTCAACGACAACGCCTTCATCGTTCCCGGCCTCGGTGACGCGGGCGATCGTCAGTTCGGTCCGCGCTGACTCCCTCTGTCGCAGGTCGATTGGTTCTCGGCGTCTCCTGGCCCTCGGAGGCGTCACCTGCACCGCGACCGAGATTGCGGGTGCTCGACGTCGACACCGAGCAGATCGAGTTCCACGAACTGGTCGGCCGCAGGCTCGGTTTCCGTGCGCCGGGTGCTTCGACCGATCGGTACTGCACCGGGCGCATGGCATTTCGGGCCGACGGCCCGCCGCGGTACGTGCCGTGCCCCGGTCGGGAGCGGGCCGTCGCGTCGGGACAGTGCGCGACGTGCGCCGACAAGGACAGCTTTCGATTCGTGCACACCGTGCATCGCAGCGGATTCGTCTCGCGCGATCTGGAAAAACATGTGATGCAACCGCATTGGCTGTACCTTGCGGCGTTCGCCAACGGCACCTTCAAGATCGGGACGGCGGCGGACACGCGCAAATGGGGTCGGCTCGCCGAGCAGGGTGCCATCTGCGCGCAGTACGTCGCCCATGCCGACGACGGCAAGGCCGTCCGGGTGGCCGAGGACCTCGTGACCGAATCGATGGGGCTACGGCAGGCCGTGCGGTCCGCGGCGAAAGCCGCGTCGCTGTGTCTGCCGATCGACGTGGACAGGCTGGAGGCCGCCGTCGCCGTCCGGGCCCAGCAGGTCCGCGAGATGCTGACCGAGGCCGGCGTCGCCGGATGCACCCCGATCGACGAACCATGGGTCCCGCCCGCAGGCCGGGAGGCATTGAGCGAGAAGGTCAGCCGCGTCGCCTACCCCGCGGATGTCGCAACCGGTTCCCACGGACTCGAGATCAGGACATGCGTCGGGCAGGCGGTGATCGCGACCGTCGACGACGAGACCTACGTCGTGGATCTTGCGCCGTTGAAGGGTCGGCGAATCGAACTCGGGGCCTTCACGTCCGATCTGCCTGCGGTGCAGTCGGCGCTGTTCTGACGTTCGGGTCGTCGACGCCTAGAGGTGCTGGGCGAAGTCGGTCAGTTCGGCCAGGATCTCGGCTGCCGCCGCCCGCGCTCTCGGCAGGTCCTCGGGGCCGTCGACGTGCTCGATCACTTCGAGGTAGGCCTTGAGCTTGGGTTCGGTGCCGGAGGGCCGCACGATCACCCGCAGCCCCGACCCGCTGATCTCGACTGCGTCGGTGCGTAATTCGTCGTCGCGCTGGGCGTAGTCCAGGACGGTGACCGTCCGGCCGGCCAGTTCCGTCGGCGGTGCGCTGCGCAACCGGTGCATCATGTTCCCGATGTCGGCGAGGTCCGCGACCCGCCGCGAGACCTGCGCACCCAGGTGAACCCCGAACTCGACGGCGAGGTCGTCCAGCACGTCGAGCAGGGTGCGACGATCCTGCTTCAGGCCGGCGGCCAGATCTGCGAGCACCACCGCGGCCGAAATACCGTCCTTGTCGCGCACCACGTTCGGATCCACACAGTGCCCGATGGCCTCCTCGTAGGCGTACACCAGGCCCTCGCCCGCGCGGACGAGCCATTTGAATCCGGTCAGGGTGCGGGCATAGCGAGCGCCGCGCGCCGGAGCGAGCGCCGAGAGCAGTTGCGACGAGACGATCGTGTTGGCCACCAACGAGTCGGCGGGCGCATCGGCGAGGAGATGGTTCGCGAGCAGGGCCCCGGTCTCGTCGCCGGTCAGCATGCGCCACCCGCTGTCCGTCGGCACCCCGACCGCACAACGATCGGCATCGGGGTCGAGGGCAATTGCGATATCGGCGTCGATCTCCGCTGCCAGCGCGAGCACGGCGTCTGCCGCTCCTGGCTCCTCGGGGTTGGGAAACGTGACGGTCGGAAACGCAGGATCGGGCTCGAACTGCTCCTCGACCACCCGGATATCGCGGAACCCCGCACCACGTAGTGCTGCCATCGCAAGTTCACCGCCGACGCCGTGTAGGGGAGTCAATGCGATGCGGATGTCGCGACCCCTCGAACGAGGCAGTGCGACAACGGAATCGAGATATCGAGCCGCGATGTCGGAGCCGCCGGGCTGCACGATCGCGCGCGGAATCTCGATCGCGTCGGGAGTGGCCTCGATGAGCGCTTCGATCTGGGCGTCGCTCGGCGGGATCAGTTGCGAGCCGCCGCGGAGATACACCTTGTACCCGTTGTCCGCAGCGGGATTGTGCGAGGCGGTGATCTGCACGCCGAGCTCGGCATCGAGTGCCCGCACCGCGAAGGCGACGACGGGGGTCGGGAGCGGCCGAGGCAGCATCACCACCGAAAAGCCCTGGGCGGAGAAGGTTTCGGCGGCCGCGAAGGCGAACTGTTCGGAGCCGTTCCTGGCGTCGCGACCGACCACGACGGTGGACCCACCCAGACCGTTCTCGATCAACCAGGCTGCGATGCCGGCCGAGGTTTTCGTCACCACCGCCACATTCATCCCGTTCGGTCCCGCGCGCACCGGGCCACGAAGACCTGCGGTACCGAACGTCAGGGGTCCGCTGAACCTGTCGGCGAGTTCGGCCTCGGGCAGGCCGTCGAGTTCTTCGCGAGCAGCGGGGTCGGGATCGCCTGCGATCCATCGTTGTACTCGCTCGGTGAGATTCTCGGTCACAGGCGGGAGACCAACTCGTGCAACAGCGATCCCATGCGGGCAGCGGACTCCTTGCCTGCAGCGAGTACTTCGGTGTGATTCAGGTGCTCACCGGTCATTCCGGCCGCGAGATTGGTCACCAGCGAGATGCCCAGGACGCGTGCGCCTTTCGCTCGCGCGGCGATCGTCTCGTGCACGGTCGACATCCCTACGAGGTCCGCACCGAGTGTGCGCAGCATTCTGATCTCGGCGGGCGTCTCGTAGTGCGGACCGGGAAGGCCGGCGTAGACGCCGTCCTCGAGCGACGGATCGATGTCGGCCGCAAGGGCCCGAAGTTCGGGGGAGTACGCGTCGACCAGATCGACGAACTCCGCCCCGACGAGGGGCGAACGAGCCGTCAGATTGAGGTGGTCCGAGATCAGTACGGGCTGTCCGACGCTCATGCCGTCTCGGATACCGCCTGCAGCGTTGGTCAGCACGACGGTCGTGGCACCTGCCGCGATCGCGGTCCGCACCGGATGCACGACGCGTCGCAGGTCGTGCCCCTCGTAGGCATGCGTGCGTCCCTGCAGCAGCAGTGTGTGGGTGCCGCCGACGTCCACCGAGGTGATGGTGCCGGAGTGGCCCGACGCCGACGGTGGCGCGAACCCGGGCAGGTCGGCCATGCGCACGGTCGCGGTGGGGGAGCCGAAGACGTCGGCTGCCGCCTGCCATCCGGAACCGAGAACGATGGCCACGGTGTGGGTGTCGACTCCGGTTGCTGCGGCGAGTGCGTCGGCGGCGGTGCGCGCGGCACCCTCGGGATCGGTCACTGGGTCGGTCGCATGTGCGTCGGTGGTTGCCACGATGAACAACAGTAGGAGATCGACGCAACGGATGTGCGACCGGCGGAAGTTACTGTTGGGTAGTATCCGCTGCATGCCTTATCTCGAACGCGACGGTGACGTCCACATCCTGTTCCTCGGAGCCCAGGACGGAGCGGACAATCCCGAGAACCGTTTCCACCCGGACTGGATCGACGCCACCCACGCGTTGCTCGACGAGGTCGAGGCCTCGACCGGTCCGGCGGCGCTGGTCACCACGTCGGCGGGCAAGTTCTACAGCAACGGCCTCGACACCGACTGGCTGTTCGCCAACCTGGACGAGATCACCTGGTATCTCGACCGCGTGCACACTCTCTACACCCGGTTGCTCGCTTTTCCGATGGCCACCGTCGCTGCTGTTCAGGGCCACGCATTCGGCGCAGGCGCGATGTTCGCCACCTCCCACGACTTCCGCATCCAACGGGTCGATCGCGGCTTCTACTGCCTTCCCGAGGTGAACCTGAACATGCCGTTCACCGTCGGAATGTCTGCTCTGATCAACTCCCGGCTGCCCAAGCAGACCGCCGTCGAGGCGATGACGACCGGTCGCCGCTACGGCGGAGCCGACGCCGTGGCCGCCGGAATCGTCGAGGCGACGGCAGTGGAGGAGTCGCTGGTGTCCGACGCGGTCGCGAAGGCCGCCGCACTGACGAGCACCCGGGGTGCCAACCTGGCCGGCATCAAGGCTCGCATGCACGTGGATCTGCTCGCCGCGTTGAACACTGCGACCGACGACAGCAACTTCAGCTTCGGGAAGTAGTCACTCGGCACAGCTGTTCCGACAGTCGGTCGCGCTAGTGACACACTGTCTCTCGTGATCGACGAATCGAACAGTGCCGACGTGGGTGAGGCGATGGACCGCGCCCTGGCCGACGCCACCGACGAAGTGGTTGCGCTCTCGCACTCGATCCACGCGGAACCGGAGCTGGCGTTCGCCGAGCATCGCAGCGTCGCCAAGATCCTCGACACGCTCCGGGCCCACGATTTCGAGATCGAGACGGCCGTCGCAGGCATCGACACCGCGTTCACCGCGTCGTTCGGCAGCGGCGATCTGGTGATCGGGATCTGTGCGGAGTACGACGCTCTGCCCGAGATCGGTCATGCGTGCGGGCACAACATCATCGCGGCCTCGGCCGTGGGTGCTGCGCTTGCGCTCGCTCCGGTCGCCGACGCACTCGGGATCACCGTGCGAGTGCTCGGTACCCCGGCCGAGGAGACCGGCGGCGGCAAGGTCTTGATGCTCGAGCGCGGAGTGTTCGACGGCGTCGGCGCGGCGTTGATGGTCCATCCCGGTCCCTTCGACATCGTGGGTGCGACCTCGCTGGCGCTGGCGGACATCGCGGTCAAGTTCACCGGCCGTGCCGCGCACGCGTCGGCTGCTCCCGAGTGGGGAATCAACGCAGGCGACGCGGTGACCATCAGTCAGGTGGCACTCGGGCTCCTGCGCCAGCATCTGTCGCCGGGTCAGCAGCTCCACGGCATCGTCAGCGACGGGGGTGTGGCACCGAACATCGTGCCCGGCCATGCCGAGCTGCTCTACTACCTGCGCGCGAACACCACCGAATCGCTGCACGCTCTGACGGCGAAGACGTACGCATGTTTCGAGGCAGGAGCGATCGCCACCGGGTGCACTCACGAGATCCGCACGGTGTCGCCGACCTATGCGGCGCTGACGCCGGATTCGTGGCTGGCTGCGGCTTTTCGGCAGGAGATCGAAGCATTGGGCCGATCGCCCCTGGCTCCGGATTTGGAAGGATTTCGCCCGTTGGGCAGCACAGACATGGGAAACGTGACGAATGTTCTACCCGGTATTCATCCCGTCGTCGGCCTCGATGCGGGAGGAGCGGTGACCCATCAGCCGGAGTTCGCCGCCGCGTGTGTCACCGAGTCGGCCGATCGAGCGTTGCTCGACGGAGCTCTCGGTCTCGCCAGAACTGCTGCGCGCGCCGCAGCCGATCCCGGTACCCGCGCCCGTCTGCTCGACGGCGTGACCGCTCGCTCGGCGGCGCAGTCGTGAGTACCCGCGAGGACGCGATCGATCGGTGGATTCACGCGCACACGGCAGATCTCTCGCTGTGGCGGCGGCACATTCACGCACATCCGGAACTTGCTCGACGCGAATTCGGCACCACCGCGTTCGTGATGGAGCAGCTCGAAGCGGCGGGTCTGTCGCCCAAGCCGCTCCCCGGTGGAACGGGGTTGATCTGCGACATCGGGCCCGACGGTCCCCGGGTGGCGTTGCGGGCGGACATGGACGCCCTGCCGCTGCAGGAGAACACCGGCGCGGTGTACTCGTCGACCGTGCCGGGGGTGTCGCACGCCTGCGGGCACGACGCACACACCACGGTGCTGCTCGCGACCGGATTGGCGCTGGCGTCACTGCCGGACCTGCAGTACGGGGTGCGCCTGATCTTTCAGCCCGCTGAGGAGGTCATGCCGGGCGGTGCGCTCGACGCGGTGGCCGCGGGAGCGCTCGACGGCGTCACCAAGATCTTTGCGCTGCACTGTGATCCGCGGCTCGAGGTAGGGCAGGTCGGCGTGCGCCTCGGTGCGATAACCTCTGCGGCCGACACCGTCGAGCTGCGGCTGGATTCGCCCGGCGGACACACGTCTCGGCCGCACCTGACCACCGATCTGATCTACGCACTGGGCACCGTCATCACCGGCCTGCCCGGAATGCTGAGCAGGCGCGTCGACCCGCGGACCAGCACGGTCATGGTGTGGGGAGCTGTGGTCGCGGGCCAGGCCCCCAACGCCATACCGCAGACCGGCATGCTGACCGGCACCGTCCGCACCGGCGATCACGAGACCTGGGCGTTGCTCGAACCGCTGGTCCGCGAGATCGTCACCGGATTGCTCGCACCGACCGGTGTCCGCTTCGAGCTGCACTATCGTCGCGGCGTGCCTCCCGTGGTCAACGATCCGGCGTCCACGCACACGTTCGAGAAGGCGATCGAGAGGGTCGGACCCGACGCATTGGCCGATACCGCGCAGTCCGGCGGCGGCGAGGATTTCTCGTGGTACCTCGAACGAGTGCCGGGCGCGATGGCTCGACTCGGTGTGTGGCCGGGCACCGGGCCGCAACTCGACATCCACCAACCCACCTTCGATCTCGATGAACGAGCACTGGCCGTGGGCGTGAAGGTGATGACCGGAATCGCGCTGGATCCGAACTAGAGGCAGGAGACGAGATGGCGTTCAAGGTGTCGCCGATCGGGATCGTCAGATCCGAACGCGCCGAGGTGGTGGACGACAACTGGGGATCGGTCGAATCCGTCCTCGACCTTCACGACAGTGTGCTCGACGCCGACTCGACTCTCGGTCTCGCGGAATTCTCCCACCTCGAAGTGGTCTACGGCTTCCACCTGTGCGATCCGGCCGCGACGACCACCGGTTCTCGGCACCCCCGCGGTGACACGACGCTTCCTCGGGTGGGTGTCCTCGCTCAACGGGTCAAGGACCGGCCCAATCATCTCGGAGTGTCGCGGTGCGAGATCGTCGACGTGGACGGACTGCGCATCCGAGTCCGAGGTCTCGACGCGATCGACGGCTCACCGGTGTTCGATGTCAAGCCGTTCCTGCAGTCCATGGTTCCCGAGCGTACGGATGTGACCGAGCCGGCTTGGGTGGCGTCGGTGATGAAGAACTACTTCTGATCCGTCCCTCGAACTACGAGGCGGTACCGGGGCCGACGTTGCGGCTGTTGCGGGTTCGTAGGTCCCGCACGTATTCGGCTGGGGCACCGGCGATTTCGGCTGCCTCGGCCATGACTCCGAGGTAGCGTGCCGACGGTAGGCCGCCCTCGTAGGCGTCGAGCACGTACATCCAGGCGAGCACCGGCTCCCGGCCGGTCTCGATGCGCAGCCGGATCTTCCGGTGAATACCGAGTTCCGAGCCCTCCCAGCGATCCAGGCTCTCCTCGTCCTCCTCGGACACGTCGTAGAGCACGACGAAGACCTGCGAGTCGGGATCCTCCACGACCGTGGCCAGCGCGCCTTCCCAACCGATGTCGCCACCGCCGAAGGTCAACCGCCATCCGTGCAGCCACCCAGTTCCCGACAGGGGCGAGTGAGGGCATCGCTGCAACATCTGCTCCGGATGCATGTTGGATCCGTAGGCGGCATAAATTGGCACGTCGGCCAGCCTAAACGGTATCGGTGCACACTGACGCCTCGTGGTCGTGTTTCGGTGCGTCGCCCCAGGTCCGCCCTCCTACGGGGCAAGGCAAGCCAGCCCTACCGACGCGCGAGGGCAGCCTCTGGAATACCGTTGACGCGACACAGCGAGAGATTTCGAGCATGCGAGAAGAGGATCAATGACCCGGATTGTGATCATCGGTGGTGGTCCGGCAGGGTACGAAGCAGCGTTGGTTGCCGCACAGTACGGCGGAGAGGTGACGCTCGTCGATTCCGACGGTATCGGCGGTGCCTGCGTTCTCTGGGACTGCGTGCCGTCGAAGACGTTCATCGCCTCGACCGGCATTCGCACCGAGATGCGCCGAGCCAGCGACCTCGGTATCTCCCTCGATCCGTCGCAGGCCGCCGTGGCGCTGCCGAAGATTCACGACCGTGTGAAGAGCCTCGCGCAGGCGCAGTCCTCCGACATCGCCCACCGCGTCACCTCCGTCGGCGTGGAGCTGTTGGCCGGACGCGCCGAGATGATCGACTCCCACGTCGGGATGGCCTCGCACCAGATCAAGGCGGTGCTCGCCGACGGCGAGGAGCGCATCCTCGACGCCGATGTCGTGCTCATCGCGACCGGTGCCCGTCCTCGCGTGGTCAAGGGAGCCGAGCCCGACGGCGAACGCATCCTCAACTGGCGTCAGCTCTACGATCTCGAGTCCCTCCCCGAGCACCTGGTGGTCGTCGGATCCGGTGTGACCGGTGCCGAGTTCGTCTCGGCCTACACCGAGATGGGCGTCAAGGTCACCGCCGTCTCGAGCCGCGACCGCGTCCTTCCGCACGAGGACGAAGACGCCGCGCTGGTGCTCGAGGACGCGTTCAACGAGCGCGGCGTCACCCTCGTCAAGCACGCCCGCGCCGATTCGGTCGTTCGCACCGACGACGGCGTTCTGGTCACGCTGTCGGACGGCCGCACCGTCGAGGGCAGCCACGCCCTGATGACCGTCGGCTCGGTGCCCAACACCTCCGGTCTCGGACTCGAGAAGGTGGGCATCGAACTCGACAAGGGTGGATACCTGCGGGTGGATCGCGTCTCGCGGACCGCGGTCGCCGGAATCTATGCAGCCGGTGACTGCACCGGTCTGCTGCCGCTGGCCTCGGTTGCGGCGATGCAGGGACGCATTGCGATGTATCACGCACTGGGACAGGCCGTCAGCCCGATCAAGCTCAAGACCGTGGCCTCGGCGGTGTTCACGCGGCCGGAGATCGCGTCGGTCGGCGTCGCGCAGTCCAAGATCGACGCCGGTGACGTACCGGCGCGCGTGGTGATGCTGCCGTTGACAACGAATCCGCGAGCGAAGATGAGCGGGCTCAAGCGTGGTTTCGTGAAGATCTTCTGCCGCCCGGCGACCGGCGTCGTCATCGGTGGTGTCGTGGTCGCCCCGAGTGCGTCGGAGCTGATTCTGCCGATCGCGATGGCGGTACAGAACAACCTTTCGGTCAACGACCTGGCGAACACGTTCTCGGTGTACCCGTCGCTGTCCGGTTCGGTCATCGAGGCCGCGCGTCAGTTGATGGCGCACGACGATCTGGACTGATTTCATCATGTGAGAATTGCGTTTCATATTTCGGTAGCACGTGAGACAGTCGAAGGAGCGGACACATCCGTCCGCTCCTTCTTCGACTCAGCGGATCCGCGGGCCGTCTCCCCATTCCTGCTGCCCCGGAGCCTCTCTCATGTCCACTACGAACCGTCCCGCCGGCCTGGCCGCCCGCACCGACTCGCTCACCAGCTCGGCCATCCGTGACCTCCTCGCTCTGACTGCACGCGACGATGTGATCAGCCTCGCCGGAGGTCTACCGGCCACCGATCTGATACCGATCGACCGCATCGCCGCAGCAGCAGAGGCTGCGCTTCGTCGCGCCGACGCGGTGCAGTACTGCGAGACATCCGGCCACCGCACTCTGCGTAGCGTCGTTGCAGCCAGGGAATCGCTCACGCGCGGGGGAATGCCCGTTCCGGTCGAGTCCGTCATCGTGACGCACGGTTCGCAGCAGGCCCTGACGTTGCTCGCGCAGGCCCTGATCGACCCCGGTGCTGTCGTCGTGGTCGACGAGCCCGCGTACACCGGTGCGCTGCAGGTGTTCTCGATCGCCGAAGCGCGCATCGAGTCCATTCCCATCACCGATACCGGAATGGACACCGACGAACTCGAACGCAGACTGGCGGCGGGGCTGCGTCCCGCGGTGGTCCACACTGTCGCGAACTTCCACAATCCGCGGGGAGTCACGATGAGCGAGCAGCGTCGACGCCACCTCGCGGCTCTCGCGGATCGCTACGGATTCTGGGTCATCGAGGACGACCCGTACGGTGAGATATGTTTCGACACAACGGAATCCGATATCGGCGTTCCGCCGCTGCCGATCGCGTGCCACAGCGATCGCGTCATTCGACTCTCCAGTGCGTCGAAGATCCTCGCTCCGACGCTCCGTGTCGGCTGGTTCGTCGCCCCGCCCAGCATCTGTGCGGCGGTGGAACTGCTCAAGCAGGGCGCGGATCTGTGTGGATCCTCGATGACGCAGCTGATGGCAGCGGAGATGCTCGCCGACACCGCGTGGCTCGATGCGCACTTGGTCGTTCTGCGGCGCGAGTACGCCTGCCGTGCTACGGCATTGACGAATGCTCTCGGCGCCGAGTTCGGTGATCGGCTCACCGTCTCGCGCCCCGAGGGTGGCATGTTCGCCTGGGCCACCTTCCGGGACGGAACCGACACCGGTGAGTTGCTCGACGCGGCGCTCGATCACGGAGTTGCCTTCGTGCCGGGCACGGCGTTCGCTTCGGATGCGCAGTACCGTCACTCGCTGCGGTTGAGCTTCGCCGGATCGACCCCGGCCGTGCTGGCAGAGGCAGTGCGACGATTGGGTGCCGCGCACTCGGCGTCGACTCGAGTGCGCTGATCTGATTGCCCCGACCCCACTGCTTCGACCGGACTGCTTCGACCACGGCAGGTTCTGCGCCCGGAGGACCTGGGGCGGTAGCCTGACGTGCAAGCAATGCGGGGATTTTCGATGGAGATGGAGCGTTCGGGATGAGCAACCGATCGAATACGAAGTTCCTCGGACCCGACCAGCGGGTGGAGGCGTGGGACCAGCTCGGAACCGAGCAGTTCGACGTGGTGGTGATCGGCGGTGGCGTCGTCGGCTCCGGTGCGGCCCTCGACGCGGCGACGCGCGGACTGAAGGTGGCGCTGGTCGAGGCGCGGGATTACGCGTCGGGAACGTCGTCTCGCTCGTCCAAGATGTTCCACGGCGGGCTTCGATACCTCGAGCAGCTCGAGTTCGGACTGGTCCGTGAGGCCCTGCACGAACGCGAGCTCTCCCTGTCCACGCTCGCACCGCACTTGGTCAAGCCGCTGAAGTTCCTCTTCCCGCTCACTCACCGGTTGTGGGAGCGTCCGTACATCGCCGCGGCTATTTTTCTGTACGACCGGATGGGTGGGGCCAAATCGGTACCGCAGCAGAAGCACCTGACTCGATCCGGTGCGCTGCGGATGTCGCCTGGGATCAAACGCAAGTCGTTGATCGGCGGGATCAGGTACTACGACACCGTCGTCGACGACGCCCGGCACACCATGACCGTCGCCAGGACGGCCGCTCACTACGGCGCAGTGGTGCGAACCTCCACCCAGGTCGTCGGTTTCCTGCGTGAGGCCGACCGGGTATCCGGTGTGCGCGTGCGTGATTCGGAGACCGGTGCCACCACCGAGGTGCGGGCACACGTGGTGATCAATGCCACCGGCGTGTGGACCGACGAGATCCAGTCGCTGTCCAACATGCGCGGACGCTTCCGCGTACGCGCCTCGAAGGGCGTGCACATCGTGGTGCCTCGCGATCGAATCGTCAGCGAGGCCGCGATCATTCTGCGCACCGAGAAGTCGGTGCTGTTCATCATTCCGTGGGGTGCACACTGGATCATCGGTACCACCGACACCGACTGGAATCTCGATCTGGCACACCCGGCCGCCACCAAAGCTGACATCGACTACATCCTGGGCGAGGTCAACGGCGTGCTCGTCACGCCGCTCACCCACGCGGACATCGACGGTGTGTACGCGGGCCTGCGGCCACTGCTGGCAGGCGAGAGCGACGAGACCTCGAAGCTCTCTCGCGAGCACGCGGTCGCTCGGGTGGCCCCGGGACTCATCGCCATCGCCGGCGGCAAGTACACGACCTACCGAGTCATGGCCGAGGACGCCGTCGATCTGGCGGCCGAGGACATCCCGGTGCGGGTGGCGTCCTCGATCACCGAGAAGGTGCCCCTCGTCGGTGCCGACGGTTACTTCGCCCTGGTCAATCAGGCACCGCATCTGGGCGAGATGTACAAGCTGCATCCACATCGGGTGACGCATCTGCTCGATCGATACGGCTCGCTGATCGACGAGGTGCTGGCGATGGCGGACGGCAAACCCGAACTGCTGCAACCACTCACCGATGCGCCGGCCTACCTTCAGGTGGAGGTGGTGTACGCCGCGGCAGCGGAGGGTGCACTGCATCTCGAGGACGTGCTCTCGCGTCGTACCAGGATTTCCATCGAGTACTCCCATCGCGGGATGAACTGTGCGGGTCAGGTTGCGGCGTTGATCGCACCGGTCCTGGGTTGGGACGAGGCCACGGTGGACCGTGAGGTCGAGACGTACCGTGCCCGGGTGGAAGCCGAGATCGAGTCGCAGCGCCAGCCCGACGACGAATCGGCAGACGCTCTGCGAGTCGTCGCTCCCGAGGCCCGGCAGGAAATCCTCGAACCCGTTCGCACGATCTAGCGCAGTCGAACCAGCGTCCGGGGTGCACGAGCCGCGGTCGCGCCGGACACGGCCATGATCAGCAGGGTGAGTATCGCAAGTGTCAACATACGATCCATGGTGATCGGCGAAGCTGTGAACAGGCTTGGCCGTACCTGACAGGGAGCTTTCAGGTCGGTGGCCGCTGGCAGTGCGGGCAGTGGTAGATCTGCCGTTCCTCGAGTGGGTTGTCACCGATGAGGCCGAATTCGATGGTGGTTCCGCATCGTCGGCATGGCTTGTTCTCGCGCCCGTACACCCAGAAGTGTCGGCCTGGTCGCCGATCCCCGGTGGTGACGCGTTGATTTCGATCCTTGTTGGCCATGATCAATCGATAGGACAGGTCGATCGTCTTCTTCAGGTCACCGGCGTCGCCGACCGGTGTACGCGGGTCTATGCCACGCAGAAAGCAGATCTCGTTTCGATAGACGTTGCCGAGCCCTGCGATGTTGCGCTGATCGAGCAGAGCGAGTCCGACGGGACGAGCCGGATCCGACTCCAGATTGGTCAAGGCGGTTTTCGGGTCCCAGTCGGGACCGAGTAGATCCGGTCCGAGATAGCCGACAACCTCGTCCTCGTTCTCGACGATGTCGAGCACTCCGAGCTCGAACCCGATGGCCTGCGCGTCGGCGGTGTTCAAGATGATGCGTGCCTGGAAGGCCGGGCGACGCCAGCGAGCGCCGGGTGCATAGACGTGCCAGGTGCCTTCCATCTTCAGATGCGAATGAATGACGTAGCCGCCGACTCTGATCAGCAGGTGCTTACCGCGTGAGGCGACGGAATCGACGGTCTCTCCGGTGAAGTCGACTGTGGCGTAACGGGGTACGCGAATGTCGCAGGTGGTGAGCTGCCTGCCCTCGAGTGCGGCGCGCAGGGTGTTGGCAGCGCGCCAGACGGTATCGCCCTCGGGCATCGGTGTCCTCTCTCGTTCCTGGGGAGTGTTGCGGTGCTTCAGCGACGCAGACGAAGGCCGCGTGGGGTCGCCGAGAAACCGGCCTCGGTCAGGGTCTTGGAGAAGTCCGTGCCGTGAATGTCGTGACCGTTGATCCGCTCGACGAGTAGCTTGTCGACTCCGCCGCGGCGAACGGTGGCCGCCAATGCGGTTGCTGCAGCGCTGATGTCCTCGGTGTTCTCACCGAACGTCAGCACCGACTTTCCGCCGCGTTCGACGAACATCGTCAATTCGCCTCGGACGAGGACCACCAGTGCACCGGCCTTGCGACCCGGCCGATGCTTCGTCGTCTCGTCCGGCTTGTCTCCGACACCGGCCTCGCCGCTGCCTGCTTTCGGCCAGGGCAGTGCTCCGCCGTAGGGGTTGGCCGGATCGCAGGACGCGAGCACGACGGCGGTGGCGTTCTTCTTCGGTTCGTCGTAGCTGCGCAACCGGTCCACCACATCGGAGGTGGAGAACTGCGCTCCGCCGAGGGAATCGACGAAATAGCCGCGACGGCAGCGACCGGAATCCTCGAATCCGGTGAGCACCTTGTACATCGTGGCGAATCCGCCGGGCACGCCCTCGTTCATCACCGAACCGCGGGTCACCACGCCGTAGCGTTCGAGCAGTACATCGGCGGTCGCATGGGCGCGGACGGTCAGGTCGGGTTCGAGCTCGGGCAATCGTGACCATCGTCCACCCGCCGTCGGCGGCCCGGTGCGGGTCGGGAGCGAGGGGCGCTCGAATTGCCGGTACGAGCGCAACCGCGGTGTACGACGCGGTGCTCGATGGCTCGGGGCCGAGCGGGTGGTCGTGGAGTTCAACAGCGCGCGCAGCGGGGCGAACGTGTCGTTGCTCAGACGGCCAGCCCACACCAGCTCCCACAGTGCAGCCTGCAGAGCGGTGTCGTCGGTACTGCCGACGGTGTCGGAGAGTTGGCGGAAGAAGTACGCGCCGCCGCCCGCAACGGCGTCCTGAATACGAATCTGCAACTCCGACAAGTCCGATTCGGCGGCCGGTACGAGCGTCAGCGGAGCAGTATCGGCCATGTGCAGGCTCACCCAGCCGTCCTTGGACGAGATCGCGCCGTGCCCCGACCACAACACCTCCCCGGTGGAGGTCAGTTCGTCGAGCATCGCCGGGCTGTAGTCCGTCACCCGCGACGAGAGCACGAGTGATTCCCAGGCCGATGCCGGAACAGGAACGCCCGCAAGTTGTTCGATGACGGTCGCGACGCCGTCGATTCCGCTTAGGCGCCGGCTGTCCACGTGCTGCCACGCCGGCAGGAAGCGGCCGAGGGTGGCGGTGGAGACGGGTTCGATTTCCTGCCGGGCCGCAGCGAGCGACCGCCGCCGCAAACGCCGGAGGACCTCGGCCTCGCACCATTCGCTGCCGGTGGCTCCGGGCCGAAATTCGCCCTCGACGACGCGCTTGTCGACGGCGAGTCTGCGCAGGACGTCGCGTACCACGGCGGTGCCCACCCCGAAGCGCGCCGCCGCGTCGTCGAGGGTGAACGGTCCGTGGGTTCGGGCGTACCGGCTGATCAGGTCCACCAGCGGGTCGTCGACGGGTTCGATGAAGGCGGCCGGAGTTCCGATGGGAAGCGGGACGCCCAGTGCGTCGCGCAGCCGCGCGGCGTCCTCGATCGCCGTCCACCAGTTCTTGCCGGCGAACGAGACCTCCATCGCCCGCTTGGCGTCGGCGAGTTCGGTGAGCCACTGCGGGTATTCGTCGCCGTCGGTTCGAAGGCCGACTTCCTCGACGGTCAGCGGACCGAGCAGTCGCAGCAGGTCTGCGACGCCTTCGATGTCCTTGGCGTGGCGGTCCTCGGGGAGGCGCTGTAGCTCGAGTTCGGTGGTGGTGATGACGCTGTCGTCGAGCAGCTCTCGAAGTTCGACGCGTCCGAGCAGCTCGGCGAGGAGCGCCGAGTCGAGTGACAGTGCGGCGGCACGGCGTTCGGCCAACGGGCTGTCGCCCTCGTACATGAATGCGCCGACGTAGTTGAACAGCAGCGAATTGGCGAACGGCGACGGTGACGGTGTCTCGACGTCGACGATTCTGATCTGGCGTCGGCCGATTCTGGCCAGGATGTCCTCGAGGGCGGGGAGGTCGTAGACGTCCTGGAGGCACTCGCGGACGGTCTCGAGCAGGATCGGGAACGTCGGGTACTTGCGTGCCACGTCGAGCAGCTGGGCCGAACGCTGGCGCTGCTGCCACAGGGGCGCACGCTTGCCCGGGTTGCGGCGGGGGAGAAGCAGTGCGCGAGCGGCACATTCGCGGAATCTCGATGCGAACAGAGCCGATCCGCCGACCTGTTCGGTGACGATGTCGGCGATCTCGTCGCGCTCGAAGACGAACAGTTCTGCGCCCGGTGGCTGGTCGTCGGTGTCGGGAAGCCGGACGATGATGCCGTCGTCGGATGCGGTGGGGGCGGCGTCGATGCCGTACCGCTCGATCAGCCTCGCGCCGACTGCGAGGGCCCACGGCGCGTGCACCTGCTGACCGTAGGTGGAATGCAGCACGAGCCGCCAGTCGCCCAGTTCGTCGCGGAACCGCTCGACGATCATCGTCTTGTCGGTGGGGAGCTGGCCGGTGGCCTCGAGTTGCTCGTCGAGCAATGCGATGAGGTTGTTGACCGCGTTGGCGTCGAGACCGTCGGAGCTCAGCCGGTCGGCCAAGTTGCTGCGATCGGTGGTGGTACGCAGGAACTCGCCCAGGGCCTGGCCCAGTTCGGCCGGCCGGCCCAGGCCGTCGCCGTGCCAGAAGGGGAGCCGGCCGGGTTGGCCGTACGCCGGGCTGACGAGCACCCGATCGTGGGTGATCTCCTCGATCCGCCAGCTGGTGGCACCGAGAGCGAACACGTCACCCACTCGCGATTCGTAAACCATCTCCTCGTCGAGTTCGCCTACCCTGGACTGCTTTTCGCCCACCATGTAGACGGTGAACAGGCCGCGGTCCGGGATGGTGCCACCGGAGGTGACGGCCAGTCGCTGCGACCCGGGACGGCCGGTGAGAGTGTTGGCGTCGCGGTCCCACACGAGCCTCGGCCGCAGTTCCGCGAACTCGTCCGAGGGGTAGCGGCCCGAGAGCAGGTCGAGAGTCGACTCGTAGGCAGATCGGGGCAGGGTGGCGAAACTGCCTGTGCGACGGACGGAATCGAACCAGTCCTCGGCGTCGATCGGTTCGAGGGCGCAGGCTGCCACGGTCTGCTGCGCCAGCACGTCGAGTGGATTGGCGGGAACGAACAACGCCTCGATCTTGCCCGACGTCATGCGTTCGACGGTGACGGCGCAGTGGATCAGGTCGGTCCGGTGCTTGGGGAACAACACGCCCTTGGAGATCTCGCCGACCTGGTGACCCGCGCGTCCGACGCGTTGCAACCCACTCGCCACCGATGGCGGCGCTTCGACCTGGACGACCAGATCGACCGCGCCCATGTCGATTCCGAGTTCGAGGCTGCTGGTGGCGACGACGCAGCGCAGCCTGCCGGTCTTGAGATCGTCTTCGATCAGCGCGCGCTGATCCTTGCTGACGCTGCCGTGGTGGGCCCGGGCCAGCAACGGATCGGCACCGTGGTTCACGTCGTTGGGAGTGCCGACCTGCGAGGGCGGTTTGTGCTCGGTCTCGACGCCGTCGCCGATCCGTTCGGCGTACACCTCGTTGAGCCGCGCAGTCAGCCGCTCTGCGAGACGTCGAGAATTGGCGAAGACGATGCACGATTTGTGCTCGAGGATGAGATCGACCATCTTCTCCTCGACGTGGGGCCAGATGGATCCCTGCGCCGGGGGAGCGGCCGAGGTGTCCGCATTCGGGTCGGTGACGCCCAGTTCGGTCATGTCCTCGACCGGCACCTGGACCGTCAGATCGAACGTCTTCGGTGCAGGCGGAGCGACGATCTCGATGGGAGCGGCACCGGCCAGGAAGCGGCCGACTTCCTCGTGGGGTCGCACCGTCGCGGACAGGCCGATGCGTTGAGCCGGCTTGTCCAGCATCGCGTCGAGCCGTTCGAGAGACACCGCGAGGTGTGCGCCACGTTTGGTGCCTGCGACGGCGTGTACCTCGTCGACGATGACGGTGTCGACCTCGGCGAGGATGTCTCGCGCGGCCGAGGTGAGCATGAGGAACAGCGATTCCGGGGTGGTGATCAGGATGTCCGGCGGCGTCTTGATCATGTTCCTGCGGTCGGCGGCGCTGGTGTCGCCGGATCGCACACCGACCGAGATTTCCGGTGGGTTCAGGCCGAGGCGCTTGGCGGTCTGGGTGATGCCGACGAGGGGAGCGCGCAGGTTCCGCTCGACGTCGACGGCAAGGGCCTTGAGCGGCGAGATGTAGAGGACTTTGGTCTTGCGGGTGCTGTCCGCACCCAGCTGCGCGAGCTCGTCCAGGGCCCACAGGAAGGCCGAGAGCGTCTTGCCCGACCCCGTCGGAGCAACCACGAGGGTGTGCGAACCACTCGAGATGGACGACCACGCGCCCAACTGTGCGGACGTCGGAGCGGGAAAAGCGCCGGTGAACCATTCCCGGGTCGGCCGCGACAACTTCTGCATCACCGACAGCTCGCCCGCTGCGTCGGTGCCCGTACTCTGCCTGGCCATCCCATCATCATGCCCCCGGGCACCGACAGATAACCCTCACGCCGTTTCCCGAGCGTGCGGCGGTGTCGATTCGAGCGATTCGGGTACACCGCCCCCATGACCGACGACCAAGAGATCATGCAGAAGATTTCCGCGAAACTCGACGCTCTGCTCGGCAGCAAGACCAACGGCCTGCAGAACGAGGTGCCTCCGGGCGCGAGCATCCAGTCCGACGAGGACGATGCCGAGCACGGGCCACTCGGCCGCGACTACCACCTGGCGAGCAAATACGCGCAGGCTCTCGCCATCAACGAGCCTCAGGTCATCGACCGCGAGGAATTCGATCGACTGGTCGCCGAGTACGGCTGACCAGGACCGCTGCGCGACACCGGCCCCGGCCCGCCTACGTGGGTCGGGGCTTCGTCGTGTTCGCAGCCGTGGCGCGGAGCCCGGCACCGGATCTACAGTCGACGGGGTGACCGAACGCAAGAAACCAGGAGTCACGTTCGAGTCCTGGGTCGACAAGCAGATTCGCGAGGCGCAGGACAACGGTGCGTTCGAGGGCCTCGAGGGCACCGGCAAGCCGATCCCGGTCGGCGATCCCGGCGACGAGCTGTGGTGGGTGCGGGGCTACCTGAAACGGGAGAACCTGCCCGCCGACGCCTTGCTGCCCACCGCATTGCAGCTGCGCAAGGAGATCGAGCGGCTGCCGTCGACATTGATCGGCATTCGGCGCGAGGATTCGGCACGAGAGGTGTTGGACGAGTTGAACGCTCGCATCGTCGACTGGATTCGGTTCCCGACGCCGCCGATCGTGCCGCTCGGCCCGGTGGACGTCGAGAACTGGATGGAGAGCTGGCGGATCAACCGCGCCGAGGTCGACCGACTGGCCCGCGAGCATGCGGCGCAGTCGCCCGCGACACCAACGAATCCGGCGGGTTCGAACCCACCGTCCTGGTGGACGCGACTGCGCACGAGGATCGCCCGGAGGCGTTGAGCCCGAGCGCCTAGTTCTCTTCGTCTCGCAGCTCCTCGTTCAGCTTGTCCTCACCGCGATTGCGGAAGAACTTGAATCCCGGAATGCCGATGACCGCACGTCGAACGTCCTTGGTGACTCCGAGGAGTTCGTGAATCTCGGGGGACACCGTGTCGAGGGTGGCGAGAATGGGAAGCAGCGCTTCCATGTGATCGAGGAGTCCGGGGAGCTGATCGACCATCGCGATTGCGGCGTCGACTTCCTCCTCGGACAGGTTGTCGACGAACTTGCGGGCCATGGGCTCGGACTTCTTGGCGATGGGATCGAACAACTCGATCAGCTCCAGCGCGGTGTGTGAGGCGACCGACGCCGACGCGACCACCTCGTCCGCGGCCCCGGTTGTCCGCTGCACGCTGGCGACCACGGCGTCGGCGGAGTCGATCACGTGATCGATACGTGTCATCAACATCTCAATGCGCGTCAGCAGTGCTTCGATTCGGCCGGGCAGGGTAAGCGCGAAAGCGGTCGTGGTGAGCATCCAGCCCGCACCGGCCCGCGCGACCGCGACTCCTCGCCGGAGCACAGTTTCGGTACCGAGGGGATCGGGGAGAACCACACCTGCCAAGACCAGAGCCATAGGAGCGACAATGCCACACCGACACAACGCCCCGAGTGCCGTTAGCCTCGAAGCATGAGAGCTCTCGTCACCGGTGCCAGCGGGTACATCGGGTCGCGGTTGGTGGCAGCTCTGCTGGCCGACGAGTTCGAGGTCGTCGTCGGCTCCCGAACGCCGGACAACCTGCGGACCTTCGACTTCTTCGACTCCGTCACCGCAGTCTCGCTCGATGTCACCGACGAACAGTCCTGCGCTGCCGCGTTCGCGCAGTCCGGCGACATCGACGTGGCCTATTACCTCGTGCATGCCATCGGCGAGTCCGATTACCGCGCGCAGGACCGGCGGTCTGCCGAGCAGTTCGCCGCGGCGGCGGCGCGGGCGGGAGTACGCCGAATCGTCTACCTCGGTGGTTTCGTACCCGATGACGACCAGCTGTCGGAGCACCTCGCGAGCCGGGCGGACGTCGGCGAGGCTCTGACGGTGGACGGCGTCGAGCTGGTCTGGCTCAGAGCGGCCATCGTCCTGGGTGCAGGTTCGACGTCGTACGAGATGTTGCGCTACCTCGCCGACCGCTTGCCGGTGCTGCCGCTGCCGAGTTGGCTCGCCGAGCCCGTGCAGCCCATTGCCGTGGACGACGTGCTGCACTATCTGCTCGCAAGCGCCGACACCGATGCAGTCCCGGCGGGTTCCTACGACATCGGTGGGCCGGATGTGGTGCCGTATCGAGATCTGGTGTTCGCGTACGTCGAAGCTGCCGGCCTCCAGCGCATCGGCGTTCCGGTGCCGCTGGTGCCGACCTCGCTCGCAGGCAAGGTCATCGGAAAGATCATTCCGGTTCCCGCGGGACTCGCCGAAGATCTCGTCGGTTCGCTGCACAACACGATGACGACGTCGGAGAGTCGGATTCGTGAACTCGTGCCCGACCCTCCCCGAGGTCTCACCACGATTGCCGACGCCATGGCCCGTAGTGTGCGGGGAATGGTCGGTGACCCTCCCGGTGTGTGTGCCCTGAAGGATCCGCTTCGGCTCGCGAGCACCGACGCGGCCTGGAGCGGCGGTGACGCTCTGGGGATCAGGCGTCGCGGTGTCGCGGCGTCCTCGGACCGCACCTGGGGGTTGATCGAAGCCCTCGGCGGGCGTCGGCTGCTGTACGCCAAGCCCGTCGCGGCAGCGGTGCGCACCAATCTCGACGTGATAGCCGACGTGAATCGACGCGCGAGGTCGGCCGTACGCCGACTGACCGATACCGAGGAGGCGTGATGGGAACGTGGTCCACGACCGCGCTCAACGTGATGAAGTCCGCTCTGGTCGATCCGGTCGAGCGCGATCACCGACAGTCCGACGCTGCGTTTCGCAAGCGCCGAATCGTCGTGATGATCACCTTGGTGATCGGCGCGACGGTGCTGTACTTCTCGCTCAAGACGGAGCCGGGTGACCCGACGTTCTATGCGCTGACGCTGGTGCTGGCCGCAGTCTGGACGATCGGTGGATTTGCGTCCGGACCACTGCACCTGGGCCGTATCCAGGTCGGCGGGTCGATCAGACGGCCGATCGTCACCCCCATCCTGATCGGACTCGCCGTGGGCGGAGTCTTCTTGCTCGGCGGACTCGTGGTTCGGCAGATCCCGCCGCTGGCCGACTTCACCGAGAACGTGCTCGCACACGCCCGGGTGGGGTCACTGGTTCTGATCGTCTTCATCGCGCTGCTCAACGGCGTCGCCGAGGAGATCTTCTTCCGGGGAGCCCTGTACTCGGCCATCGGGGTCAAGCATCCGGTGATCATCTCCACCGTCATCTACGCCATTGCCACCCTCGCATCCGGCAATCCGATGCTGGGCTTCGCGGCTGTCCTGCTCGGTTACGTGATGGGTCTGCAGAGGCGTGCGTCCGGCGGAATCCTGGCTCCGATTCTCACGCACGTCAGTTGGTCGGCGGTCATGGTCCTCGCCCTACCCCCTCTGTTCCTGTGAAAAAGAGGCACAAGCACCGATTCGACCAGCAGAAACGGATGTGGCCGCTGATTCGTCTCGGATCTGGGCTACATTGCGCAGGTGAGTGAAAATCTCGATCGCGTCGATCGCTTGATCATCGACGAGCTTGTCTCCGACGGACGCGCTACTTTGGCGACGTTGGCGGAAAAGGCTTCCCTGTCCGTGTCCGCCGTTCAATCGAGGGTTCGACGGCTGGAGTCCCGGCGCGTCATCCGTGGATACACGGCCCAGGTCGATCCGGAGGCCCTCGGCCGTCCGCTGTCGGCATTCGTCGCCATCACTCCGATCGATCCGGCCCAACCGGACGATGCCCCCGCCAGGTTGAAGCATCTGTCGGCCATCGAGTCGTGTCACTCGGTTGCCGGTGAGGAAAGCTACGTTCTGCTGGTGCGAGTCGAATCGCCGAGGGCGCTCGAACGCTTGCTGCAGGAGATCCGGGCAACCGCCAACGTGCAGACGCGCAGCACGATCATTCTGCAGACGTTCTACGACCGCTGACTGCCCGCCAGACGCGGTCTGACGACATGGGTAGGTCGTACAGCCGGGCACCGACGGCGTCGCGAATGGCGTTGGCCAAAGCCGGTGCCACGGGGTTGTACGGAGACTCGCTCATCGACTTCGCGCCGAACGGGCCCAGACGGTCGTAGGTGTCGGCGAACAGAACTTCGGTGCGAGGAATGTCCGCGAACTGCGGAACGTGGTAGCTACGAATCGAATCGGTGGTGACCAGACCGGCACCGTCGGTGCGGATCTCCTCGTACAGCGCGCTACCGATCGCCTGTGCGACGCCGCCCTCGACCTGACCACGGCACTGCTGCGGGTTCATCACGGTTCCGGCGTCCGCGCTCTGCACCGACTGCAGTATTTTCACGGTGCCGGTGTCCTCGTGCACCGCCACCCGGAACGCGTGCACGTTGAACGCGAGCGAACGCGGCAGCCCGCCACTGTTGCCTGCGGTGACGAGGGTGCCTCCCGCCATCGCCAGAATGTCGTCGAGGGTGACGAAGCGATCTCCGCAGCGCACGCCCTCCGGTCCGAGTGTGCAGTCCGAATTTCGGTGTCCGGTCGCCGTGGCGGCCAGATCCAGGATCCGAGCCGACATCGCGCGAACCGCCGCATACAGGGCCTTGCCTGCCACCACGGTGCCCGCCGAACCGAATGCGCCCGTGTCGTAGCTGACCGAGTCGGTGTCGGATTGATCGACACCGATGCGGTCGACGGACGTGCCCAGTTCGCTCGCCGCGATCTGAGTGTGGACGGTGGTGGTTCCGTTGCCGAATTCCGCAGTCCCGACGCGTATCTCGTACCGCCCCTCGGGTAGCAGTGCCACCGAGGTCTCGGCGCGGTGGCCGCGCGGGGGAATGGTCGCGATCATGGCCACCGCCATTCCTTCGCCCACCTTCCAGCCCGCCGGTGCGTGCTCGCCGTTGCCTCGACGCAGAGCGGCTTCGGCAAGGTCGATGCACTGGTCGAGGCCGTAGCTGCCGAACTGCAGGTCGTCTCCCTCGTGGTGGGCGGCGACGATGTCGTCGCCGGGGACGATCACGTTGCGTCTGCGGAACTCGAACGGATCGACGTCGATCTCTCGCGCCAGATCGTCCATCGCCGATTCGATCGCGAACATCACCTGTCCCAACCCGTAGCCGCGGAAGGCTCCGGACGGGATGTTGTTGGTGTACACCGTCTTTGCGTCGACCCGTTTGTTGGCGCACCGGTAGATCGCCACCGACTCGCCGCAGCCGTGGAACATCACACCGGCACTGTGGTTCCCGTAGGCACCGGCGTCGGTGAGAACGTCGATCGACAGGGCGGTCAGCGTGCCGTCGGCGCTCGCGGCGGCCGTGACATCGACGCGGAACGGATGACGGCACGGTGCCACGGTGAACTCGTCCGTGCGCGTGAACTCGAACTGCACCGGTCGACCGGTACGCAGTACCGCCAGTGCCACCACGTCCTCGGTGAGCAACTCCTGCTTGCCGCCGAACCCGCCGCCGACGCGCGCGGTGAACACGCGAACACGATCGCGTGCCAAACCGAAGATCTCGCAGATCTCGTCGCGCACCAGAAAAGGAACCTGAGTGCTGGTGCGTAGATTCAGTTTTCCGGTCTCGTCCAACCAACCGATGGTGCCGTGAGTTTCCAGGTGCACATGCTGAATCCGCTGCGTGGTCCAGCGGCCGGTGACCACCGCCGCCGCGTCGCGAACGGCAGCGTCGACGTCCCCGGTACTGCCGTGCAGCTCGGCCACCAGATTGCGAGACGGATCCGCTATTCGCGCCGTCGCGTCCTTGTCGCCGTGGATCTTCGGCGCATCGGGTGCGAGCGAGGACTCCGGATCGAACACTGCCGGCAGCACGTCGTACTCGACGACAAGAGCGCGGCACCCCTCCTCGGCTGCTGCAACCGATTCTGCGACCACGATCGCCACTCGCTGGCCGATGAAGCGCACAACGGTATCGAGCACATGGGTGTCGTCCGGATCATCGACGCGGCGGTCGTGGCGGGCCGTCGAGAATGCCTTCGCCGGACTGTCTTTCGCAGTCAGGATCAGGTGCACCCCCGGCACCTGCTCTGCCGCGGTGGTATCGACGGAGACGATCCGGGCATGCGCGTGTGGACTTCCGAGAACACTGGCGTGCAGCAACCCGGCAGGGGTGTGGTCGAGTGTGTATGGCTCGGTTCCGGTGACGATCCGCGTGCTGGCGGGTGCCGCGAGCGACCGTCCACACGCCGGACCGTCGACGGACTTTTCGGTGTTGACCACACCGCAGACGGCGTCGGACACGGCGCGATACCCGGTGCAGCGACACAGGTTTCCCTTCAGCCGTTCGGGAAGCTCGTCCAGGTCTTCCTCGGTCAGCGTCGAGGCGGTGACGACCATTCCCGCAGTGCAGAATCCGCACTGGAAACCGGCGGCTTCGACGAATCGGCTCTGCATCGGATGGAGGTCGTCCGGTGTACCGAGTCCGGCGACGGTGGTGACGGACCGGTCGGCAGCACGAAACGCGGGGAAGATGCACGAATGCACCGGTTCGCCGTCGACGAGCACCGAGCATGCGCCGCAGTCGCCTGCGTCGCACCCTTTCTTCACCTCGAAGTGGTCGTGTTCGCGGAGCAGGGTGCGCAGGCACTGACCGGGCCGCGGAGTGACATCGGTCGGCACACCGTTGATGTCTACGATCATGACAACTCCTCGCGAATCTGCTGCGCTGCAGTGCAACTGATGTGTCGACGCCAGTCCGGAGCCCCGTGGGGGTCGTCGTACCAGTGCTGGGGACCGATGGTGGCGGCGAGAGCGTCGTCGAGTTCGCCCGCCGTCGGTAGGCCGGGGAAGCGCAGAACGAACGGACGGACCGTCGATGCGCTGACGGTCAGAACGAATTCGCCGCCGTCGTCGACTCGCCCGATCACCACGGCGGCCGATCGCCCGAGCGGTGACAGTGCGAGCTTGCGCATCGCCGTTCTGGACTGAAGTGCGTGCAGCGGAATATCGATGCTGCGCAGCACGTCTCCCGGTCGAAGGGCGTTGGCGTGCGGGCCCGTGATCAGGTCCGCGATCGCGATGCGGTAGTCGTGATCGGGCCCATCACCCGACCACACCTGCCCGACACCGTCGAGAGCGGCGGTCAACGAGATCATCGCTCCGGCAGGCAGGGCCAGCGCGATGTTGCCGCCGACGGTGGCGGTCTTCCAGATCTTGAACGAGGCCAACAACGCCGCTGCGCAGCGGGGGAACAATGCGGTGGCCGGCCACGAAGAGGAGTAGCGCGCCAAGGTCTCGATGGTGCAGGTGGCAGCGATCTCGAGCCCGGTCTCGGTGACGGTCAACGGCTCCCAGCCCAAGGCGGTGACATCAACGAGGGTGGCCAAGTGGTCCTGCTTCTCGGAGAACAGCCAGGTACCGCCGGCAAGGACGGCGGTGTCCGCGCGTCCGGGCGGAAGGTCCGCGCGGGAGCCGGGAAGCAGAATGTCGTCGACAGTGCCGAGATCCATGGCCTTCGTTCACCTCGTTCTCGCCGGCAGATCCACCACGCCGACAGATCCAACACCCGATGTGTCCCTTCGAACTGTAGTGAGTATCTGTTACCGATCTTCGGTCGTTCGGCGATACGCCCGAAACTCGCACGAAACAACCCACACATACTGTTTTTCCTACGAGCTCAGCTGTTTCGAGCACGCTCAGCGAGGGCCGGGGGGAGGAACAGCAGTGCAGGTCAAGGACTTGCTCGACGCCACGCAGCTCGGCATTCGATTGCTCACCTCCGATACCGACGCCCTCGGCCGCACGCTCCGATGGACCTACACGACCGATCTGCCCGATCCGTCGCGCTACATCGCGGGTGGCGAGCTGGTCATCACCGGTCTCGTATGGCATCGAACGCCCGCGGACAGTGAGATGTTCGTCAGGGCCGTCGCCGAATCGGGGGCTTCGGCACTGGCCGCCGGTGAAGGCTTGCTCGGCCACGTTCCACCCGACCTGATCGACGCATGCGAGCGGCACGGACTACCCCTGCTCGCGGTACCCGAGACCGTCTCGTTCGGCGAGGTGACGGAGTTTCTCGTCGGCCGTGTCACCGGAGATCGCATAGCCTCGCTGAACAGCTCGCTCGTTCGGCAACGCCAGCTGCTCACCGCGATCGCAGACGGCAGAGCGCTCGACGAGTTGGCCCTGCACACATCCAGGGAAACCGGGATGGCGTGTCTGATCTTCACGGCGACCGGACGCCGGCTGGTGGCCGAGGTCTCGGCGTTCTCCGATGCCGACGTCGATACTCTGACGCACGCTGCGCTGTCCTCCGAAAGACTGCCCACGACAACAACTCTCAGTGACGGAGGTGTGTACAGCATCTTCGGTGTCGGGCCTGCGCTCGCGCAACGGACCACACGATGGTTCCTCGCGGTGGCGGGAGACATGGCGACGTTCCCACCCGCCATTGCCGATGCGTTCGGCCAGCTCGCGGCCATCGCCGCGCTCGATCGTGCTCGACGCGAGGAGGGACGACTGGTCCGACGCGAAATCGCCGACCAGGCAGTGGCGTTGATCGAGGCCGACAGCACCAGACCCGAAGCCCTGACGCGGCTGCGTCAGGCAGGCGTCGACCCGGACCGCTCGCTGGTCGTCGTCAGGGTCGTTCACAGCGGACGGATCGACCTGCGCGAGATGCTGCGTACGGTTCTCAGCGACACACTCACCTCCTTCGGTGGAGGATGCGTCGGGTGCAGCACGCACGGCGACATCGTCGCTGTCGTGAACACCGACGATCCTGATTTCACACAGACACTGCGAACTCGATTGACTCGCTTGGGTTCCGGCATCGGGCACAGCCGTCTGCTCGTGGGCGTCAGCTCCGAGGCGACCGGCATCACCATCGACGGCGCGCTGCGATCGGCCCGGCACGCACTCGAAGTCAGCAGACAAGGGTCGAGCCCGGTGACCGTCACCGCGGGTGCGCAACTGACCTCGGCGGTGTCGATGCTCTCGGCTCTGCCGGACGACGTGCGTCGGTCGTTCGTCGAACACGTTCTCGCTCCACTGCTCGACTACGACCGGCGCACCGATGCCGGCCTGACCGACACCCTCCGCGAGTTCCTGGCGACCGGTGGATCGTGGAACCGGACGGCCGAGTCGTTGCACGTCCACCTCAACACCGTGCGGTACCGAATCAAGCGAGTGGAGGAGTTGCTGGGCCGGGATCTGAATTCCACCTCGGACCGGCTCGATGTCTACCTCGCGCTTCAATCCATCCCTCGTTCGTCGGCCACCGGGGCCGCATAGGATCGAGGAATGACTGGCTTCACCGGAATACCCTTCGCTGCCCTGGACTTCTACGAGGACCTCGAAGCCGACAACAGCAAGCTCTGGTGGAGCGAGCACAAGGAGGTCTACGACAGCGCGGTCAAGGGGCCGATGACAGCATTGCTCGCGACCCTCGAACCGGAATTCGGAAGCGCCAAGGTGTTTCGCCCCTACCGCGATGTCCGTTTTTCGAAGGACAAGACGCCGTACAAGACCCATCAGGGTGGATTCGTCGCTCGTGGGGACAGTCTGGGCTACTACGTCCAGATCGACCCCGCCGGCTTGTTCGTCGCAGGCGGCTTCTACAACTCCTCGACCGAGGGTGTCGCCCGCTACCGCCGCACCGTCGACGACGATGTCCGCGGTGCCGAACTCGAGCGAATTCTGGCGACGCTGACCAAGGCCGGATACGAGATCGGCGGCGACAAGCTCAAGACCAAGCCGCGGGGATACGAGCTGGAACACCCGCGCATCGACCTGTTGCGCCACAAGTCACTCACCGCGGGCAAGCATTTCGGCTCGCCCGCGTGGCTGGAGACACCCAAGGCCGCCACGAAGGTGCGCGATGCCTGGCGAGCCCTGACCCCGTTGGTGGAGTGGACTGCGGCGCTGCACACGTGAGCGCAGCGCTCTATCCGACGACAGAGTATGTCCGCCAGGCACTTCCGGCGTCCGGGGCATCCTCGCGCTCGACGGTTGCCTGAATCAGACCGTACGGCCGATCGTCCGCGTTGAACACCTCGAGATTGTTCTCGATGCCGAACCTGCCCAGGTCGTAGACGAAATGATGCTTGTTCGGTGCAGACATCGTGATCTCTGCGATGAACGGATACTTCTCCAGCACCGCCTCGCCCATGGCGTACAGAGTCTGCTGGAGGGCCAGCGACTGCAGATTGGCGAACCGCTCGATCATTGCCGCCTTCACACCCGCGTACACGGCGTCCCACTCGACGTCGGTGGTGGTGTATCGCCACTGCGCGGTCAGCGATGTCGCCATCACCCGGTCGGTGGTGGGTTCGAGAATCGTCAGGTCGTCTTCGAGGAATCCGTGGAATTCCGAGCCCGTGGACTTGAGAATCACCATCTCCTTGAATCCGCTGATCACCCACGTCTGCTGCGCGTCGCCCTTACCCTCGACGGTCACCGCCGACGTGCGGATCTCCTCACCCTTGCGGGTCCACGTGTGATCGTGCTCGACGCCGTCGATCACCGCGCGAGCCCAGGCGTACTCCTCGAGTTCGATGCGGGCCCCTTCGACGGGTTCCACATCGTCGACGAAGTGCCGAGCGAGATCGAGGCCGTAGCTCTCCAGATGCAGCAACCCCTTGGTCTTCGCGTACGCGTACGCGGTCTGCTTCTGGGTGTCGGTGGGAAGCACATTGGACTGATCTCCCACCAGATGCGCGGGCGAGAAGTCGCCGCGCAGGGCGCTCGACACGTTGATGTCGTGGATCTCGTGCCGGGGAGAGTCGCGATAGATCCGCACCACGCGGTTCTCCGCCTTGCCGTACTGATTGGATCCGAGGACGATCTTTCCGGTCAGGTCGGTCATGTCAGCTCCCGCGATAGGTCGAATAAGCAAAGGGGGACAACAGCAATGGGACGTGATAGTGGGCGTCGGGATCGGTGACTGTGAAAGAGATCGACACCTCGGGATAGAAGCTCGGTGTCGATGTCGCCTCGAAATAATCGCCGGTGTCGAACGAGAGGCGATACACACCCGGATCGATCGGCCCCGGCACCACCTCACCGATTCGGCCGTCGCCATCGGTGGTGGCGGTGGAGATCTCGCCCTTCTCGGGATGGAACAACCGCACCCGCATCCCCACCGCAGGTGTCCCCGAGGTGGCGTCGAGGATGTGGGTCGACAGCCCCGTCACTGCTCTGGTCCCAGCATGCGCCCGAGGCGAATTCGGTTGATCTTGGCCAGTTCCACGCGGAGCACCCGTCTTTCGGTTTCGGCATCGTTGTCGAGCCTCTCCTCGAGGATAGCGAGCAGGTCCTCCGCGGACCTGCCCGTGGCGCACACCAGATACACATGGCCGAACTTGTCCTCGTACGCACGGTTTCCCGCCGCCAACTTCTCGCGTACCTCGGTACCCGCCGTCGTCACAGCGGCCTGCTCACGTTTCGAGGACGGGTTGTCGGCCTTGCCGCCGATGCGTGGATGACCGTCGAGTGCATGATCGATCTCGGCCTCGGGTAGTTCGGCAAGTACTCGATCCGCTCTGTCCAACAGCAGATCTCGACTGTCGAAGGGGCGACCCTGGGCGACTCGACGGGCCCAGATCGACGATGCGCAGCACTCGTAGAGTGCATGCATCGCTTGCCGATCACTGAGCCGATTGAACCCGTCGAGCCCTATCCATTCGTGCAGCACATCTCGCTCGCTATCTGAAGTCGTTGATGCGACCGAACCGCGCGGCCGCGATCGGGTTGGCGTCGGCCACAAGGTCGTCGAACCGGTAGTTCGCGATCTTGGCGATCTCGATCATCGCGAACGACCGCTCCGCCGACGGTGCGTTCTCGACGCGTGACCACCCGTTGGCCAGAACTCGATCGTAACGCTCCGTCTCCCGTGCACAGATCACCAGCGGGAAGCCGAAGTGTTCGCGGTATTCGGCGGCGAGTTGGACGATGTTGTCGTGCTCGTCCTCCTCCAGGTTGGACAAGCCGACGTGGTCCGCTGCGTTGAGGGTGCCGGTGGCGTCCTCGCTACCGAGATCGGGGTAGCTGTTGATCAGTTCGATCTGTTCCTCGGTGGTGCCGGCCAACAATGCCTCCTGGAACGCCTCGCGCAACCCGTGCGCATCGGCGAAAGGCCGCTGCTGGTACGCGCGTTCGACCACCCACGGAGTGCCCTGCACCAAGCCGCCGAACGTGGCTGCGAAGTCCTCGGCGGACATCTCGTTGACCGTGTCGAGGGTGATGCCCTTACCCGGACCACCGGCGACGGCCTGCCCGCGATTGCCGATGTGGAAGAACAAGACGTTGAGCACGATTGCCGAGACCGCGCCGAGGACGATGCCACTGCCGAACAACATTTCCAGCCAATCGGGCACACCCTCGGAGACCGTCGGCTGAATGGTCACGAGCATCGCGAGACCGAGGCTGGTGGCGACGATGATCAGGTTGCGGTGATCGGTGAAGTCCACCTTCGACAGAGTCTGGATGCCGACCACGGCGACGGTCGCGAACAGGGCGAGCGCGGCTCCGCCGAGCACCGGCGGCGGGATGGATGCCACGACTGCTGCTGTCTTGGGCAGCAGACCTAGGAGAATCATGATGCCGCCTGCCGTGGCCACCACCCAACGGCTGCGCACGCCGGTCAGGCGGACCAGGCCGACGTTCTCCGAGAAGGCCGTGTACGGGAACGAGTTGAACGTACCGCCGATGACGGTGGCCACGCCGTCGGCGCGCAGAGTCGCTGCGATGTCGTCCTTCTTGATGCGCTTGCCGACGATCTCACCCGTCGCATACACACTGCCGGTGGTTTCGACGGCGATGATGAGCATGACCACGATCATCGAAATGATCGCGACGACACTGAATTTGGGCACACCGAACAGGAAGGGCTGCGTGAAACCGACCCACGACGCCTCGGAGGTGCCGTCGAAGTTCATGTCTCCCAGAGCGAACGCCACGGCGCTACCGATCACCAGGCCCAGAAGCACAGCGATGGTGGCCATGAAACCCTTGAAGAATCGTTGGATCAGCACGATGATCAGCAGGGTGCCGATCGCGTATGCCATCCACCGTCCGTTGGACGGATCCTGTTCGTGGGTAGCAGGATTGGTCACAGCATCGTTGACCGCCACCGGCAGCAACGCCACACCGATGATCGTGATGACGGTACCGGTGACCACCGGTGGGAAGAATCGCAGCAGCCTACTGAAGTAAGGAGCCATGAAGAACGTGACGAGACCGGCGACGATGACGGCGCCGTAGACGTACAGCAACCCCTCGGTGCCGCCGCCGTTCGCCATCGCGATCGCGATCACCGGAGAGACACCGGCGAACGTCACGCCCTGCAGGAGCGGCAGGCGGACACCGATCTTCCAGAATCCGACCGATTGGATGATCGATGCGATGCCGCAGGTGAACAGATCCGCGTTGATCAGGTGGATCAACTGTTCGTTGGTCAGTCCGATCGCGCTGCCGATGATGATCGGCACCAAGACCGCGCCTGCATAGAACGCGACGACATGTTGGAACCCGTAAGCAGCAAGTTTCGGAACGGGGAGCACTTCGTCGACAGGATGGACACGTTTGCGTGTGGTGGGCTTGACGGACATGGGTGGGCACCTCGCGGAAGCAACAGGGCAGGATTCCTGCGACGCTGCAGGAGAAGTGCACTAAGAATCAGTCATCACGCCTATCCTCGCTAGTCGAGCGAGCACAAACTTCGGGACGTACTCGACGTGGACGTTGTGCGAACATCCAAGACTCCACCCGAGAGTGAAAGGAACGATCGTGTCGGACCTTGCCGTCGGAGTGGTATTGGCCGCCGGTGCCGGAACGCGATACGGATCGCCCAAAGTGCTCGCCCACGACGGGCTGTGGCTCAGGACTGCGGTGCAGGCATTGCGCGACGGCGGCTGTGATCGCGTGGTCGTGGTGCTGGGCGCGGCGGATGCGCCCGTGCCCGACGGTGTGATCGCTGTTTATGCACCCCAGTGGGAACAAGGAATGAGCGCGTCGTTCGAGGCCGGTCTGACCGCAGCGTCGGACGCGGACTACGCGGTCGTGCACGTGGTAGACACGCCGGACGTCGGACCCGAGGTGGTGCAGGCAGTACTCGCCGCAGCGCGGGAAACCGGTCTGGCCAGGGCCGTGTTCGACGGCCGTCCCGGACATCCGGTCGTCCTGGCGCGTCGACACGTCGACGCAGCCGTGGCATCGGCCTCGGGGGACTTCGGTGCACGCGACTTCCTGCGGGGAAGAGACGACGTGATCGCCGTCGAATGTTCGCAATGGGCAACGGGAATCGACCACGACTATCGGTGAGCGGACGCCCAGTCTGCATGTTCGGCCGAGTCGGCCTCGTCATCGACGACGAGGATCGGGGCCAGTAGAAGCGTCCCCGCGGGGACGCTCGAATCCGCGGATCTCGGCGGCAACGGCCTCGATCATGCCGTCGAATTGATGGCCACCGGTCGACAACTCGATCGCTCTCGCCGACGGGAGAGCGGTCGAGTTCGACGCCAGGTGAGAAATGGGAACCACGTCGTCGTCCCGGCAGTGGACGAGCGTCAGGTCGGTCTCGGGCTCCTGGGGGGTGAACGCGTAGTCCGTGACATCCCACCCATGCGGAGTCCAGTCCGGCATCGCCAACAGAGTGGCTCTCAGGGGTCGCTCCCGGCGATGTTCTGCCAAGACCCTGACGAGGATCGATGCGCCGAAGGAATGCGCAATGACCGCATCATCCGATCCGAGCCGGTCCAGGTGCTGCCGAACCGGCGCGGCCCAGTCCTCGAAACCCATGGCAGTGTCGGACAGTTCGGGCATGCACAGATCGAGGTGCAAAGCCTGTGCAAGTCCGTTGGCCAGCGGTGCGTCGTCGAAAAATCCGCCGGCACCGTGAACGAACAGAAGTCGACCGACCATAGTGGGTTCCTCTCCTCGGCAATGCTGTCACCGAAGAAGACCGAATCGCGGCCGTGAATTCACCGGTTGACTCGGATTCGGGGTCCGTGCGAGCATCGTCCTCAGCGTCGCGTGTCGATGACGGACTGCGTCAGGCATGGAGGCGTCGTACTGCCCAGGAGGCAGCGCATGTCCATTTCGTTCGATCACACCATCATCGTTGCAAAGAACAGTGCCGCATCGGCCGAATTCTTTTGCACCCTGTTCGCTTTACCCGAGGCCCCGTCATGGGGGCCGTTCGTCAACGTACAGCTCACCGACGGCACTCTCGTTCAATTCGCCGAGCCCCCCTTCGATGATATTCAGTTCCAGCACTACGCATTTCGGGTGAGCGACGATCTGTTCGACGCGGCCTACGCCAGGCTGGTCGACCAGGGCGTCGAACACTGGGCCGACCCCCGGATGGCCGAACCCGGCACCGTCAACACCGACCACGGGGGCCGCGGAGTGTATTTCCGCGACCCGACCGGGCACTTCTTCGAGATGCTGACGCACTCGTACCTGCCGACACCGGGTGAGCCGGTACCGTAGCCACTGTGGCCGAGCAACAGCATGTTTCGATGACGAGGGCCGCCTACGACACCGTTGCCGAGAGCTACGCCGAACTTGTTCGCGACGAACTCGACGGCCGACATCTCGAGCACGGATTGTTGGCGACGTTCGCAGCCCGGGTGCCGAGTGAGCACGTTCTGGAGGTGGGGTGTGGTTCCGGCCGTATCACCGAGCAGCTGCACCGCCTCGGCCTCGACGTAGCGGGGATGGATCTGTCGCCCAATATGATCGAGGTCGCTCGGCGCGAACATCCGCACCTGCGATTCGATGTCGGGTCGATGGAGGCGTTGGACGCGGGTGACAGCTCTCTGGCGGGGATCGTTGCCTGGTACTCGATCATCCACACGCCTCCGCACCAATTGTCGAAGATCTTTGCCGAATTGCATCGGGTGCTGATGCCGGAAGGTCTGCTGCTGTTGGCATTTCAAGCAGGCAACGAGCGGGTGCGACTCGAGCAGGCGTACGGACACTCGGTCTCGTACGACGCATACCGACTCGACCCCGACATGGTCGCAGGCATGCTCGTCGAGGCGAACTTCGAGGTGGACGTCCGCGTGCATCGAGCTCCGATGGGATACGAGTCGACATCGCAGGCATTTCTGTTGGCCCGCGAACGAACATCGTGATGTTTCGAGACCGGTAGGAGTTGCCCGATGCATGCACCCCGTCCACGCGTTCTCTTCGTCACCGACCTGGCGTATCTGTCGAAGGGCCGACGCTACTGCGACGAAGACATCTTTCTGTCGTCGCAGCTCCGCGAGTGGTTCGACATTGCGCTCTGTCACCCGCTCGACGCGCTTGCGCTGATGGACGGCTTCGATGTGGTCGTCATCCGGAACTCCGGGCCTGTGCTGGGGTACCAGGATGCTTTCGACATGTTTGCTCGCCATGCGCGCGAGAACGGCACGAAGGTTTTCACCCAGCTGACCGGCAAAGGCGACCAGAGAGGCAAGCAGTACCTGGTCGATCTTTACGTAGATGGTTTTCCGGTCATACCTACCGTCGACGACCCGCGGGACGTCTCGCGTTTACCCGAGGTGAATACCTATGTGGTGAAGCCGAAATGGGGTGCCGACTCGATCGGCATGCGTCATTCCGGGCGCGCCGAATTATCGGAAGTAGAGCCGGGCAGCCTGATTCAGCCGCGAATCGATTTCGTGTACGAAGTGTCGTTCTACTTCATCGGCCGCACAGTTCAATACCCCTTGTACGCTCCTGACCCCGACCGACGTTGGGACCTGGAGCCGTACTCGACTACTGCTCAGGACCGAGAGTTCGCGCAACGATTCGTCGACTGGAACGACATCGACCACGGAATCACTCGGGTGGACGCATGCCGCACCGTCGACGGAACGCTGCTGTTGGTCGAGCTCGAAGACCTGAACCCGTACCTCTCACTCGACCGGCTGACCGAGTCGGCGCGTCGAGAGTTCGTGAACCACATGGCGGAGGCGATCGTAGCGCTGTGTGCCCAACCGTAGAGGGCGATATCAGTCGGGTACAGCACGCTGGACGCAGCATCGGTGCTCGCGATTCGGTAGCGTCGAGGCCGCGAAAGGTGGTGGCGGATGCCGATCACAGTGCTGCACATATCGGCCGCGCTGCTGTCGGTTCTGCTCGGTGCCGTGATTCTGCTCGCGCACAAAGGGACGCCGCGTCACCGGCGCTGGGGGCGGGTGTACGGCGTCGCCGTGCTGGTGATGGTCGCGTCGTCGTTCTTCATCACCGACCTGCGGGACGGCTGGAGCGTGTTTCATGCAGTGTCGATCCTGACGGCCGCGCTGGTGCTGTTCGGCTGGTCGCAGCCCGTGTTCGGGCGCACTCGACCGGGTTGGGTGCGACGGCACATGCTGTCGATGCAACTGTCCTATCTGGTACTGATCGTGACCGGAACGGCCCAGTTCTTCGACTATCTGCCTCTTCCGAACGACGCTCTCAACGCCATCGTTTTTCTGCAGTTGCCCCTGATGGTCGGGATCGTAGCAATCATTCGACGTAGTCGACGACCTGTCGGTTTCCAGGATTCGCTATGGTCTTGACCGTGATTTTCGGACCGAACGATGCGGTAATTTGTCGCCCCGCGAGGATCGTCGTCGCTGGGACGTCCGGTTCCGGGAAAACGACGCTGTCTGCCCGTCTCGGATCGATTCTGGGAATCGAACACATCGAGATCGACAGCTTGTTCCACGGCCCGAATTGGACGCCGCGTGCGACGTTCGAGTCCGACGTGGAGGAGTTCATCGCGCGCCCGTCGTGGGTCACCGAGTGGCAGTACAACTTCGTTCGAGACCGTCTCGCCGATCGAGCCGATTTGTTTCTGTGGCTGGACCTACCGCGCCGAACAGTCATGCGGCAGGTGATGGTTCGGACGCTACGCCGCAGGCTCGGTAGGCGCGAGCTGTGGAACGGCAACATCGAACCCCCACTTCACCGCATCTTCTTCGACCGCGACCACATCGTTCGATGGGCATGGAACACCTACCGGTCGACTACCGAGCGAGTGCAGCGACTGAGTGTGCGCCGCCCGGAGCTGACGATTGTTCGCTTCCGTTCGCACCGGGACGTGGACGCGTGGATTGCGCACCAGCTGATTCCTCTGACCCGATAGCAGTGGTCAGCAGCCCAATTGCGTTGCGAGAGAATCGATCGAGTCGACGCTGTGATTCCAGTCGGATTCCGCGGCGAGGTCGGTGGTCTGACTCGGCCCATGTTCGAGGGGACGAGCGACGAATGCCGTTGCGAAGCCGCAGTCGGCAGCGGCAGCGAGATCACTGTTGTGTGCGGCGACCATCATGCACTCGCTCGGCTCGAGGCCCAGAATGTCGGCGGTGCGTAGATAGGCGTCGGGCATCGGCTTGTACGCACGGACCGGTTCTGCTCCGAGGATTGCGTCCCACGGCAGTCCGGCATTCTTGGCCATATCGAGCAGCAGTGAGATGTTGCCGTTGGAGAGCGGGGCTATGATGAACTCGGTGCGTAGCCGGGTCAGCCCAGAAACCGAATCCGGCCACGGATCCAATCGATGCCACGCGTGATTCAAGGATGCGACATCACTGTCGTCGAGCTGAACATCGAACTCCGACAACACGACTCGAAGTGACTCGAGATGAAGTACATCGAGCCGGGTGAACGGGCGGTTGCCCGACCGAACCTGTTCCATCGCCGGTTGATACAGGCTGCGCCAGCGGTCGGCGAACGCATGACTGTCGATGTCGGGACCGCACAGCGACTCGACCTCGCGGGCCACGCTGGTACGCCAATCGACCACCGTGCCGAACACATCGAACAGAAGCGCCTTCAACGATCTTTCTTCTTTTTCTTCGGACTCTTCGAGTGACCGCCCGCCGACAGCAGCGCACCCGCCAGTGGGATGAGAAGGAAGAACAGCCACTTCTGATCGAAGTCGGTGAGGAAGAACAACGCCAGTGAACCGAAGATGACCAGGGGCATCACCACTGCGCGCCAATCGATTCCGGCACCGCCCTCGGTCGGTGCCGGAGCTTTCCCGAGCTGGGCGGGAGTGTGCGACGTCGAGGCAGTGGGGAGATCGACGAAGACCTTGTCGATCTCCCCACGCGTCGTCGCCGAAGCAACAACGGCACTGCGCTCGTCGAATTCGGGCACAGTCAGCCGACCCTCGCTGAAGTGGAGACTCAGCGCCTCGAGGGCCTTCTCCCGATCAGCCGTACCGATTCGGATCTCCGGAAGCTCGGACATCGCTACGTCATTTGATCTCTGCGAGGACGGTGCCTTGGGTGATGGCGTCGCCTGCGGTGACGGTCAGGCCGGTGATGGTGCCTGCTTTGTGGGCGTTGACGGGGTTTTCCATTTTCATTGCTTCGAGGACGGCGATGAGGTCTCCGGCGTCGACGGTTTGGCCTTCGTCGACGGCGACTTTGACCACGGTGCCCTGCATGGGTGCGGTGACGGCGTCTCCGGATGCGGCACCGGCTCCGGCTCCGCCGCGGGTGCGGGCTTTGGGCTTGCGCCGTACCGCACCCGCCGGGCCGCCATTGTTGCCGCCGCCGCCGAGGGACAGTTCCCCGGGCAGGGAGACCTCGACGCGGCGGCCACCGACCTCGACGACGACGGATTGCCGCGGCAGGACCTCGTCGTCGTCGAGTGGTTGTCCGGCGGTGAACGGGGGAACCTGGTTGTCCCATTCGGTTTCGATCCAGCGGGTGTGGACGGCGAAGGAGTCGCCGTCGCCGATGAACGCCGGATCGGAGACCACCGCGGCGTGGAACGGGATCACCGTGGCAAGTCCTTGGACGTCGAATTCGGCGAGTGCTCGACGCGAACGGGCGAGGGCTTCCTCGCGGGTCGCGCCGGTGACGATGAGCTTGGCGAGCATCGAGTCGAACTGGCCGCCGATCACCGAGCCGGATTCGACACCGGAATCGACGCGCACACCCGGTCCCGACGGCGCACGGAAGGTGGTGACCGGTCCGGGGGCGGGTAGGAAGCCGCGTCCGGCGTCTTCGCCGTTGATCCGGAACTCGAACGAATGCCCCCGTGGTTCGGGGTCGTCGGTGATGGACAGTTCTTCACCGTTGGCGATCTTGAACTGCTGCAGCACCAGGTCGATGCCGGAGGTTTCCTCGGTGACGGGATGCTCGACCTGCAGACGGGTGTTGACTTCCAGGAACGACACGAGGCCGTCTTGGCCGACGAGGTATTCGACGGTGCCGGCACCGTAGTAGCCGGCTTCGAGGCAGATGGCTTTGGCGGAGGAGTGGATTTCTTTGCGTTGGGCGTCGGTGAGGAACGGTGCGGGTGCTTCTTCGACGAGTTTCTGGAAGCGGCGTTGCAGGGAGCAGTCGCGGGTGCCGGCGACGATGACGTTGCCGTGTTGGTCGGCGATGACCTGCGCTTCGACGTGGCGGGGCTTGTCGAGGTACCGCTCGACGAAGCATTCCCCGCGCCCGAACGCGGCGACGGCTTCGCGGGTGGCGGAGTCGAACAGTTCGGGGATTTCCTCGCGGGTGCGGGCCACTTTCATGCCGCGTCCGCCGCCACCGAACGCGGCTTTGATCGCGATCGGCAGGCCGTGTTCGTCGGCGAAGGCGAGGATCTCGTCGGCGTCTTTGACCGGTTCGGAGGTGCCGGGGACCGAGGGGGCTTTGGCGCGGGCGGCGATGTGGCGGGCGGTGACCTTGTCGCCGAGGTCGCGGATGGACTGCGGGGACGGGCCGATCCAGATCAGGCCGGCATCGATCACGGCCTGCGCGAAGTCGGCGTTCTCGGAGAGGAATCCGTAGCCGGGGTGGATGGCGTCGGCCCCGGACTTGGCGGCGGCGTCGATGATCTTGTCGATCACCAGATACGACTCCGCGGAGGTCTGACCGCCGAGCGCGAACGCTTCGTCGGCCAGACGGACGAACGGGGCGTCGGCGTCGGGTTCGGCGTACACAGCGACACTGGCCAACCCGGCATCGGCCGCAGCCCGGATCACCCGCACCGCGATCTCACCACGATTGGCGACAAGAACCTTGGTGATCTGAGCACTGGCATGGCTGGGCACTGAGCCTCCTACGGATGTGTTTCTCGCGTGCTTCGTTACGAACGTCACGTCGGAGTCTAAGCATCGGCACTGTCATCGCTGCAATCGGTCTGCAGAGCTGCAGCTGATCGGCGGCGAGCCGCAGTGAGCTACTGATTGGTAGCGATCTGACCGGTGTCGGTATGTCCGATATCGGATCGCTCGTCGCCCGTGAGGGGGAATCGGGCGGTCCCGGTGTCCGCCACATCGCTCAACAACTTTCGGAAGGCACCGACGTATTCGTGAACCCGCGCCGTCGCCTGCTCGGTGTTGGGATAGCGAGCCGCGATGTTGATTCCCTGCGGCGTGCGGTTGATCCAGATGTACACGTCGTGCTGGTACTGCTTGCTGCGCAACGCTCGGGCGTTCCAGTCCGGCCAGTGCTCGGCGGCAGGCGCGAACCGCACGTCCATGAACGAGACGACGAAACGCGGGCGGGCGGAGTAGCCCAGAGTGGTGAACACGCGATCGAGAGGAACTCGGGCGATCGGTTTGGTCTTCTTCACCTCGGCCGAGGCCGCCGCGACCACCGAGCCGAACGAGTCCGCACCGGCGATGTCGAAAGAGATGGGGCACAATCCGACGAACCAACCCAGCGCCGACGCCCATTGCGGCTCGTCGCGAGTGTGCACCGGCGTCACCGTGCGGAAACGAGTTCCGCCGCCCAGTTCGGAGCCGGTGATGGCCAGAACTGCGAGCAACCCGGCGAACAGACTGTGTCCGGTCTTGCGGCAGGCGACCGAGAACGAGTCGGCCTGATCGGGGTCGAGCACCCACGCGGACAAACCGCCCTGCGGCAGATCGTCCGGGCTCGGATCTCCGATGTCGAGTGGAAAGGCCGGTAGCTCGCCTTCGCCGTCGACGAGAAAATCCCGCCATATCCGCACCGCGTCGTGGGAATGCTCCAGCTCTGCATTCCTCTCGCGTTCGGAGGAACCGAAGTCGAGGTAGCTGCCGGCCTCGAACAGGGCAGCGGGCGCACCACCGAGTTCCTCGCCGTACAGAGCAGCTATCTCGTGCGCGACCAGCACCGTGGACAGACCGTCGATGATCGAATGATCCGCTGCGAAGAACACGGTGACCGGACGCGTCTCGTCCACCGGTTCGAGCGTCACGAAGGCGTAGGCGGGCCAGATCAACGGCGAGGTGAACTCGTCGAACAGATACTGCAGGTGCTCGAACACCTCACTCGATTGCGCGCACCGTTCCTGCTCGACCTGCCAGATGTCGATGGCACCCTGCGCTGCGGTCACCCGCGTCATCTCGCCCGTCACCTCGTCGATCGACGCGCTCGAACGCATCGCCTCGTGCCGGTCGATCCAGTTCAGCACTGCCTGGCGAAACGCGGGCTTGTCCAGCGGGCCTGCGATTTCGAAGGCCGCGCCGAGCCATGATTCACGACCGCGGCGAGGACTGCTCAGGCTCGTACGAAGGTGAGCCTCGTGGACGTAGGACGTCGGCCTGGCGTCGGGATGCCACCCAGCGGCCTCCGGAGTGCGGGCCTGCGGGCCGACGCTGGGTATCCACTCGGTGAGCGTGCCCGCGGGAACCGCGTAGTCCGCCAACTCCGTGAACTCCATATCGGCAGCAACCAACCTTCGTCGTACGCATCGGGGGGACTGGGCTCAGGGGCCCTGCCGCGGAGTCTAACGACGACGCGTTGTATCGATCAAGACGACGGCACGCCACCTGCGCCGTCGCCGGTCAACGCAGGTGACGCTTGATCCGCGCCAACATCGCCGACATACCGCGCAGTCGCAACGGGCTCACCGCATCGCTCAGCCCCAGAGCCGAGTAGAAATCGTCCGGAACGTCGAGGATCTCCTGTGCGCCGAGACCGTCGAGTCCCTGCGCCAGGATCGAGGCGAACCCCCGCGTGGTCGGAGCTTCCGGCGGGGCGCTGAAGTACAGCCGGACCCGCGCCGGATCGCCTGCATCCACCGACAGGAACAGCGGAGACTGGCACTCCGGCACCGGCTCCATCGCATCCTGAGCAAGGTGGTCCGGCAGAGGAGGCAGTTCGCGACTGAACTCCAGCAACAGCTGCAGCTTGTCCTGCCCCTCCACCGCGGCGAAGTCCTCGACTATCTCGGCCAGGGATTCCGGCAAGGCGCTCATCGAGTGGCCGGAGCCGATCCGGGCTCCTCGCCCTTGGCGATCGGGACGCGAACGGCGTTGCCCCATTCGGTCCACGAGCCGTCGTAGTTGCGCACCGACTGGTACCCGAGCAGATGGGTCAACACGAACCAGGTGTGGCTCGAACGCTCACCGATCCGGCAGTAGGCGATCACGTCGTCGGTGGCGGAGGTGCCGGAGTAGATCTCGTCCAGTTCCGTGCGTGACCGGAAGCGTCCGTCCGGTGCGGCTGCCTTGGCCCAGGGGATGCTCACGGCGGTGGGGATGTGACCTCCGCGCAGTGCACCTTCTTCTGGGTAGTCGGGCATGTGGGTGCGCTCGCCGGTGTACTCGGCGGGGGAGCGAACGTCGATCAACGGGACCGTTCCGAGCGAGCCGAGAACATCGGAGGCGAACGCACGAATGGGTGCATCGTCGCGTTCGATCACCGGATAGTCGGTGGCGGGGAACTCGGGCACGTCGAGGGTGGTGTCGCGGTTCTCCGACAACCAGGCGTCGCGGCCACCGTCGAGCAGACGCACGTCCTGATGTCCGAACAGCGTGAAGACCCACAGTGCATACGCGGCCCACCAGTTGCTCTTGTCGCCGTACACGACGATGGTGTCGTCCCGGGAAATGCCTTTGCGGCTCATCAGTTTCGAGAACTGCTCGCCGTCGATGTAGTCGCGGGTGACCGGATCGTTGAGGTCGAGATGCCAATCGATCTTGACCGCGCCGGGAATGTGGCCGACGTCGTAGAGCAACACGTCCTCGTCGGATTCGACGACCCGAAGGCCGGGGGTACCGAGATGAGCGGAGAGCCATTCGGTCGATACGAGACGATCCGGATGCGCATAGTCGGCGAACGTTGCGTTGGAATCGGTTGGTACAGGCACGTATCGGCTCCTACGGAAGATATTCGGCTGGCGGCCCGCCCGGGGGTGGACGGTCTGCACTGTCGATCCTATGCGGAACCTCTGTCACGGGGCAGGAGTGGAGCCTGCGGAACGACTTTGTCAGGGCGTCAGGGCAGCGCTCTCGGGTTTCGCCGCGCCGGCGCGCAGGAGGGCGACGAGTTCGGCGGTGAACGCATTCATCACCGAGCGTGCCTGTGCAGTGTCGGGAAATCGTGACCGCAATGCCAGGCCCGACGTGGTGCGGGAAACCCAGAACTGCGCGTCGTCGGACACCGTGGCATTGCTGATGTGGTGTGCATCGGTTCGGTCGAAGCGTTCGTGTCCACCGATTCTGGTGTAGTCGATGTACGACACCATGAACACGTCTCGACGCGACAGGGTGAACGCGTCGCCGAGGTTGTTCAGTACCTGGGGGATCGGAACGGTGCTCAGTGGCAGTGCTGCACGAAACGCTGGGTGGGCCGCGGTGATCGTGTCGGTGAGGTCGTGTTCTACCTCCACGGTCATGGGAGCGTTCGTGGTGAACCAGCCCAGTGCACGCGAGAATTGCTGCTCATGGCGGGTGTGCAACGGGAACAGGAACGGCATGCGGCTCGGTCCGCCGATCCCGGCGCACGCCTGCCCGATCGCAGCGACGACCCCGGCGAACATCCCGGCTCCGGAACGGGCGCAGAGCTGCGCGTAGTCGAGGGTGTGCTGCGCGTCGAGCAAGGGCGTGACAGTCGTTGCCTGAGGCGCGGTTTCACCCTCGGCGACGCCGAGGTCGAGTGGGAAACGCGGCGTGGTGCCACCGCACTCGGTGAGGAAATTCGACCACCGCACCATGCGTTCGTCCGTGGGATCGACGAGTGGCTGGGTTGCTTCGACACGGCAGTACTCGACGAACCCACCGACCGGAGGCAGGGCTGCCTCCGGGTTCGACGGGCAGCGGCGGTAGGCGTCGTACAGGGTGTTGATCTCGTCGACCACGACTGCGATCGACATGGCGTCGACGTTGGAATGATCGAATGCGCACAACACCGTCGAGGTGTCCGGCCGATCGATTCCGAAACACGTGTAGGACGGGTATCGTCGTGCGTCGCAGTGTAGTTCGAGTGAACTTCGGAGGTGACTCCGGAGCATGGACCCCGACGAGAAGGTGGTTCGAGTGGTTTGCCTCATCTCGACCGCACCCGGTTCGTGAACCATCCGCTCGATTCCCGCCGCCGCGCGAACGAACGAACTGCGCAGGGTGTCGTGTCGGTCGATCAGGCGCTCGAAGGCCCACCCCAGTGCGCGGGTGTCGAGCCTGCCCTGCACCTCGAAGGCTCCGGCAATCCAGACACGCTCGGCCTCGTCCAGATCGCCGAGGTGAAACCGTTGGTTGAACGACGGCGGAACCGTCGACGGCTGCGGTTTCCCGGTGACGACGGCGGTGAACTCGACGACGGTGCCCGCGCGTGGGGTGTACTCAGTGATCGAGGTGACCCGCACCGGCCGGCTCCTGAACCAGATTTTCGAGCGTCAGATTGTAATCACCTTCGCGTGCAATGGTTTCCAGTACATGCGCCAGATGATCGTGGTACCGCTTCACCGCTGCGGCGGCAACGTCGGTATCAGGGGTCTGGGCCACCAGGTACAGGTGCTCACCGTCTCGGTTGATCCACATCGATGCGTTCGACGTCGAACCCTCGCCGGTGAAATGCTTCGCGCGCGTGTCCGCGTCTCGTCCGACGCCGGGGAACCAGCGAAAGTCGATGTACGAGAGCATGTTCGGACTCACTGCCAACTCGCTACCGAGAGTTCCGTCGGCGGCCAGCGCGCCCAGCACGGCGTGCACCGGAGCCTCCGCGATCTGCTTGGCCTGCTCGAAGCCTCGGTGGGCTCCAGCCGCGACGTCGGAGAACCTCTCGTGTCCCGCCACCTCGAATGCGACCGGAGCGAAGTTGACGAACCATCCCTGGGACTGACCGTAGTCACCGTGATGCCGGGTGCTGAGCACGGTGATCCCGAAGTAGTCGGTGTTACCGGCCAACTCGAAGTCGGTGATCCCGACGGCGGCGAATATGCCGCTGCTCATCCGGGCCCCGGCGGCCTTGCATGCGGCGTCGAATGCAGCGGTCAGTTCTTTGCTCAACAGGTCGCGTTCGACGATGCGGACCGGAGCTTTCTCGCCGGGCGCGAGGCCGAGGTCGAGCGGGAACCGAGGCATCCGGCCGTCGTGTCTGGTGAAAATGTCTCGCCAGGCCGCGATTTCGGGAGAATCGGCTCCGAACGTCGCGGCCCGAGCCCGTTCGTCGGCGGCGTAGGCCAGATGGCTGCCTGCCTCTGCCGGGGTAGGTACGTCCGCGCCGGTCTCGAGTGCGTACAGATCGGCCAACTCGCTGATGACCAACGCTTGCGAGCCGCCGTCGGTGAATGCGTGATCTGCGCCGTAGTACAGGGTGAAGCTGCCGGGCCTGGCCACGACACCGACGACGAATCCGGGCCAGGCGTCCGCGGTCGCCTCGGACGAGAAACGCCCTCGTACGTACCGTTGGAATCGGTCGTCGTCCGTGGTTTCTCCGGCGTCGGTCACCTCGAACGCCGCGACCTCGGGCGGGGCGAGATGCCGAACGACGTTGTTTCCCTCGACCTCGAACCAGCATCGAAGGCCCTCGTGACGCAGCACGTAGGCGGCCAGCGCGCGGCTCATCGCATCCGTGTCCACGTCACCGTCGATCTCGGTTGCCACCCCGGTGTACGCGGTGTGCACATCGCCGCGTTCGCGGGCCGCCCATGCGGCCTTCAAGTGGTCCTCCTGGAGAAACGAGACCGGAGTCGAATCGACAGGTGCCGCTTGGGCACTCGCACGGGCAGCCGAAGTGGGATGCCATTCGAGCAGTCGGCCGGGAGCAGGATTCCATCTGCCCATAGCGGTGATGATCATGGTCGCTTCATCCTCCTCGATAAGGGCCGCGGGCTGATTCGACGACTCACTCTGCGGCGACGGTCACCGACCGTGAGGCCGACGTGAGCACCGTATCGGTACCACTGTCGGAGTCGATCACTGCCGTCAGCACGGCGACGAACTCGGTGATGAAGCGGTGGACGTTGGTCGACGCGACATCCGAGCTGGGGAATCGCGCGGAGATGTTGAGCCCTTGGAGCGTCCGGTTGACCCAGAAGTAGACCTCGTCCTCGGCGTGGCAGTTGCTCCGCAGAGCCCGACCCTTGCGGTCCTGCCACTGCTCGGCGTCCGGGAGGAATCGAAGATCGATGTAGGACACCACGAATCGAGGAATTTCCGTCGACTCGAGGATCTGGGCGATCTTGGAGTACGGCATCCGTGCCAACCCCTTGTTCGCCGCGCCTGCAGTTGCTGCAGCCGCGACTGCCTCCCCGAAGGTGCGAGCGTCGCCGAGCTCGATCTCCATGGGCAGAATCCCGACGTACCACCCCACCGCCGCGGCCCACTTCTGTTCGTCTCTGGTGTGCATCGGCATCACGGTGCGTAACGTCGTGCGACCGGACAGGCGGACGTTCGTCAGCGCCAGCGCGGCCAGTATTCCGGCCTGCATGTTGTACCCGGCGTTACGGCATGCAGCGTTGAAGGCATCCGACTGCTCGGACGTCAGCAGCCAGGACGAGATGCTGCTCTGTGCGGCCGGGCCGGTGAGCGACCGGTCGACCGACACCGGAAGGGGAAATGCGGGAAAGCGTCCGTCCTCCACGGCAAGGAAGTCCTGCCAGGTGCGCACGGCGCTGTGGTCACCGGTCAGTGTCTCGCCGAGAGCCCTCTCGGACTGGCTGAAGTCCACATAGCTGCCGACCTCGGGCAACTGGGGGTCGATGCCTTCGAGGGCGTGCGCGCAGAGCCTGTCGATCTCGTTGATGGCGTAGATCTGGCTGTATGCGTCCATCACCGAGTGGTCGGCGGCGAACGCGAGCAGAAACGACTCACCCGGCCCGTTCGAGAGAGCGCGTGATGCGTCGTCCGGCTCGATGGTCGCGAGGACGAAGTGCGGCCACGCCGTCGGGGAGACGGTGTCGCCGAACCAGGAGTGCAGATGGCTGAAGACCTGAGTCTCGGTCCGGGGTTCGGTGTGGGCCCGGTCGGTCACCTGCACTGCATCCGTGGGTGCGGTGTAGCGCAGCCAGGAACCGGATTCCTCGTCGCGCCTGACCTTGGTCCGAAATGCCTCGTGCCGACCCATGTACGCGGTGATGGTTGCGCGCACTGCCTCGACGTCGTAGCGGCGATGAATCTCGAACACCGTGCCGATCCACGAGCCCGGAGCGCTGCGCTCGCAATGGTCCTGGTGCGTGTAGGACAGACCGCGGGGGTCCGGTTCCCAACGGTCGTCGTCGACGCGGGGGACCCACTCGGTGAGGCGACCGGCGGGGAGGGGGTAGTCGGCGAGTTCGGTGTATTCCATGGGAGTCCTCTTCCGTTCCGGGCTCGGTCAGCGGTGCGCGGCGTTGGTTCGGTATTGCACGTTCGATTACGGTCGAGTCGATCGTGTAAACCCGTCGGCGATGATCGGGCAGCCGACCGGTCGTTTTATCCGATTGCTGTTGGATTGCTGCTTTCCGCATTGAAAGAACAACGTCGTTGCCGTCGACCCGAAGTGAGTTCAGAGAACACGATAGGGCGAAAGCGAAATTATTTCGCAGCGCGAGAAAGTAATACTTCTCACTGTCGAGCGTCTTGACTCGCCGGTCGCCGATCGGGAGTCGAGGGAGCGTCCGATTGTCGTATCTTTTGAACGAATCACTGACTTTGCTGGTCAGCGTGATGATAGTTCACAATCGAAGTGTGGTGCAAACTGTCGTGCGACCCGAAACACGACCCACGCCACCGAATGGATCGAACATGGTCCGGGACACATTCGGGACGCCTTTTTCGTGCACCTATTGCCGAATGTGAATGCATTGGTGTGGCGAATTGACACCACTACCCCTGCTTCGTGGATGTAGTAGGTTCGGCGCGTGACTCGAATTGGATTTGCCGATCACCTATTCTTGCGAATGCATCACGGCATCGGATATCCCGTCTACAACCAGTTCTTGTGGTGGTTCGACGAAACCGTCCAGCGAGTGGACCTGGAAAAACTACGCGACAACCTGTCCGACGGTCTGCTCGCGCGCCGAGTGGTCTCGTCGACGGTGCCTACTGCCCGCGCTCGATGGGTGGCCTCGAACGTCTCCCATTCATTGGATTTTCACCCACACTTCATCGAATCGACCGAAGTGTCGGCCTGGGCCGACGGTTGCATCGATGACGACATCGATCCCGAGACCGGTCTCGGTTGGCGACTGGCGGCAGCTCCTCTGGCCGACGGGGGGACGGTGCTCTCGTTGGTCGCTTCGCACATGGTCGCCGACGGCGGCGCTCTGATCGCCGCGTTCGCGGCTGCGAACGCCCCGTCCGTGCACCCTCGGTCGGTTCCGACCGAGGACGGAATCGCGGCCATCGGCTCGGACCTGCGAGACGCCGTGGGGCAGGTGCGGTCCGTAGCCGGCTGGTTGGTGAACACCGCTGCGTCCGCGCTACCGATTCCCACCCGATCCGGTCCGGACGTCGTTGTCCCGCGCTCGCAGCCGACTCGTTCGCAGCCGACGGCCGGTGCCGTGGATGCAGACTGGGTATCGCCTCGCGCGGTGGCAGAGGTGGACGCAGGTACTTGGACAGCGGCTGCCCAGCAATGGGGTGGCACGTCCAATTCACTGTTCATCGCCGTTCTGACGGCAGCCTCGGGGCAGGCCGGGCGAGCCTCGATCGGAGACTCGGTGCAATGGTCTTTGCCGGTCAGCGATCGCACCGTCGACGACACTCGCTCCAATGCCACCAAGATCGTCAAGATCGAGGTCCCCGTCACCGACGCGGCCGACCGCGATCTGTCGACGATTCGGAAAATCAGCAAGGCGGCGTTCACCGCTTTCGCCGCGAGGCAGGCTGCCGGTCTACCACCCGCAGGCATCTCGCAGGCCCTCGTGCAGATGCTGCCCGACGCCGTGGTCGCGCGTGTTCCGCAACCGCGTGACGGTGCGGAAGGCCTGGCGTCGAACCTGGGTGCTCTGCCCGAGGTCTTCACCACAGTGGCCGGTATCGAAGCTCGTGCCGTATCGGGCAGGGCGACCTTTGCGGGTGCCGACGCCGCGTTCGCGCGATCGTTGGACGGTGGGCTGACGGCCTGGCTGTGCGAGACGGGCGCGAGCGTCACCGTGACGGTCCACGCCATGGATCCCGATCGATTCGTCGATGACCGGGCACTGCGTGACCATCTGGCGGAGGCGCTGGGTCGCTGGGAGTTGACTGCGCGATTCTGGTGAGTGCGTCAGCGGTTCCGCGCTGCCGCCTCGGTGATGTCGGCAGCTGCGGCCACTGCAGTTGCAGTCGGGGCGACTGACTCGGCGAGTCGGCGTGCCGCCTGCCTGGCGCGTTCGGTGGTGATATCGGTAATGCCCTGCTGGAGAACGGATTCGGTCAAGGTCGAGAATTTCGTGCTGGTGCCGGCTCCGATCCTGCGCAGCGCGGCTCCCCAGAACGGCTGATCGGCGCTGAACCAGCAGACGAGTGTCGGCAGGCCGGCCCGCGCCGTCGCAGCCGTCGTGCCTGCGCCACCGTGGTGGACCGCAGCCACGCATCGCGGCAGGATGCTCGCGTGATCGACCGACTCGACGATCATGATGTTCGAATTCGATTGGACAGCAGCAGAATCGGCACCGATCAGGTCGCTCCAGCCGGCACAGACGAGAGCGCGAACGCCCAGCCTTCGGGTCACGTTCTCGATCATGCGCAACAGCGCCGCGGGATCGGGGACGGGCATGCTGCCGAAGCCGAAGTACACCGGCGCGGAGCCTGCCTGCAGCCATTCTTCCAACGCGGGATCGGAGTCGACGCGAGCGCTGCTCAGCCCCAGGAATCCGACGAACGGGCGGTGTGAGCCCCACTGTTCTGCGAGCCCGGGGAACAGCGCCGACTCGTACGCCTGAATCTCCACTCCGCCGTAGCGTTCGGACCGAACAGGCAGCGAATGACGCGTCGGTGCCAGACCCAGGGACTTCCTCTGCGCGTTCTCGCGGGCCTTCATGGATTTCCAGCGCATCGACTCCGCCAGCGCCCACATCGACCGGTTGACGTATCCCGGTAATGCGATGCCCGGGGTCACGGGCACGACGTCGTTGCGCCGGAGCGGGCAATAGTGCAGTGCCACAAAAGCATTGCCTGTGTGCTCCGCCATGTTGAACGCCATCTCCTGCCCCAGCGAACCGGTGACGATCGCGTGGCAGCCCTGGGCCATCCGTTCGAGTTCGACCGTCATCTGATCCCAGCCGTAATTGGCCAGTTCCGCGAGTGCCGCCATCTTGGTCCGCGGGTTACGCGACTTGATCCGCACCCTGATCAACTCCGACTCCAGCAGTCGCTGGGTGTCCGGCCCGAACGAGACCACGCCGATTCGTTCGGACTCAGCCGTTTTCGCGCGAGCGAAGTCCATGAGGTTCGGTGGTGCGCCGAACACCACGTCGTGTCCGCGATCCGCGAGTTCGACGCCGAGCGCAAGACCGGGCGTCACGTCACCGCGACTGCCGTTGAATGGCATCACGAACTTCATAGGGTCACTCGCAGTCGCGTCGGCGTGGAAAACGTCCTCAACCTATCAGTCCCGCCCGCCGCAGTTCGGATCGGAAAACATATGGCGGGAAACACATTTGCGGCCCACCTGCGTCCGCGCTCGCGCAGCGATAGTCTCGCGGGGTGGAAAGACTGACGTACGACGACGACCTGTTCCTCCGGATGGAATGCGTTCTCGGGGTACCGGTGGTGAACCAGATCGTCTGGCGGTTCGACCGCGCCGTCGCTCCGGACGCGCTGCGATCGATGTGGCGAATGCTCGCCGAAGGCCCGATCGATCGATCCGTTCGACGGGCCCGGGTGCCCGGAGCCCGTGACAGCTGGACCGCAGCGCGTCGACCCGCCGATCCGGTGGTGATCGGGCCACCGATCGCCCGTGCGGCGGTCGACAGGTGGATCGAGGACGAGGCCGCCGTGGCGTTGGATCCGATCGGGGGACCGGCGTGGCGATTGTCGGCCACCTCGGTGGAAGAAGGCGGCACGGTCGTGTCGTTGGTCGGCTCTCACGTCGTCGGCGACGGCGGGGCACTCACCTCCGCAGCCGCGGCCGCGCTGGCCGGACATGCCGTCCCCGACGATTTTCTGCGCGTCGGCCTCGATGACGGTCCCCTGTCCGCGACGGCGATCTCCCGTGCCGATCTCTCCGATGGTCTCGGCCGTGTCGGTGCAGCGCTCTCGGGTGCGGCACGAGCGCTCGGCCGCACCGCGGTGGCGGCGGTACGGGCACGGTCCACGGCGTCCGCCGACGCGAGCGCAGGAACACCGGAGGGCACCGGTGCCGACCGTCCGCGTGCGATCGTCGCCCCTGCCGAGGGCGCGTGGACGCCGAGCACCGTCGTCGTCGATTGTCTGTCTGCGGAGTGGTCTGCCGCCGCGGCGAACAAAGGCGGCAGTTCCAACAGCCTCCTGGTCGCGGTGGTGCTCGGGATACTGACCGGCAGCGGCCGAGTCTCGACCGAGGACCGGGTACGCGTCGCCCTCCCGGTCAGTACCAGGACCACGGGTGATCGGCGTGCCAACGCGACGTCCGGCGTCTCGATCCACGTCGAGCCGGGAGGGGCGTACCTCGACGATCTCGGAGCAATTCGAGCGGCGAGCAAAAACGCCTTCAGAACCCAGGCCGATCGCACGGTCACCACGACGTTCGAGCTCCTCAAACCGCTGATGCAGTTGCTGCCCGACGCGATCGTGGCCAAACTCGCCGCGTCGGGCTCGGCCCCGCTGTGTCTGTGCTCGAATCTCGGTGCCAGAGGCGTCGCACTGCGGACCATCGGTGGTCTGGACGCCACCGCGGTGGCGATGAGGTCCATCACGCAGAACACCGACGTGGCCCTACTGCGCCGCACGGGCGGTGGCGTCAGCGCCTGGTGGAACGAATCGGGCGAACGCGCCACCCTGTGCGTCACCGGGCTCGATCCGGACAGCTTTCCCAGCAAGGAGCACCTGAGAGGGCTCGTCGAGGTGGAGTTCGATCGATGGGGCCTGACGCCCGAGTTCTGGTGACCTCGAGACAAGTCACAATGGCGGGCAAGGACGGATTTTCGACCGGATCGCCGGTGAGGCTATGCTTTCCGACTGTTCGAGTGTTCGAGCAGGTGTGAGAAAGGGGAGCGATCCATGGCAGTGGTCGTGTTGTTCGGGTCCGAGACCGGTACGGCCGAGGAGGTCGCCGACAAGATTGCGGACGTGCTCAGCGATCATGACGCCGAGGTACGCGACATGCTCGAGTACGAGGTGTCCGACATCGACACCGACGACTTCCACGTGGTCATCTGCTCCACCTACGGAGACGGAGAGCTCCCCACCGGTGCAGAACCCTTCTTCGATGCGCTCGTCGAGGATGCGCCGGACCTCGCGGGACTGCAGTTCGCGGTGTTCGGTCTGGGCGACCGGGTCTACGAGGACACCTTCAACCGCGGCGGCGAGATCATCGCCGAGAAGCTCACCGAGCTCGGCGGCAAGCAGGTCGGTACTCATGCTCGGCACGACAGCTCGTCGAACATCAAGCCGAAGACCATGGCCGAGGAGTGGGCTCGCGAATTGATCGATCTTCTGCCCTGACGGCAGGACTCGGCTCCGTCCGGCCCAGCGGTCGGCGGAGCCGGACGGTCAGGCCGGGGCGCTGCCCCACAGTGCGGCCAGGGACGTACCCACACGAATGAGCAGTGTTCGCACCAGCGGTAGGCCGATGCCGATCACCGACGACGGATCGCCCTCGATGCGGTCGACGAACCAGCCGCCGAGCCCGTCCAACGTGAACGCCCCGGCCACCGACAACGGTTCACCCGAGTCGAGGTAGGCCTCTAAGTCCACCGAGGACGGCGTCGAGAAATGTACGACGGTCGAACTGTGCGCTGCAGCCTGCGCCACGACCACTCCGTCGGTCACCCGGAGCACAGCGTGGCCGGTCAGCAAGTCGCCGCTGTTGCCCGCCATCGACTGCCATCTCGTGCGCGCCACCTCGACCGAATGTGGCTTACCGTGCAGCTCCCCGCCGATGGCCAACATCGAATCGCAGCCGACGATCACCAGATCGTCGCTCGAATCCGAGAACGTCTCGGCCACCGCGGCGGCCTTGGCTCGGGCCAGTTCCGTGACCACCGTTTCCGGAGACACCGACGGCCCGAGCGCTGCTGTCAACGCATCCTCGTCGACACCCGACACCCGGACGATCGGCTCCACCCCGGCACCGCGCAGCACGGACAAACGCGCAGGCGACGCCGACGCCAGGACCAGACGAACAGGCCCCGGCGCATCGACGGACGACCGCATCGTCACCGTGGGTAGCGGCCCGACGCGGCATACGAATACGCCGACTGAGGTGCGAATCGGCGATGCAGCAACTCCGGTGAACCCCACAGCTCACGAGGACGAGAATCGCCCGTCGACTCGGATCCGCCCTGGGCAGCCGTCAGAACCGTCACCAGAGCGGCGATTTCCTCGTCGCTCGGATTGCCCTTCACCACCCGAACAGCCGCAGGGGACGGGGAAACCACCTCGCTCGGATTCGCTGCGTCATGATTCGCTTCGTCGCTCGCTGCGTCATGATTCGCTTCGTTCATAGTGGGATGTTTCCGTGTTTCTTGGGTGGGAGGGTGACTTGTTTGCGTTCGAGTAGTCGTAGTGCGGTGACGATCTGGCCGCGGGTGTGGCTGGGGGGTATGACGGCGTCGAGGTAGCCGCGTTCGGCGGCGATGTAGGGGTTGACGAGGGTGTCTTCGTATTCCTGCTGCAACCTCAGGCGCAGGGCGTCGACATCTTCTCCGTTCTTGGCGGCTTCGAGCAACTGTTTGCGGTAGACGAACCCGACGGCACCGGAGGCTCCCATGACGGCGATCTGCGCGGTCGGCCAGGCGAGGTTGACGTCGGCTCCCATGTGCTTGGAACCCATCACGTCGTAGGCGCCGCCGTACGCTTTGCGGGTGATGACGGTGATCTTGCCGACGGTCGCTTCGCCGTAGGCGTAGAGCAGTTTCGCGCCGCGTCGGATGATGCCGTTGTATTCCTGCCCGGTGCCGGGCAGGAACCCGGGAACATCGACCAGGGTGATGATCGGGACGTTGAAGCAGTCGCAGGTGCGGACGAAGCGGGCTGCTTTCTCGGAAGCATCGATGTCCAACGTTCCGGCGAACTGGGTGGGTTGGTTGGCCACGATCCCCACCGATCGGCCGTCGATGCGCCCGAACCCGACGATGATGTTGCGGGCCCGGCCTTGTTGGACTTCGAGGAATTCGTCGTCGTCGAGGATCCGGGTGATGACCTCGTGCATGTCGTACGGGGTGTTCGGTGAGTCGGGGATCAGGGTGTCGAGTTCGAGGTCCTCGGCGGTCAGATTGTCTTCGATGGACCCGGCGATCGGGTCCGAGGGTGCGGTGCGGGGGGCGTCGGCGCGATTGTTGCTCGGTAGGTAGGACAGGAGGTCGCGGACGTAGTCGAGGGCGTCCTGTTCTCCGGATGCGACGTAGTGCGCGACACCGGATTTCTCCATGTGGGTGTGCGCGCCACCGAGTTCTTCCATGGTGACGTTCTCGCCGGTGACGGTTTTGATGACGTCGGGTCCGGTGACGAACATCTGGGAGGTGCCGTCGACCATGACCACGAAGTCGGTCAGTGCCGGGGAGTAGACGTGCCCGCCGGCGGCGGGTCCCATGATCACCGAGATCTGGGGGATGACCCCGGAGGCGCGGACGTTGCGGTGGAAGATCTCGCCGTACAACCCGAGGGAGACGACACCTTCCTGGATGCGGGCTCCGGCACCTTCGTTGATCCCGACCAGGGGCCGTCCGGTTTTGACGGCCAGGTCCATGACCTTGACGATCTTCTCGCCGTAGATTTCGCCCAGGGAGCCGCCGAAGACGGTTGCGTCCTGGGAGAACACGCACACATCGCGGCCGTCGACGGTGCCGTAGCCGGTGACGACACCGTCACCGAAGGGCCGGTTGTCCCCGAGCCCGAAGTTCTGGGAGCGGTGCCGGGCGAGGGCGTCGAGTTCGACGAACGAGCCCTCGTCGAGCAACGCGGTGATCCGTTCGCGGGCGGTGAGCTTGCCTTTGGCGTGGACCTTGTCCACCGCTGCCTCACCGGACGGAATCTCCGCAACCGCGAGACGTTTACGAAGATCGGCCAATTTACCCGCAGTGGTATGGATATCGGGGGCTTCGGCCGACCCGTGTGCAGTGGAATCCTGGACGCTGGTCATGGGGAACCACTTTAACTGCGAGTGTGATCTGCGCCCCGACCGAGGGTGGTTGCCGACAGGCCGTCGGCCTGACGGCGAGCCCATATGCTGGTGCGCATGTGGACAAACCTCGATCGGCCACCACTGGACGTCCGCGCGCTTCGCCGGGCACTGGTGGACGGCCCGCAGGCCTCGTGGTCCCGGCTGGACGTGGTGGCGGAGACCGGTTCGACCAATGCCGACCTGATCGCGGGGGTTGCCAACTACGCAGACCGGACGGCATTGATCGCCGAACACCAGGACAGCGGACGTGGCAGGCATGCGCGACCGTTCTCCGGCGCGCCTCGGTCGCAGATCCTCGTGTCGATGCTGCTGAAGTTCCCGGGAATCGATCCCGCCGTGCTCGGGTGGGTGTCGCTCATGACCGGAATCGCTCTGGTCGACGCGTTGCGCACGGTCGGTGAAGTGGATGCTCGGCTGAAATGGCCCAACGACGTCCTCATCGGAGGCAAGAAGGTCTCGGGCATCCTGGCCGAGGTCGCCGCGCACGGACCGTCGCCCACTGTCGTGATCGGGCTCGGGGTGAACGTGACGATGACCGTCGACGAGTTGCCGGTACCCACGGCGACGTCATTGGCGCTGGAGGGGGCCGCGGTTCTCGACCGCGACACGTTGGTTCGGGCGATTCTGCGGGGGATGGCCGCCGAGGTGGACTCGTGGCGGGACTCGAACTGGAACACCGACGCCCTCGCCCACCGGTACAGGGAGAGGTGCGGCACGATCGGGCAGCGTGTGCGAGTCGATCTGCCCGGCGGCGACGAGAAGGTCGGAACCGCGGTCGACGTCGACGAGCACGGCCGGATCGTGATCGAGGTCGAGCACCCCGGGTCCGATCACCCGTCGGTGCTGGCCGTGGCCGCCGGTGATGTCACTCATCTGCGACCTCTCGCGTGAGACCATATCGACTCGACGGAAGTCGTAGCGAGTAGTCAGGAGTGCACGTGGGTTATCCACAGGACGCGTTGGCCGACGAGGAAGAGCTCCTGCTTCATCATCACCCCCACTGGAAGATGCTCGTCCTGCCGTCGGTCACGTTCGTTCTCGTCACGGGCCTGGCAGGCGTCGGGTTGGGGGCCGCGAGTGCACGCCTCGAATCGACCGCTGCGAACGCCGCCATGATCGCTACCGCGGTGCTGTGGGCGGCGATCGTCGTGTGGCGGTGCCTGGTGCCGCTGATCAGCTGGAAGTGCACGCATTTCATCGTCACCGATCGACGAGTGTTGATCAGACAAGGCGTGCTCACCCACTCCGGCATCGACATTCCGATGAGTCGAATCAGCAATGTGCAGTTTCGACACGGACTGATCGACCGGATGTTGCGGACCGGCACGCTGATCATCGCCTCGGCATCGGACGACCCACTCGAGTTCGACGACATTCCGCACGTACAACGCGTCCATTCGCTGCTCTACCAGCAAGTATTCGACTCGATGGAGTACCGTCGCGAACCCTTGCACGGCCGGGAAGCGGCGTTCGAGCCGACGCCCGAGGATTCGGCCGGCGAGTCCAAGCCCGGTTGGCGAGCCGGTAGACGCAGGTAACACAGGCTGTTCTCACCTTCGAACCGTAGGGTGACCGATGTGACCGACGTGCTGCTTGCCGAAGACGACGAAGCCATTGCTGCACCCCTGTCCCGAGCGCTCGGGCGCGAGGGCTACACGGTGACCGTCGAACAGACCGGCCCCGCCACCCTTCAGCGTGCGCTGGACGGAAAATTCGACCTGTTGATACTCGACCTCGGCCTGCCGGGGATGGACGGCCTCGAAGTGTGTCGGCAGGTGCGTGCCAACCGATCCGAGGTTGCCGTACTCATGCTCACCGCACGCACCGACGAGGTCGACTTCGTGGTCGGTCTCGACGCCGGGGCCGACGACTACGTCGGTAAGCCCTTCCGGCTCGCCGAGCTGATGGCCCGCGTACGTGCGTTGCTCCGCCGCCGTGGTGCCGGGGAGGATTCCCCGATCGAGGTCGGTGCGATTCGTCTCGAACCCGCTGCCCGACGCGTCCTGGTCGGTGGCACCGAAATATCTCTCGCCAACAAGGAATACGAGCTGCTCAAGGTCCTGCTCGACCATGCGGGCCAGGTCGTCTCTCGCGAAGTGATCCTGCGTGAGGTCTGGGGCGATGCAGAGTTGCGCGGATCGAAGACTCTGGACATGCACATGTCCTGGCTGCGTCGCAAGATCGGCGACGAAGGGCCGGTGGCCGAGCGTCGCATCGCCACGGTGCGCGGCGTCGGCTTCCGTATCAACAGCGACTAGCGGTCGATGCGGCGTCGAATTCTGGTCTCGATTCTCGCTGTCGTCGTCATGACGGCGTTGCTGCTCGGTTTGCCCCTGATGTACACCGCGTGGTTGTGGGTGGAGGATTTCACCCGCAACGACCTGCAGGCACGCCTGGATCGAATGGCGGCGGAGATCATCTCGCAGGAAGGGTCTGCGGGGCTGATCGAGGGTCAACTCGACATCGGCTCGCTCCGGTTGGCGATCCCGCAGGGCGGCCGGCTCGTGGTCATCTATCCGACTCCGGAGGATGCCGCCTCGCGCGCGGACATCGGGCAGTCGTCCGTGCCTCGCCCGCTGGTGGAATCGCTGTCGATGGGTACCTCGGGTTCGCTTCGCCTCGAAGTGCCGTCCGACGACATGCGGTCCCTTCAGCGCCAAGCGCTGGGAGCGGTGACGCTCGTCGTTCTCGCATCTGCGATGGCAGGCACCGTCGTGGCCGTCGTGACGGCCAAGCGCCTGGCCGACCCGCTGCAGGATGTGGCGCGGCGAGCTGCTCGCCTGGCCGAAGGCGACTTCAGGCCGGATCCACGACGGCACGGCATCGCCGAACTCGATCGGGTCTCGGAGGTTCTGGACTCGGCCACCGTCGAGATCGCCGGACGGCTGCAGCGTGAGCACACGTTGGTTGCCGATGTCTCGCATCAGCTTCGCAGTCGCCTGACCGCTGTCCGTCTACGCCTGGACGAAATTTCCACACACCCGGACCCGGCGGTGGTAGACGAGGCCAACGAGGCGATGGACCAGGTGGATCGGCTGACCCTTGCCATAGACGAGCTCGTTCGATCCTCTCGTAGTGACGGCGCGGCCGACGCGCACGAGGTCTCGGTCGTCGATGAGCTGACAGGAACCATCGTCGAATGGCAGCGAAACTTCGAGGACGTGGGTCGGCCCCTGGCGATCAAGGGCGACGCGGATCTGAAGGCCTCGGTGACCGGATCGCGCTTGCGCGAAGCGGTCTCGGTGCTGATCGACAATTCCCTGGTGCACGGAGAGGGAGCGTGCACGGTGGCGGTTCGAGCCGTCTCGGCCGTCGAGAGCACGGAGGGACGCCGCGAGAGACTGGTCTGCGTCGAGGTCTCGGACGAGGGGCCAGGGGTGAACAACGAACTTGCTCCGCACATCTTCGACCGCGGATTCTCGGGAGCCGGTTCCACCGGTGTCGGGCTCGCACTGGCCCGGGCGTTGATCGAGGCGGACGGCGGCCGTCTGGAACTGCAGCGACGCCGCCCGGCACTCTTCTCGGTGTTCCTGCCTGCGTGGCGGGAACCGTCGCCTGCGGTGCCTCGGCGCGAACCACGCTGAGCATCTCAGGGGTGGTGCAACTCAGCGTTGGTGCATCTCAGGGTTGGTCGAGTGCGTCCGCTGCGTCGGTCGGATCCTCGTTGCGTTCGGCGTCCACTTCCAGGATCGTGCGCGCGTTGTCCTCGGGGAACGCGAAGCGGCGTAGTGCCCAGAACCGGAATGCCATCTGCAACAGGTTACCGATGATGTAGTTGAGGACGAAGTCGATGATGACCACGGTCGTCAGGGATTCGCTGGTGTCGCGAATGTCGAAGATGTTGTTCGCGATCCACAGTGGACCGGCTGCGATGAGCACGCCGATGCCGCTGATCGCGAAGAAGAGCAGCGCCTCGTGGTGCCGCTCGCGTCCACCACGATGCTTGAAGGCCCACTCGCGGTTGAGGAAGTAGCTGAGCAGGGTGGCGAGGACACCCGAGATGATCTTGGCGATCACCGGCTTCTGCTCGAGCACCGTCAGGCTGAGCGAATAGAAGATGACGAGGTCGAAGACCATCGTCGTGCCACCCACGATGGCGAACTTGATCAGCTCACTGTGCCGAATCGCGAGGTCCCGAAGGGGCGTGGGTAAGCGCTGGAGCACGCTTGCGATCGTCGGCACAACGGTGAAGTCTACGAAACACATTCCGGTTCCGCCGAACCGAGGCTCCGATCATCAGGGTTTCCACAGGTCCTCGCCGAGTCCGCCGTCTCGCCTGCGGCTGCCGGTTCGGACCGAATGCGTGCGACATGACACCATGGTGAGCCGTGACAGGTACCGAACCGCGCCCCACTGCTGCGCGCCCGTCGTCGACCGGAATGCCCGTGGTGACGATGATCGGCGGCGGTCAGCTCGCCCGCATGACTCATCAGTCCGCGATCGAACTCGGACAGACCCTTCGCGTTCTCGCCGCCGGTGCCGACGAGCCGGCAGCTCAGGTCAGCCCCGACGTCGTCTTCGGCCACCACGACGACCTCGATGCGCTGCGCACTGCCGCGACCGGTTCCAATGCGCTCACCTTCGACCACGAGCACGTGCCCACCGCGCACCTGGAGACTCTCGTGGCAGAAGGGGTCAACGTACAACCTCCGCCGAGCGCGTTGATCTTCGCCCAGGACAAGCTGCGCATGCGTCGCAAGCTCGCCGAACTGGGCGCGCCCGGTCCCGCCTACGCGGAGGTCTCGTGGGCGCAGGACGCGATCGCGTTCGGCGACGAGCACGGTTGGCCGGTGGTACTCAAGGCAGTGCGCGGCGGCTACGACGGACGCGGAGTCTGGATGCCCGCAGACGCCGAGGAAGCCGAGGAGATCGTCACCGCACAACTCGACCTGGGTGTACCGCTCATGGTGGAGGAGAAGGTGGCCATGCGCCGTGAGCTGTCGGCGATGGTGGCACGATCGCCGTTCGGCCAGGGAGCCGCGTGGCCCGTGGTGCAGACAGTGCAGCGCAACGGCCAGTGCGCCGTGGTGCTGGCACCGGCTCCCGACCTCGACGAGGACGTGGCCACGTTCGCAGGCAGGCTTGCCCTCGACATCGCAGGTGCGCTCGGCGTGGTCGGAGATCTCGCGGTCGAACTGTTCGAGACCACCTCCGGCAAGCTCCTGGTCAACGAACTGGCCATGCGACCCCACAACTCCGGGCACTGGACCATGGACGGGTGCCGCACCTCGCAGTTCGAGCAGCACCTGCGTGCGGTACTCGACTACCCGCTCGGTGACACCGATCCACTCGCTCCGCTGACGGTCATGGCCAACATTCTGGGCGCGCCGCAGGCCCCCGAGATGACGATGGACGAGCGGCTGCATCACCTGTTCGCCCGCATGCCCGATGCGAAGGTGCATCTGTACGGCAAGGGCGAGCGCAAGGATCGCAAGATCGGACACGTGAACATCCTGGGCGCGCAGTCGGGTTCGCTCGCCGACCCCGCCTACGTGGCCTCGGTGCGCGAGCGAGCCGAGCGCGCAGCGCACTGGATGTCGCACGCCGAATGGACCGACGGATGGGACCCGCACGATGACTGACAACACGATCGACTCAGGCCCTGCAGTCGGCCTGATCATGGGCAGCGACTCCGACTGGCCGACGATGGAAGCCGCGGCAGAAGCGCTCGCGGAGTTCGGAATTCGCTTCGAGGTAGGCGTCGTATCCGCGCACCGCACCCCGCAGCGCATGCTCGACTACGCCCGCGAGGCCGCAGGCCGCGGGATCCGCGTCATCATCGCCGGGGCCGGGGGAGCGGCCCACCTGCCCGGCATGGTCGCGTCGGCCACACCGTTGCCGGTCATCGGCGTGCCGGTGCCGCTGAAGTACCTCGACGGTATGGACTCGCTGCTCTCGATCGTTCAGATGCCCGCCGGAGTCCCCGTGGCCACGGTCTCCATCGGCGGTGCACGCAATGCAGGGTTGCTCGCGGTCCGGATTCTCGGTGCCTCCGATCCGGCTCTGCAAGAACGGATGTCCGCGTTCCAGGCCTCACTCGAGGCCATGGTGCTCGAGAAGGACAAAGCTCTGCGCACCACTCTGCTCGGGTGAGCGCAGCCGTGTCACGAAGCGAGCAGATCCGGCGCGCCGGTCGCGGTAGTCGGCAGTCCATGTTCGTGACGCGGCTGGCGCTGTTCTATGCCCGACTCTGGCGCGGCACGGCGCGTTTCGACGACGAATTCTCCCTGTTCGTGTGCACCGGTCTGCGTGGCGGATTCGGCCGCGGCGGAACGACATTCGGCGGTGCCTACCTGACGAAGGGCAACACCGCCCGTCGGGTACTGCGACACGAGGCGGTCCATGCAGACCAATGGGCGAACTTCGGGCTCAGCTTCCCGTTCCGCTACCTCGCCGAAGAAGCGCGACATCGGGGCCCGGCGAACAAGTACGAGATCGAGGCCGGACTCGCCGACGGCGGCTACCGTCAGCCCGGCTGAGCAAGATTGCCGGTGACCTTCTCGGTCTCGGCGCGCCGCTGCGACTTCTCCTCGTCCGGATGTGCCACCTGAACCAGCGACGCCCCCACGACGAGTACCGAGATCAGCCCGTCGATCAGCTCGTCGGCTGTGGTCCAGGACGCGCTGGACATGACCCGATCCGAGGCCGTCCAGGCCCGTGCGTCGGCTCGCTCACGAGCGGCAGCGAGCACTTCGTCCACCGAACGTCCGTCCAGCGCCGCGGCTGCGCTCTCGGAACCCGCGCTCCCGGAACCCGCGACCCTGAACTGATCGCCGTGCACCCGCACCGACGTCGCGTAATCGGTCATCCCGATCGGCAGATCGGGGACCGCCTTGCCGAAGGCGTCGAGCGAGAAGGCCAGCACTTCGTCTGTGTCGGGAGCCTCGTCGAGCCGATCACCCGACACCATCGCGACGTCCGCGGAGTCGTCGGCCCCGAGGATCACCTCGCCGCCTGCCCACCAGATTCCCAGCAGTGCCGCAGCGGTCTGCCAGTGCGCGGGCAACAGCACACTCACCCTGCCACCCACCTCGAAGCCGAACTCGTCGCGCAACAGATTGGCGGTCTTGGCCGCCCAGTTCGCGAGGGTCACCGCCGACACCTCGACCCGCTCCCCGGTCGCGTCGTCGTAGAACGTGATGCGCGGACCGGCCGGATCGGCGGCGAGAATCGGGTCGAGCAGGGTCTGAGTCAGATTCGAAGCCACCCCACGACCCTAGATGACGCTCGACAACTCCGATTCACACGCTCTGAGCGAACGCCGATCAGTTGACGCACATCGGACCGACGGAACCGGCGTCGATCGGGGCCGCCGGTGCCTCGGGAACCGCCGTACCCGACTCGGGAGCAACGGTTTCCGCCGTCGCAGCCTGACCCGAGCCCGGCCCCGCGTAGTCGTTCGCGAGGACCACCCGAACTGTATCCGCCGACAGGGTGTCGTCCGCGGTGATCTGCAGTCCGCCGAGCGCTGCGGAGACGGCGCGCGCGGCATCGCTGTCCACATCGGAAGCCTGGATGCGGCTCGCCGAGATCGACGCGCCCTCGTAGTTTCCGATGGTGCCGTCGACGTACCCCAACGCCGTCAACGAACCGGCGACACCGTTGGCCAGGCCGTCGATACCGCTGTCGTTCGCGACGTCGACGGTCACCGTCGACGGATCGACAGCCGGTGCGTCCGAATCCTCGGCGTTGGTCTCCGCCGAGTTACCGTCGGCGAGCAGGCCTGCGACGTACTTCTGCACCGCAGCGGGATCGACCTGCACGATCGATTCGCCGTAGTCGGTGGTCGCATTGATGTCGACTGCCGGGATCGTCTCGAACTTGACCTTGCCGCCGGCGAGATCCTGCAGGCGCGTGGCGAACTGCAGAATGTCCCAGTCGGAATCGAGAGTCACCGATCGCTGCACCGCGGTGCTGAGTTGGCCCAGTTTGCCGGGGTTGCTCAGCGTCTTGGCGCTGAGCACACTCCGCACGAGCGAGGCCATGAACACCTGCTGGCGCACGATGCGGTCCAGATCCCCGCGCGGAAGATCGTGCCGCTGTCGGACGAAACTCAGAGCCTGCGAACCGGAGAGATTCTGCTCGCCCGCGGGGAAGTTCGCACCCGACAGTGGTTCTTGCACAGGGTTGTTCAGGCACACCTCGACACCGCCGACGGCATCGGTCAGCAGCACGAAGCCGAGCAGCCCCACCTCGGCATAGTGATCGACGGTGATCCCGGTGAGGTTGGCGACCGAATCGATGAGCGCCTCGCGGCCGGCCTCGGTGGCCTGGGATTCGGCGTCGGCGTCCGTCACTCCTTGCTCGACCAATTCGAGTCGCTTGTTCTCCTTGGTCGCGCCGTACGCGGCGTTGATCTTGGACATGCCGATACCGGGTACCTCGACGTACGAGTCCCGCGGAACGGAAATCGCGGTGGCCGACGAACCGTCGTTCGGAACGCGGATCAACACGATCGTGTCGGTGTTGGACGCCACCTCTTCGCCGGCATTGAGGGATGCGAGTTCTGCGGGGGACAACGCATTGCCGTGGGCATCGGTACGACTGTCCGTGCCGACCATCAGAATGTCGACGGCGCCGTCGGCGGCTCCGCCGAGACCGAGACCACCCGCGGTGGCGATATTGGAGCGCAGGCTGTCGACACTGCGCCACGCGAAACCGGTCACCAGCAGGACGAGAATCGAGAACACTGCGACCGCGACGTGGGTTGCAGGCCATCGGGTGCTGCCGACGCGAGGGCCCCTGCCGTCGGATCCGGGTCGCTCGACGCCACCGCGAGGGCTTCGCCGATCGGGACGACGCGATCTGGTCGCGCGTTCGCTGGGAGCGCCATGTCTGCGTTCTCCGGTGCGGCGTTCTCCGCGGTGTTCGTCGTCGACGTATCGGTGGGCGGCGCCCTCGCGCTCGCTGGAGCGTCCCGAGGTGCGCGCTCGGGGATCGTCGGATCGCCGGGGAGCGCTCCGCCTCGGCGGGGGAGTGCACTCACCTCCGGGCGTGCCTGGATCTCGTGGCACCGTGACGACCCTCTCTCGTTTCCGGCCGGCCTGAAACCCGCCTACTTCGTTGTTCTCCCCCCGCCGTTCGAAGGTTACTTGTCACCGGTCGCTGCCTCGCCGAAGCGAACGCGGCGTGCCACACTTGGCAACCGTGAATGCGATCGTGGTGACCGGTGCACACGGCCAGTTGGGCCGCCGAGTGATGTCTCTGGCCGCCGAACGAGGTGACGGAGTCGAGGTGGTCGGATATTCGTCCGCCGACCTGGACATCACCGACCCCGACGCCGTGAACGCCGCGGTGAGCGCGGGGGCAACGGTGATCAACTGCGCTGCCTACACCGCCGTCGACGCCGCCGAGACCGACGAGGACCGGGCGTCGGCGGTCAACGCGGACGGCCCTCGAAATCTCGCGCGCGCCTGCGGGCGTGTCGGAGCCCGGTTGATCCACGTCTCCACCGATTATGTGTTCGACGGCACAGCAACCGAACCGTACGAGGTCGATGCGAAGACCGCACCGCAGTCGGCGTACGGACGCACCAAGCTCGCAGGCGAGCTCGCTGTGCACGAGGAGCTGCCCGAGGCCGTGGTCGTGCGGACCGCCTGGGTTTACGACAACACGGGCAAGAATTTCGTGACCACGATGCGCCGACTCGAAGGCGAGCGCGAAACGATCTCCGTGGTGAACGATCAGATCGGTTCGCCCACGTTCGCCCTGGATCTGGCGTCGGGCCTGCTCGAGATCGAAGCCGACCCTGCTGTGCGCGGACGAACGCTGCACTTCACCAATGCGGGGCAGGCCAGCTGGTTCGACCTCGCACGCGCGGTGTTCGCGGGGATCGGTGCCGATCCCGAGCGAGTCGAGCCGTGCTCGAGCGCCGAATACGCGGTTCCGGCCCCTCGGCCCGCGTACTCGGTGCTCTCACCGACGGCGTGGGTCGATGCCGGTCTGACCCCGGCGCGGCCGTGGTCGGATGCGTTGACAGCAGCCTTGACGCAGTCGACATGAGGGTTCGACGCGAGATCGGGCTAGTCTTGCCCGCGTGAGTTCCGAGCTGGCCGTGGTGACGGTGACCTATTCACCCGGCGAATACCTTGACCAGTTCCTGACGTCTCTACGTGAGGCGACGACGCGGCCCCTTCGGGTGATCATGGCGGACAACGGCTCGGTCGACGGCGCGCCCGAGGCAGCGGAGGTCGCGTTCGAGGAAGCGGAGTTGCTGCTAACCGGTGCGAACATCGGCTACGGCGCAGCGGTCAATCGCGCGGTGGCCGAGATCGACCCCGACATCGAGTTCGTCGTCGTGGCCAATCCGGACGTGCGGTGGCATCCCGGATCGCTCGACGGTCTGCTCGACGCAGCGGCGCGGTGGCCGCGGGCGGGTGCCCTCGGACCGCTCATTCGCGAGCCCGACGGCTCGCGGTACCCGTCGGCACGGTCGGTACCCGATCTCACGTCCGGTGCGGGACACGCGGTGCTCGGCAAGCTCTGGCCGACGAACCCGTGGACTCGGCGGTATCGCCAGGAGAACGAGACCGTCAGCGAGCGTCCGGTGGGGTGGCTGTCGGGATCCTGTCTGCTGCTGCGGCGTTCGGCGTTCGATTCCATCGGCGGATTCGACTCGCGCTACTTCATGTACATGGAGGACGTGGATCTCGGCGACCGGCTGGGCAGAGCGGGCTGGCACAACGTCTACGTTCCCGACGTCGAGGTGACCCACTCGAAAGGCCATGCGGCAGGACGGCATCCGGAAGTGATGTTGCCCGCACATCACACCAGTGCGTACCGCTTCCAGGCCGATCGACACGACCGAACGTGGCAGGCTCCCTTACGATGGGCACTGCGTGGCGGTCTCGGTCTTCGTTCGAAGATCGTTGTGGCCTCGGCGCTTCGGGCGCGAGCAGTTGACGGACGAGAATCGGACGAGAGAACAGAGGCTGGACATGCCGGATAGTCCCACATCGGTCGCCGCACGTACCGACGCAGTCATCCTGGTCGGCGGCAAGGGAACTCGGCTCCGGCCGCTGACACTCTCGGCACCCAAGCCGATGCTCCCCACCGCAGGGCTGCCGTTCCTCACGCACCTGCTGGCGCGCATCAAGGCCGCGGGTATCGAGCACGTCGTCCTCGGAACGTCGTTCAAAGCCGAAGTGTTCGAGCAGCATTTCGGTGACGGATCCTCGATGGGCATCGACCTCGAGTACGTCTTCGAGACCGAGCCGCTGGGTACCGGTGGCGGCATCAGGAACGTACTTCCGCGCCTGCGCGCGGACAACGTCATGGTCTTCAACGGCGACGTCCTGGGCGGCACCGATCTGACCGCGGTCCTCGACACGCACCGGAACACCGATGCCGATGTCACGTTGCACCTGGTTCGTGTCGGCGACCCGCGCGCGTTCGGCTGCGTGCCGACCGACGAATCCGGCCGAGTGACAGCGTTTCTCGAAAAGACGCAGGATCCGCCGACCGATCAGATCAACGCCGGGTGCTACGTCTTCAAGCGCGAGATCATCGAATCCATTCCGGCCGGCCGTCCGGTGTCGGTGGAGCGAGAAGTGTTCCCGGCCTTGCTCGCCGAGGGCAAGAAGGTCTACGGACACGTCGACAGTGCGTACTGGCGCGACATGGGAACACCCGAGGACTTCGTCAAGGGCTCGGCCGATCTGGTTCGCGGCATCGCGCCGTCGCCTGCGCTGCACGGGGACCGCGGCGAATCGCTTGTACATCCGAGCGCGGGAGTGGCACCGGGCGCACTGCTGATCGGTGGAACCGTCGTCGGACGCGGCGCCGAGATCGGAGCGGGTGCCCGCCTCGACGGAGCCGTCGTGTTCGACGGTGCCGTCGTCGAAGCGGGTGCCGTCGTCGAGCGATCGATTCTCGGCTTCGGTGCTCGTATCGGACCCCGTGCACTGGTGCGCGACGCGGTCATCGGCGACGGTGCCGACATCGGGGCCCGCTGCGAGTTGCTCCGCGGAGCGCGCGTGTGGCCCGGCGTCAAGTTGCCCGACGGTGGAGTCCGCTTCTCCACCGACGTCTGACCCAGGCGGTCCCTACCGACGACGCGCGGCGAGCGACACGAGGTGGTCGATCGTCTCGCGCTCCGCGTCGTCGGGCAGAGCATCGACCGGCCACCAGCGCAGATCCGTCGATTCCTCGCTGCGGACTGCTCGCGCTCCGTCCGGGGCCCGGACCAGGAACCTCAGGTCGAGGTGCCGCGTCGGCTTACCGAGCGAGCAGGTGATCGGATGTGTGTGCGCGGAGAGCATGATCGGGTCGACCGTCAGATCGGCGATCCCGGATTCCTCGGTGGCCTCCCGTAGCGCTGCGTCGACAACCGTCTCGTCCGACGGTTCGCAGTGCCCGCCGAGCTGAATCCACCGACCGACCTTCGGATGCAGGGTCAGCAGCACATGGGTACCCGACGTGTCGAGCACCAACGAGGACGCGGTGAAATGGCCGGCCTCGTTGGCCCGCAGGCAGGCGTCCGGGCTGCTGTCGAGAAACGCCAGCATCGTGTGCCGGAGCGATTCGTCGTTCGAATCGGACGGTGCCCATCGATCGAGCGATGCTTCGACCGAACTCCACAGAGTCGAATGAGGCGGCGTCGACGCCGACACGTCAGAGCTCCACCAGTGACGACCCGGGAACCACCGGATCCCGAACGGTCAGCGATTCGCTGGGATGCCCGATTGCGATGGCTCCCATGGCTTTCCAATCCGCGCGCAGGCCGAGTTCGGCGCGCACGGTATCGGCGGCGAAGATGGTGGAACCGATCCAGCAGCTGCCCAGTTCACGCACCGCGAGGGCGACGAGCAACCCCTGCACGGCCGCACCGACAGCCACGGTGAACATCGTGTCCTCCGCGGTTCGACGCCTCTCGTCGGGGTACGAGTGCGCACCGTCGGGCACGCAGAACGGGATCACGATTTCCGGGGCGTCGAACAAGATGTCGCCGCGGCTCAATCTCGCGGCGATCCGCTCCTCGCTCAGCCCGTCGCCGGCCAGGTCGGCTCGCCATTGCTCACGCATCGTCTCGAGCAGTCGACGCCGGACAGCAGGGGTTCTGACCCAGACGAATCGAACCGGACGGGTGTGGTGCGGGGCCGGGGCGGTGAGGGCATCGGCAACGGCCGCACGAACGGCGTCGGGATCGACCGGTTCGTCGGTGAACGAGCGCACCGAGCGCCGGCGCAGCAGCGCCTCGCGTCGACCGCGATCGAGTGCCTCGGCGGTACCGAGCCAGAACAGGTCGTCCTCGCCGCCGCGCAGAAGCGTCGCCGCGGTGGAACCGTCGTCGACTGGGGTCAGTCCGCGCACGACCGCGATCGGAACTCCGCCGAGCTTTCCCTTCACCAGATCGCCTGCGGCCGCGAGCTCGTCGGCGATCGCGACCTCGGTGACCACGAGTTCGTTTCCCTGACCGTCCTCGGCTCCGGCATACGCATGCACGACGCCCAGGCCCGCCGCACCGATGGCGGCGTCGGTCTGGCCGATCCGCCACGCCCGTCCCATCGTGTCGGTGACGACCACGGCGACCGTCACGCCCAGTAGCGCGCCGAGCGCAGTGCGGAGCGCGGCGGCACTGGCGTCGGGGTTCTCGGGCAGCAGTGCCAGTTCGCCTCCGTCGACGTTGGAGCCGTCGATTCCCGACGCGGCCTGCACGATGCCGAGTCGGTTCTCGGTGATGAGGGTTCGGCCCTTGCGTGCGACGATGCGCACGGCTTCCTGTTCCACGAGGACTCTGCGGGCGGCATCTCGCTCGTCCGCATCGCGAGGTGCCTGCACAAGACGGCCCTCGACCTTCGAGATGATCTTGCTGGTGACGATCAGTATGTCTCCGTCACGCAACCACGGCGCTCGGTCCGCAACGGTCGCGGCCAGATCGTCGCCCGGCCGGAACTCGGGGAGGCCGGTCACCGGCAGTATCTCGATCGAGCCGCCCGGAGCGTGATCCTCGGGTGTCGATCGGAGCGAGTCGGTATCGCGAGTGTCGGTCACAGGTCGAGTCCGGCTGCGCGCAGAGCGGTTCGGGCCATGACCGCAGTGGTCTCGGGGTCGGTCATCAGCAACGGAACCGACTGCACGTCCACCCCGTCGACGACCGCCGTATCGGTGGTGTGCACCAGCCATGCGTCGAGAATGCCGGTACCGCTTCGGCTTCCGTAGTGACGGCCCACCGCCTGCGCCGTGGTCTCCACTCCGATGACGGACAGGCACTCGTCGGCCATGCCGCGCAACGGCTTACCGTCGACGACGGGGGAGAGGCCGACCACCTTGGCGGCCGTCGTGCGAAGCGCCCCGCGGATACCCGGCACCGCGAGGATCGCACCGACGCTCACCACCGGGTTGGACGGAGCGAGGACGACGGCGTCGGCCTCGGCGATCGCCTCGACGACTCCCGGTGCCGGAGTTGCCTGTTCGGCTCCGATGTTGGCGAAGCTGTGGGTCGGGATCTGCGCGCGGTACCGAACCCACCACTCCTGGAAGTGAATTGCGCGCTGCTGGTCCCCGGTCGGGTCGTCCGGATCGGTGACGACGACGTGGGTCTCGGAGCGGTCGTCGGTGACGGGCAGGAGCCGAACTCCGGGTTGCCAACGGTTGCACAGCGCTTCGGTGACGGCGGACAGCGGAAAGCCGGTGCGCAGCATGCGACTGCGGATCAGGTGTGTGGCGATGTCACGGTCGCCGAGTCCGAACCAGTCGGGATCGGCACCGTAGGCCGCCAACTCGTCCCGAGCGTTCCAGGTCTCCGCGATGCGCCCCCAGCCTCGCTCGGTGTCGATTCCTCCGCCGAGGGTGTACATGCACGTGTCGAGATCCGGGCAGATGCGAAGACCGTGCATCCACACGTCGTCACCGACGTTGACCACGGCGGTGATCTCGTGCTCGGGCTCGTCGCCGAACAAGGTTTTCAGACCCTGCAGAAACCGAGCGCCACCGACGCCACCGACCAGAACAGTAACTTTCACAACACGCGAGCCTAATGGGGTTGCGGTGGTGCGGGGTGAGCGCCCACCCGTGGGCCGACGTCCGCGGGGACCGTTTGTGACCGGGAGAACCGATGCGACACGCACGGGACGGGCTTCGATCCGGGGAGAGCGCCGATTTCGGGCATGTGATGGTATTGGATTTGCGCGATCGGCTTGACCGCGACACACCTGGACGTGTCTAATCACAGGTATGTCATTCGGTGTTCGCAACACGAGTTCGATTGCAGCGAACCTGGTTTCGAACACTTGTTCCCTTCCTGTTCGTCCCTGACTGGACGTCGAGTAGAGGTCGAGAGTCGGATCGGCACGTTGGACCAGCTCGATCGAATATCGGCGCGGGGCAAGGTATTCGAGAACACGAGGACCGAAAGTATCTGCGCTACCACAGGTGAGGAGGCGGAAGCGATGTATGACCAGCACGTGACACGTGATCAGCGGGGCGGACCCACTGCACATCTCAGCGCTGTCGACGACGCGCCGCAAACCGAGTCCGGCATCGGCGCAGATTCGAGCGTCTCGATCGACGCGGGTTCTGCGTACGTCGGCCGAACGGACGAGTCCGACAACGACGTCGATGTCGTCGACGCCGAACTGGACTCGGACTCCGACACAGAACTCGATTCCGATTCCGACGTCGACTCGATGCCGTTCGTCGCCGAGTCGGTTCCCCCGGCCAAGCCGTTCCTCAGTCTCGTCGCGGGTTTCGACGAGATGTTCGAGGAGATCGAGGATCAGTGGCAAGAGCGCGCTCTGTGTGCGCAGACCGATCCCGAGGCCTTCTTCCCGGAGAAGGGTGGCTCCACCCGCGAGGCGAAGCGCATCTGCCTCGGCTGTGAGGTCAAGGACGAGTGCCTCGAGTACGCGCTCGCCAACGACGAGCGGTTCGGTATCTGGGGCGGGTTGTCCGAGCGCGAGCGTCGCAGGCTCAAGCGCGGAATCGGCTGAGCGGTTTCGTTCGGTCTCGGTGATCGGAACCGCACGGATCGTTCATACCCCGGCCGGGTCGACCTCGTCGGGGTCGATGCCGAGGTACGTGGCCACTTGCTCCACGAGAACCTCGAACAACAGATCTTCCAAGTCCTCCGGGTGCTTCGCCCGCCGCTCGAGCGGCCGCCGGAACAGCACCACCCTGGCGCGTGTCGTCTCTCCGCGCTTGTCGATGCCTGCTGGTACCAGTCGCGAGAGCGGTACCGGACCCTCTGCCACCACCTCGGGTGGCCACGTCACCGATTCCGGGTCCAACGCCCTGATCTTGGGTACCTCGTCCACGGCGATGTCGAGCTTCGAGAGTTTCTCGTGCCATCGATGATCGATCCGCGCGAACGCTTCGAGCACCAGCCGGTCGAACTTCTCCGCTCGTGAGCGCCTGGCCGGGATGTCCTCGGGCAGAACCGGTCCGCGGACGCCGCGTCCGTGCCGGGCCACGGACCGAGAGGTGATCCTGCGCGCGGATGAGAATCGAGGCATAGGGGGAGGTTATCGCGCTCGTCCGGTGTGTCGGTCGTTCGGTCGGTTGCACCCACCGGATACTCTGCACTCGTGAGATCACTGCGTGGCTGCTGCAGGCCTGGTTGCAACCGTTCTGCCGTTGCGACGCTCACATACGTCTACTCCGATTCCACCGCGGTCGTCGGGCCGCTGGCCACAGTCGACGAACCGCATTCCTGGGATCTGTGCGAGGTACATGCGTCGACCACCACCGCTCCCAAGGGCTGGGAACTGGTGCGTTACGAAGGTGGCTACTCGACGTCGAGCCCCGACGAGGACGACCTGACGGCTCTGGCCGAGGCCGTGCGCGAGGCCGGCCGCGGCGATCGCGTCCGGTCCGAGGACCGCGAGAGCTCCGACCGCTCGAGCTCACGGCCGTCCGACACCGAACGCCGATCCGCTCCGGCCGTCCGAACGGGCAGGCGCGGGCACCTTCGAGTTCTTCCCGACCCCACGTCCTGAGCAGCCCGAGCACACCGAGTGTGGTGTGCGCCGGTCCGACTGGCCGGTCCGTCTGCCGTCTGGCAAGGTTCGACGAGCAGGACCGAAACGGACAGCTGCGGTATGCCGATACTCGGTGTGGATCGCACCGCTACCGACGCTCGATTACCGACGCCGATGTGCGGCGTCGTCAAGAACGATCACCAGGAGAATCTTCGTGGCCCGAACCGCAGAGTCCGTCAACGCCGTCATCAAGGCATACGACGTCCGTGGCGTCGTAGGTGAACAGATCGACGAGGCGTTCGTGCGTGACGTCGGTGCATCGTTCGCACGACTGGTTCGCGACGAGGTAGGGGCCGCGCGCTCGGTCGTCATCGGCCACGACATGCGTGATTCCTCGCCCGCACTGTCACGGGCGTTCGCCGACGGCGTCACCGCTCAGGGCCTCGACGTGGTGCACATCGGGCTGGCGTCGACCGACCAGCTCTACTTCGCCTCCGGCATGCTCGATTGCCCGGGAGCGATGTTCACCGCCAGTCACAATCCGGCGAAGTACAACGGGATCAAGCTCTGCCGCGCCGGTGCCAAGCCAGTGGGCCAGGACACCGGCCTGGCCACGGTCAAAGCCGAATTGGTGGATGGGGTACCGGAGTTCGACGGGCCGTCCGGAACAGCGACATCGCGAGATGTGCTCGACGAATACGCGCAGTTCGTCCGAGACCTGGTCGATCTGTCGGGAATCGGATCCATGAAGATCGCCGTCGACGCCGGAAACGGAATGGGCGGTCACACGGTGCCCGCGGTGTTCGGGCCGTTGCCGGTGACGATCGAGCCGCTGTTCTTCGAGCTCGACGGCAGCTTTCCCAATCACGAGGCCAATCCGCTCGATCCGGCGAACCTGGTGGATCTCCAGCGTTTCGTCGTCGAGACCGGTGCCGATATCGGACTCGCCTTCGACGGCGACGCGGATCGGTGCTTCGTCGTCGACGAGAAGGGCGACCCGGTCTCGCCGTCCGCAGTCACCTGCCTGGTGGCCGAGCGGGAACTGGCCAAGGAACCGGGCGCGGTGGTCATCCACAATCTGATCACCTCACGCGCGGTTCCGGAATTGGTCACCGAGCTCGGTGGCACACCGGTTCGTACCCGAGTGGGGCACTCCTTCATCAAGCAGCAGATGGCCGACACCGGGGCGATCTTCGGCGGGGAGCACTCCGCGCACTACTACTTCCGTGACTTCTGGGGTGCAGACTCGGGCATGCTCGCCGCGCTGCACGTTCTCGCCGCACTCGGGGCACAGGACCGTCCGCTGTCGGAAATGATGGCCAGCTACGAGACCTACAGTGCATCGGGCGAGATCAACTCGACCGTCGACGACGCCGCCGAACGCACCGAGGCGGTCCTGGCGGCATTCGCCGATCGGACTGCCGGCATCGACCGACTCGATGGGGTGACGGTCGATCTTGCCGACGGTGCCTGGTTCAACCTCCGGGCCTCGAACACCGAACCGCTGCTCCGGCTGAACGTCGAAGCACGCACCGGAGCGGACGTCGATGCGCTTTCGACAGAGATATTGAGCATCGTTCGCGCCGGACTGGAATAGTGGTTACCGAGGGTTCATGAGTGGGTATACAGCGGTTTCGCGCAGGGTGACGTAAGGGGAGGTGTCGCAGCCATGACGGCAGTGTCGTCTCTGGTCGATCTCGACGATTCGGATGCTCTCATCGCAGCCGATCGTGAGGGCTCCTTGCGTAGCGCAGCGCTGGCGGGCGCGCAGGTGCGCGCCGTCGCGACCGCGGTCGACGAGTCGGTCCTGGAGCGGTTGGCCGATCTGCGTCCCCGAAGTGTGGTGATCGTGACCGGCGACGGGCGGAGCAGCCGGGCGGCGTCCCTGCTCGTCGCCGCGCTCGGTGATCGCCTGGGGGTGCCCCTGGTCCGAAGCACCGGAACCCCGCCGTGGATCGGCCCGCTCGACGTGGTGGTGGTGGCGGGCGACGACGCCGGGGATCCGCGACTGGCCGAGTCGGTGGACGCGGCAGCCCGGCGTGGGGCCGAAGTCGTCGTGGTCGCCCCGGAGGAGGGGCCCTTGCGCGCCGTCCGGGGAGCCAGAGTCATGTGGCTTCCGCCGCGAATCGCAGTTCGTGACCACAATGCTCTGATGCGCTACCTCGCGGCCTTCGTGGCTGTACTCGGGGCGGTTGCCGGCGGATCGTGGAAGACGTTGCTGCCCAATTTGTCTCGACTTGCGGATCTGCTCGACGCGGAAGCGGTACGAAACAGCCCGTCCAACGAGATGTTCCACAATCCGGCCAAGGCCCTCGCCAGTGGGTTGAACGGTCGGCGGGTGGTGCTGACCGGGGCCAGTCCTGCCGCAGTCGAGGTGGCTCGGCACGGCAGCGAGGTGCTGCTGCGGGTGGCGGGTGTCGTCGTCGGTGCGGGGGAGTTGGGCGACGTCATTGCCGCGTCCATCCGGGCGTCGGTTGTCGAATCGTCGCGCACACCACAGACATTCGACTCGTTCTTTCACGACGAGCAGCTCGACGGGCCGCCACCGGCGCTGCCGATGCGCGTCGTCGTGGTGGCCTCGGACGCCGATCGGGCGATGACCGAACGACGAATTGCCGGTGTTCCGGAATCGGAGTTGTTGCTCGCCGATTCGAGTGAAGCGCTGTTCGGCGGCGACCGCGCGAGATCCGAATTCGACAACCCCGCACCGGCACCGGATCCGGATAGACTCTCGGTGCTCGACACGATGTCCGTGTTGGCGACGCGGTTGGACACCACTGCCGCGTATCTGCTGTTGATGGGCGGTAGCTAGTGCAGCTCTTGCGAGGCGCGGTTCGGTCCTACGCATGGGGTTCGCGAACAGCACTGGCTCGAATTCAAGGCCGACCGGTGCCGTCCGATCATCCCGAGGCCGAGATCTGGCTCGGAGCTCACCCGGCCGACTCCGCGCACGTGGTGCACGAGGGCGGCAGTACGCCACTGCTCACGCTGATCGACGGAGATCCGGGCACTCACCTGGGCGGCTCCGCGCAGCACTTCGAGTCACGCCTGCCGTATCTGTTGAAACTGCTTGCCGCAGAAGAGCCGTTGTCTCTGCAGGCGCATCCCAGCAGTGCTCAGGCCCGTGAAGGCTTCGCTCGCGAGAACGCCGCCGGTGTCCCCATCGATTCACCGGTACGGAACTACCGGGATCCGAACCACAAGCCCGAACTGATCGTCGCCCTCACGGAGTTCGAGGCGTTGGCGGGTTTCCGGCGGCCCACCGACACCGTCGAACTGCTCGACGCGTTGGCCGTCCCCGCCTTGGGCGGGTATCGAACCCTGCTGGCCGCTCAGCCCGATGCTTCCGGCCTGCGCACGGTGTTCACCTCGTGGATCACTTTGCCGGGGCAGGCATTGGACGACATTCTGCCTGCGGTCGCCCAGGGGTGCATCGACTATCTTTCCGGTCCCGCACGCTCGGACGGTGGACGATTCGCCGCCGAGGCCAGAACTCTGCTCGAGCTGGGGGAGTCGTATCCCGGTGACGCCGGAGTGCTCGCGGCGCTGCTGCTCAATCGGGTCACATTGACTCCCGGCCAGGGCCTGTACCTCGACGCCGGAAACCTGCATGCGTACCTGCGCGGGACGGGCGTGGAGATCATGGCGAACTCCGACAACGTGTTGCGCGGAGGACTGACACCCAAGCACGTCGATGTCCCGGAACTGCTGCGCGTGTTGGATTTCGAGCCGGCCGATCTTTCGCCCATCACCCCGGGTGCCGACGATCGACCGACCTACCTGTATTCCACGCCTGCACCCGAATTCGCGCTGAGCCGGACTGCGGTGGCGGCGGGGGAGACGGTCGCCGTGCCCGGCTCCGGCCCGAGAATCCTGCTGTGCACGAGTGGCACCGTCGTGGCCGCCACGAAGGGCACCCAGTTCGGGCTGACGGTGCCGCAGGGCAGCTCTGCCTGGATACCCGCTGCAGACGAATCCGTCACCGTGACCGCCGAGTCGGGCGAGGCCGAGGTCTTCGTGGCCTCCGTCGGACGCGTGTAGATCGGGCAATTCGGTCATCGTTGCGCCGCTTGCGGTTTCGGACTGCGTAATTGTGCGAACGGTCCGCCCGGAGGCAATAGTCTGATGCCACAGTGAATCGAAGTGACGGATGAGTTCGGTGATCCGTCGACAGATGTGAAGTGGCGATACGGAGACCCGATGACCAGAGCAGACCGGCCCGCGAAGACCCCACGCACGACGGGTTGGTTCCGGACCAAATCGATCGAGCAGTCGATCCAGGACACCGACGAACCGGACACCAAGCTCCGGAAAGAACTCGGATCCTGGGATCTGACCGTGTTCGGTGTCGCCGTCGCCGTCGGTGCCGGCATCTTCACCCTGACCGCGCGGACCGCCGGAAACGTTGCGGGACCGGCAGTGTCGTTGGCCTTCGTGCTCGCGGCCATCGCCTGCGGACTCGCGGCGCTGTGTTACGCGGAGTTCGCGTCGACGGTGCCCGTGGCCGGAAGCGCGTACACGTTCTCGTACGCGGCGTTCGGTGAGTTCATCGCCTGGATCATCGGATGGGATCTCATCCTCGAGTTCGGCCTCGCAGCCGCGGTGGTGGCGAAGGCGTGGTCGCTCTATCTGGGCGATCTGCTCGGTACGGCCGCTCCGGTGCTCGAGATCGGTTCACTGAACTTCGATTGGGGTGCACTGCTGATCGTGGTGGTCCTGACGGTGCTCATCGCATCGGGCACCAAGTTGTCCTCGCGGGTGTCGCTGGTCATCACCGCGATCAAGGTGATCGTCGTGCTGTTCGTCGTCGTACTCGGAGCCTTCTACATCAAGGTCGCCAACTACGACCCCTACATTCCGCCGTCGGAACCGGGATCCACGGGCGAGGGACTGCATCAATCTCTGCTCTCGTACGTCACCGGCGCGGGAGGCAGCACATTTGGTTGGTACGGACTGCTGGCCGCGGCGTCCCTGGTGTTTTTCGCATTCATCGGATTCGACGTGGTGGCGACGACCGCCGAAGAGACCAAGGAACCGCAGAAGGCACTTCCCCGCGGAATCCTCGGGTCGCTCGCGATCGTCACCGTGCTGTACGTGGCCGTCACTCTGGTTCTGACCGGGATGGTCAAGTACACGGATCTGGCCGGTGACAGTTCCACGCTGGCGACCGCATTCGAGCTCAACGGACTGACCTGGGCCAAGAACATCATCTCGTTCGGCGCACTCGCCGGTCTGACGACCGTGGTGATGGTGTTGATGCTCGGGCAGACCCGGGTGCTGTTCGCGATGTCGCGAGACGGACTGGTGCCGCGTGCATTGGCACACACCGGAAAGAAGGGCACGCCGGTCCGAACGACGATTCTGGTCGGTGTCATCGTCGGCCTGCTCGCCGCTTTCGTTCCGCTCGGCACGCTGGAGGAGATGGTGAACATCGGCACGCTGTTCGCGTTCGTGCTGGTCTCTGCCGGGGTTCTGGTACTACGCCGAACTCGACCCGACCTCGAGCGTGGTTTCCGCGTTCCCTGGGTTCCCCTTGTGCCGATCCTCGCGGTCCTCGCGTGCCTGTGGTTGATGCTGAACCTGTCGGTCGAAACATGGCTGCGCTTCCTGGTCTGGATGGCTGCCGGTGTCGTCATCTACGTCGTGTACAGCAGGCGGCACTCGGTGATGGGACTGCGGGAAGCCGAGAAGGCTCGTACCGACAGGTCGGGGAACTGACCCCGGCATCGGCGACGCGGATGCACCGACTCACGTTCCGACCAGGAACTTTCCGCTCAATTTAGATAGCGTCACATCAAACCGCTGGAATGTTATACCCTCGAAAACAGACTTGGAGGACTCAAAAAGTTCGATGAGAGGGTGTTGCAACAGTGAGTGTGGACGGCCGAATTCCTTCGTTGGAGGGTTCGGGTGTCGCTTTCGGGGGGCGGGATTCGAAGGCCAGTGAGCGGTCGGTTCGCTGGCAGGACAACAAACGATATCTATGGATGCTGGGGCTGCTGGCCCCGGCGTCGGCATTGCTGCCGTCGCAGTTGGTCTACTGGACGGGCATGCCGCTGTTCTGGTGGAGCGGCGTGCTGGTGTTCTTCGTGATCATTCCGGTGATCGACGTGATCGCAGGCGAGGACGGGCACAATCCGGACGCTTCGGCCAGTGAAAAGCTGCAGAACGACCGGTACTACCGGTGGTGTACGTACCTCTTCCTGCCCGTTCAGTTCGTCGGGCTCTTCGTCGCCTGCTGGATGTGGGCGTACGGCGATCTGAGCGTGGTGGACAAGATCGGCCTCGCGGTCACAGTCGGTCTGGTGGCAGGTACCGGCATCAACGCGGCCCACGAACTGGGCCACCGCATCGAGCAGCACGAGCGGTGGCTGGCCAAGATCGCCCTGTCTCAGACGCTGTACGGGCACTTCTTCGTCGAACACAATCGCGGACACCACGTTCGAGTGGCGACGCCCGACGACCCCGCGAGCGCACGACTGGGCGAGAGCGTGTGGAGCTTCGTGCCGCGCAGCACGATTCTGGGCCTCGGCTCCGCATGGAAGCTCGAGTCGCAGCGACTTCGGCGCAAAGGCCGCTCGGTCGCAAGCCCGACCAATGCCCTGCTGCACACGTGGCTGCTCAGTCTGGTGCTGTTCGGCGCGCTGTTGATCGTGTTCGGCTGGTCCATCGCGCCGTACCTGCTGTTGCAGGCCGTCGTCGGATTCGTGCTGCTCGAGATGGTGAACTACGTGGAGCACTACGCCCTGCTCCGGGAAACCAACGATCGCGGCAGATACGTTCGGTGCTCGCCCCGCCACAGCTGGAACAGCGACAGGATCTGCACCAATATATTTCTGTACCACTTGCAGCGACACAGTGACCACCACGCCAATCCGGGCAAGCGCTACCAGACCCTGCTCTCCTGCGACGAGGCTCCGCAGCTCCCTGCCGGCTACGCCTCGATGGTGATGCTCGCCGCAATTCCGCCGCTGTGGCGTCGGGTCATGGATCCGCGGGTACTGGCGCACTACCAGGGAGATATCACCCGAGCGAACATTCTGCCCCGCAAACGGGCTCGAATCCTGGCGCGAGCCGGACGAAACGGATAGCGCGGGTTCTCGACGATCGGTCGCAGGCGACAGGCTCCACCTCTGCACTTCCGGGCAGTCGGAGCCCGAAGCGTGCGGACCCGATAGCCTGGACGGCAGACACTCAGTCAACAGGAGAGGCAAGATGACGACCTCAGTTACGTCAGGATCGGCACTCACCGTGGAACACCGCGGTGGAATCGACTTCAAGGTCGCGGACCTGTCCCTCGCGGAATTCGGCCGCAAGGAAATTCGGCTCGCCGAGCACGAGATGCCCGGTCTGATCGCGCTGCGTCGCGAATACGCCGACGTACAGCCGCTCAAGGGAGCGCGAGTTTCGGGATCGCTGCACATGACCGTGCAGACCGCGGTGCTGATCGAGACGTTGGTTGCGCTCGGAGCCGAGGTGCGGTGGGCGTCGTGCAACATCTTCTCCACCCAGGATCACGCAGCAGCGGCCGTCGTCGTCGGCCCGTACGGCACCGTCGAGGAGCCCAAGGGCGTCCCGGTGTTCGCGTGGAAGGGCGAGAGCCTCGAAGAGTACTGGTGGGCGGCGGAGCAGATGCTCACCTGGCCCGATCAGCCCGCCAACATGATTCTCGACGACGGCGGCGACGCCACGATGCTGGTACTGCGCGGCGCGCAGTTCGAGAAGGCAGGCGTGGTTCCGCCGACCGACGACGATCACGATTCGGACGAGTACAAGGTGTTCCTCGGCCTGCTGCGTCGTTCGCTCGAGGCATCGAAGTCCAAGTGGACCGAGGTTGCCGCGTCCGTGCAGGGCGTCACCGAGGAGACCACCACCGGCGTGCTGCGGCTGTACCAGTTCGCAGCTGCGGGTGAGCTCACGTTCCCCGCCATCAACGTCAACGACTCCGTCACCAAGAGCAAGTTCGACAACAAGTACGGCACCCGCCACTCGCTGATCGACGGCATCAACCGCGGCACCGACGTCCTCATCGGTGGCAAGGCCGTTCTGGTCTGTGGCTACGGCGACGTGGGCAAGGGCTGCGCCGAGGCGCTCAAGGGCCAGGGTGCACGTGTGACCGTCACCGAGGCCGACCCGATCAACGCCCTGCAGGCGCTCATGGACGGCTTCGACGTGCGCACGGTCGAGGAGTTCATCGAGCAGGCCGACATCGTGATCACCTCGACGGGCAACCTGTCGATCATCACGTTCGAGCACATGCGCAAGATGAAGCACCAGGCCATCCTGGGCAACATCGGCCACTTCGACAACGAGATCGACATGGCCGGTCTGGAGAAGGCCCCCGATGTCACGCGGATCAACATCAAGCCGCAGGTCGACGAGTACCAGTTCAAGGACGGGCACTCGATCATCGTGCTGTCCGAGGGCCGTCTGCTCAATCTCGGCAACGCCACGGGCCACCCGTCGTTCGTCATGAGCAACAGCTTCTCCAACCAGGTCATCGCTCAGATCGAACTGTGGACCAAGCCGGACGAGTACGACAACGAGGTCTACCGCCTGCCCAAGCACCTGGACGAGAAGGTCGCGCGCATCCACGTCGAAGCGCTCGGTGGCTCGATCACCAAGCTCACCAAGGAGCAGGCCGAGTACATCGGCGTCGACGTCGAGGGCCCGTACAAGCCCGAGCACTACCGCTACTGACCGCACCGTCAGTGGGAAAACTGTTCGTCATCGAAGGAGTCGACGGAGCGGGCAAGAACACGCTCGCCCGTCGGCTCGTTTCGGCGTGGCAACGTGAGGGCCTGTCGGTCGAGCGCATCGGGTTTCCCCGGTACGGCCGGTCGGTGCACGCCGATCTGGCGGCCGAGGCGTTGCACGGCGAGCACGGTGACACCGCGGGCAGCGTGCACGCGATGGCTCTGATGTTCGCGCTCGATCGCCGGGACGCGGGCGACGAGATCCGAAAGTTGCTCTCGGACAACGATATCGTTCTCCTCGATCGGTACGTGGCATCCAATGCCGCCTACACCGCGGCTCGGCTGGAGCAGTCCACGGACGGCGAGGCCGTCGAATGGATCAGGTCGCTCGAATTCGACCGATTCGCCGTGCCCGTTCCCGATGTCCAGATTCTCCTCGACGTCCCGGTGGCGCTCGCCGCCGAGCGTGCGGCGGCGCGTGAGAGTGCGGACGTCGCTCGAACCCGGGACGCCTACGAGAGGGACGGCTCACTGCAGAGCCGAACCTCGGCTGCGTACGGCAGGCTCGCGGCCTCGCACTGGGTGTCACCGTGGCGAGTCGTCACCGCCGACGTCGATCCCGATCGACTCGCCGCCGACATGTTCAATCAGCCATCAGGCGTTCGGAAAGTGACACCATAGGACCATGAAGCCTCGGATTCTGGTTGTGGACGACGATTCGGCTCTGGCGGAGATGCTCACCATCGTGTTGCGCGGTGAGGGATTCGAGCCTTTCGTGGTCGGCGACGGTACCCAAGCACTGGCGGCCGTGCGCGAGAACCGGCCGGATCTGGTGCTGCTGGATCTGATGCTTCCCGGCATGAACGGCATCGACGTCTGCCGCGTCCTGCGTGCCGACTCGGGCGTGCCGATCGTCATGCTGACGGCCAAGACCGACACCGTCGATGTCGTACTGGGTCTCGAGTCCGGTGCGGACGACTACATCATGAAGCCCTTCAAGCCGAAGGAACTGGTCGCTCGTGTTCGTGCGCGCTTGCGCAGGACCGAGGACGAACCCGCCGAACTGCTGTCCATCGCGGACATCGTCATCGACGTGCCCGCCCACAAGGTCAGTCGCGGTGACGAACTCGTCTCCCTCACCCCGCTCGAATTCGATCTGCTGGTGGCACTGGCGCGCAAGCCACGTCAGGTGTTCACCCGAGAGGTTTTGCTCGAACAGGTCTGGGGCTACCGCCACGCGGCCGACACCCGGCTGGTCAACGTGCACGTGCAGCGTCTGCGCGCCAAGGTCGAGAAGGATCCGGAGAACCCCGAGGTGGTGTTGACCGTGAGGGGGGTCGGCTACAAGGCCGGACCGCCGTGATCCGTCTTTCCCATTCTCGGCGGCGAATCAACGGCAAGTTCTCTCCCGTACTGCGTTGGTTTCGTTCGCTGAGTACCTCGCTCGGCCATGCCTGGCGTCGATCACTGCAGCTGCGCGTCGTCGTGTCGACGCTGACCCTGTCCCTGGTGGTCATCCTCATCCTCGGGGTCGTGCTGACCTCTCAGATCACCGATCGGCTGCTCGAAGCGAAGCTGTCCGCAGCCACCGAGGAACTCGACCGCTCACGGACCACCGTCGAGGGCAACCTCGCCGGAGCCGACGACTCGAGCGGGCTCGCGACGCGCCTCGAACGAGCCAGGGCGGCGCTGACCAACCAGGACCTGGACGCCGCGTCGACCACCGGGTCTGCGGGATCGTTCGATCCGGTCCTGATCGTGGAAGGCGACGCCACCCGCGCGGAGGCCTCGGTGGGCCCGGTCGATCAGATCCCGAACAGCCTGCGCGACTTCGTCAAGAAGGGCCTGATCAGCTCGCAGTACGCGACGGTGACCGACAGTGACGGCGGGTACTCCGGCTCGGCGCTGATCATGGGATCGCCCACCGGATCCGACATCTCGGCCCTGCAGCTCTATCTCATCTTTCCGTTGGCCAGCGAGGATCGCACGCTCTCGCTCGTACGCGGCACGTTGTTCATCGGCGCAGTGGTGCTGTTGGTGCTGCTCGCGGCGATCGCGATGCTCGTCGCACGTCAGGTGGTTCTGCCCATTCGTTCGGCGTCGAGGATCGCGGTGCGGTTCGCCGACGGCAGGCTCAAGGAGCGCATGCCGGTCCGCGGCGAGGACGACATGGCCAGACTCGCGATGTCCTTCAACGAGATGGCCGAGAGTCTTTCCAAACAGATCACCCAGCTCGAGGAATTCGGTAACCTCCAGCGCCGATTCACCTCCGACGTCAGCCACGAACTGCGCACCCCGCTGACCACCGTCCGGATGGCCGCAGACCTCATCCACGACGCCAGCGACGACCTGGAGCCTGCACTCAAGCGATCCTCGGAGCTGCTGGTCAACGAGCTCGATCGGTTCGAGACCCTGCTCGGTGACCTGCTCGAGATCAGCCGCCACGACGCGGGCGTGGCCGAGCTGGCCGCCGAACAACTCGACCTGCGGATGTGCGCCCGGGCGGCAGTGTCGACCGTGCGGCACCTGGCGCGCGAGACCGGCACCGAAGTGATCGTCGACATGCCCGAGACTGCAGTCATCGCCGAGGTCGACCCCCGACGGGTGGAACGGATTCTGCGCAATCTGCTGGCCAACGCACTCGACCACGGCGAAGGCAAGCCGGTCCTGCTGCGGCTGCGCTCGGACGCCGACGCGGCCGCATTCGTCGTGCGCGATCAGGGAGTCGGTCTGCGACCAGGCGAAGAGAAGCTGGTGTTCAACCGGTTCTGGCGCTCGGATCCCTCCCGCGTTCGACGATCCGGAGGCACCGGCCTGGGGCTGGCGATCAGCGTCGAGGACGCCCGCTTGCACGACGGTAAGCTCGAGGCGTGGGGAGCACTGGGCGAAGGCGCATGCTTCCGACTCACTCTGCCGCTCGTGCGCGGGCACAAGGTGATCGGATCCCCACTGCCCCTCAAACCCAGCACCAAGAAGTTCGCACAAGGACAACCGATTCCCGCGATCACCGCAGCCAAGACAGCCACGTCGGAGCCCGCGACGTGATCTTCTCGTGCCGTCGCACCCGGGTGCTGGCGATGTGTGTGCTCGTCGTCGCCCTCGTGAGCGGATGCGCCAGCCTTCCCGAGTCGTCCAGCCCCCAGGCCATCGGCACCCTGACCGCCGGTGCCGTGCCCACCAGCGCTCCGGCCCCCGAGCCGGGACGTGAGCCCGATCGCCTGCTGGACGACTTCTTCGAGGCCAGCGCCGTCTCTGCCAACAGACACCAGGCCGCCCGGCAGTTTCTCACCGAGGAGGCGTCGGGAACCTGGGACGACGGCGCGCGGACGGTCGTGGCGGATCGAATCGACACCCTGTCCGGTCCGCGAACCCCCGACACCGCGCAGTTCACGATCCGCTCGGCGACGGCCGGGATGCTGGCCTCGGGCGGCGAGTACCAGGCCGGATCGGACACCTTCGACGCCGAGATCGAGATGGCACGGGTGGACGGTCAGTGGCGGATCTCGAAACTGCCCCCCGGTGTCGTCATCGATCGATCCGCGTTTCTGAACACCTATCAGCAGCGATCGCTCTACTTCGTCGATCCGCTCGGTGGCGTACTCGTGCCCGATGTGCGGTGGACCAGCGGATCGCAGGACCAGCTCGCCAACCAGCTCGTACAGCTGCTCATCGACGGCCCCAAGTCCGCACTGTCGGCCGCGGTGAGCAACGAACTGTCCGACGACGTGAGTATTCGCGGGCCCATCACCAAGGCCGATGGTCAGACCTCACAGGTGGGGGTGGGACTCGGTGGTATCAGAATCGACTTCGGCGGCCTGCAGAACAAGGGTGATCGCGACCGTGAACTGCTTGCTGCGCAAGTGATCTGGACCCTCGCCTCGGCCGAGGTCGCCGGGCCGTACGTGCTGCTCGCCGACGGTCAACCGATCGACACGACCAAGCCCGACGGGTGGACGACGGCAGGCGTCGACTCGTTCGATCCGCTGGGCAGTACCGGCGATAGTGTCGGATTGCACGCACTCGCGTCCGGCACCTTGCTTCGCGTCGACGAGGCGGAGACCACTCCCGCTCCCGGGTACTTCGGGCAGGCCCGCAATCTGCGCTCGGTGGCCCTGTCCAACGACGGCACGCTCGTGGCAGGGGTCGCGGACACCGGACGGCCCGCCCCTGCGCCGTCGAGCACGCTCATGGTCGGCAGCTACGACGGCGGCGCGTTCCCCGTGGCCGAGGGACAATCGATCACCCGGCCCACCTGGGGAGCCGACGACAACGCCGCCTGGGCGGTGATCGACGGCACCAACGTCATCCGGGCCGCCCGCGATCCCTCCACCGGCCAGGTGTCGGTGGTACCCGTCGAGGCCACCGCCGTCACGACACTCGGCAACCGGATCACCGAGCTGCGACTGGCCCGCGACGGCGTGCGAGCTGCGCTCATCGTCGACGGCGTCGTGTACGTGGCAACGGTGGTGCGCGAGCCCTCGGGTGTGTACTCCCTCACCGAGCCGAGGGCCGTGGCCATCGGACTCGGTAGCGACGCCACAAGTTTGGACTGGAGTACCGGCGACACCATCGTGATCGCGCGGGTCGCGACCGACTCCCCGGTGGTCCAGGTGAGCGTCGACGGATCCCGGATGGATCCGTTGCCGTCACGCAACCTGACCACCCCGGTGTTGGCGGTCGACGCCTCGCCGGAAACGGAGTACGTGGCCGATGCACGGGCCGTGTTCGCCCTCAACAACGCCGATCCGGTCGGCGACCGGTACTGGCGTGAGGTCACCGGTCTGGCCGGCGTGAAAGCTGTGCCCATTCTGCCCGGCTGACGTCGGTCGCAGATCTCTGTCGGTGGGCCGGGGCAGACTCCGCATCCATGCGGACGCTCCTCGATCTGGTTCTGCCCCTCGAGTGCGCCGGGTGCGGTGTGCCGGGGGAGCACTGGTGCGGAGGGTGTTCTCTGGCCCTGTTCGTCCCGCCCGTCGCCGTTCGGCCACGAGTCGATCCCGGTGTGCCCTGCTGGTCCCTTGGTACGTACAGCGGGCCGCGCCGCAGTGGTGTGATCGCGCTGAAGGAGCGAGGTCGGCGGTCGGTGGCCCGGCCTTTCGGGCGAGCGCTCGCCGAGGCCGTCGGATATCTACGCGACGCGGGTGAGATCGATCCACCGGAGCTGAGTTCGCTGATTCTGATCTGCGCGCCCTCTCGGGCTCGTGCTGCGCGGGCTCGTGGAGGCGATCCCGTTCTGCGATGCGCTCGAATCGCCGCCGAGCAGTTGGCACCCGAGCGTGTGCTCGTTCCCGAGTTGCTCCGCATGACCGGTGGAGTACGTGATTCGGTCGGACTGTCGGCGGGACAACGACAGCACAACGTGGCAGGGCGGATCGAGGCCGTCGGGCTGGCTCGTTCGCACGCCGACGCACGCGTGACGCCATCGGCGGACTTCACCGTTCTGCTGATCGACGACGTCGTCACCACAGGTGCCACGTTGGCCGAATGTGCAAGAGTGCTAACCGATTTCGGAGTCCCGGTAGCCGGAGCGCTGGTGGTGGCGAGTGCGTGACGGCGGAGGGGAAGGACACGCCGACAACCAATTCGGGGTGAACGGTGGCACACGAGTCGATGACCGACTAACGTCGCGGACACGCACCGACTGGACCAGATGTGAGGTGATGCCCCGGACTTTGATGCCGGAAGGTTCCCCATTCGGCATGCACACTTGCCGCGTCCAACAGTGGGCGTGGCCGATATCGGGAGGTACGCGTGACGACCCCTTCACAAGCCTCGGTTTTCTTCGACGAGAAGCCCTCGGAAGAACCCGCCAAGAGCAATGCGGACGTCGTGGTCAAGGGCCGCAACGTCGAGATACCGGATCACTTCCGGATATACGTCTCCGAGAAACTGGCTCGCCTCGAGCGCTTCGATCCCTCCATCTACCTGTTCGACGTCGAACTGCAGCACGAACGAAATCGCCGCCAGGCCAAGGCATGTCAACGCGTGGAGATCACCGCGAAGGGCAAGGGCCCGGTCGTTCGAGCCGAAGCGTGCGCCGACAGTTTCTATGCCGCACTCGAAGCGGTGACGTCGAAACTCGAGAGCAGACTCCGACGCACCAAGGACCGTCGCAAGGTTCACTACGGCGAGAAGCGGCCCGTGTCCGTCGCCGAGGCCACTGCCGAACTCGCCGAGGACGACACGCTGGCACTCGACCCCGACACGAAACTCGACACCTTCGAGGACGACCAGAGCGGCCCGGGGCACATCGTGCGGACGAAGACCCACTCGGCCGCACCGATGAGCGTCGACGACGCACTGTACGAAATGGAACTCGTGGGCCACGATTTCTTCCTGTTCCACGACAGCGCAACCGATCGCCCCTCGGTCGTGTACCGACGGCACGCCTTCGATTACGGCTTGATCAGACTCACCTGACCGGACCCATCGGGACGGTTCGACACGTTCGCCGTCCGTGAAATCTTTTCACCGCTGCAGGCTCGACGCCGGAGACTCGATCCCCACGTCGAGCCTGCAGTGCTGTGTCGGTGTTGTCCGAATGGCCGACCGGCGATCTCCGACGACCGATAGTCGGGCTGCCGGGTTCACAGCGACACCGCCTACCATGGACGCGTTCGGGTTACCCGCCGCGCAGATGTCGTGGTGACGAACCCGTGAGCTCGTGCAGTATGCAGTGTTGTTCGTACCAATACCCGTGAACCGAGGATCGAGGACGAGAAAGCCCGTGCCGTCGCTGTCGTTTTCCAAGCTGCTCCGTGTCGGTGAAGGTCGCATGGTCAAGCGGCTCAAGAGCATCGCCGACCACGTCTCGACCCTGTCTTCGGAAGTCGAGAGCCTCTCCGACGACGAACTGCGCGGCAAGACCGCGGAGTTCAAGGAGCGGTACTCCGCAGGCGAGACCCTGGATCAGCTCCTGCCCGAGGCCTTCGCCGTGGCCCGTGAGGCGTCCTGGAGAGTGCTGTCGCAGCGGCACTTCGACGTACAGGTCATGGGCGGTGCCGCTCTGCACTTCGGCAACATCGCCGAGATGAAGACCGGTGAGGGCAAGACACTGACGTGTGTTCTCCCGGCTTACCTCAATGCCATCTCCGGCGAGGGTGTGCACGTGGTGACGGTCAACGACTACCTCGCCAAGCGCGACTCGGAGTGGATGGGCCGCGTGCACCGCTTCCTCGGTCTCTCGGTCGACGTGATCCTGTCCGGCATGACCCCGGTGGAACGCCGCGCCGCGTACGCCGCGGACATCACTTACGGCACCAACAACGAGTTCGGTTTCGACTACCTGCGCGACAACATGACGCACTCGCTCGACGATCTCGTGCAGCGCGGCCACAACTTCGCCGTCGTCGACGAGGTCGACTCCATCCTCATCGACGAGGCCCGTACGCCGCTGATCATCTCGGGACCGGCCGATGCGTCGAGCAAGTGGTACGGCGAGTTCGCCCGTATCGCGCCGATGCTCAAGGTCGACACCCACTACGAGGTCGACATCCGCAAGCGGACCATCGGTGTGCACGAGGCAGGCGTCGAACTGGTCGAGGATCAGCTCGGCATCGACAATCTGTACGAGGCCGCCAACTCACCGCTGGTGAACTACCTCAACAACGCGATCAAGGCCAAAGAGCTTTACACCAAGGACAAGGACTACATCGTTCGCGACGGCGAGGTCATCATCGTCGACGAGTTCACCGGCCGCATCCTGGTGGGACGCCGCTACAACGAGGGCATGCACCAGGCGATCGAGGCCAAGGAGAAGGTGGAGATCAAGGCCGAGAACCAGACTCTGGCCACGATCACGCTGCAGAACTACTTCCGCCTCTACGACAAGCTCTCGGGCATGACCGGTACCGCCGAGACCGAGGCCGCCGAGCTCCATCAGATCTACGGTCTGGGCGTCATTCCGATTCCGACGAACCGTCCGATGGTTCGAGTGGACAACGGCGACCTGATCTACAAGACCGAAGAGGCCAAGTTCGACGCGGTCGTCGACGACGTCGTCGAGCGGCACGGCAAGGGCCAGCCGGTCCTCATCGGCACGACGAGCGTCGAGCGCTCGGAGTACCTGTCGAAGCAGTTCACCAAGCGCGGCGTCGCACACAACGTGTTGAACGCGAAGTTCCACGAGCAGGAAGCGACGATCATCGCCGAGGCGGGCCGGCAGGGCGCGGTGACCGTCGCGACCAACATGGCCGGTCGTGGTACCGACGTCGTGCTCGGCGGCAACCCGGACATCCTCGCCGACCTGAAGCTCCGGAAGCAGGGCTTGGACCCGGTCGAGACCCCCGAGGAATACGAGGCCGCCTGGGAGCCTGCGCTGGAAGAGGTCAAGGCGCAGGTCAAGGCCGATGCCGATACCGTGCGCGAGGCCGGTGGGCTGTACGTCCTCGGTACCGAACGGCACGATTCGCGCCGCATCGACAACCAGCTGCGAGGCCGCTCCGGTCGTCAGGGTGACCCGGGCGAATCGCGTTTCTACCTCTCTCTCGGCGACGAGTTGATGCGTCGATTCAACGGCGGCGCACTCGAATCGATCATGACTCGGCTCAACCTGCCCGACGACGTCCCGATCGAAGCCAAGATGGTGTCCAAGGCCATCAAGAGTGCTCAGACGCAGGTGGAGCAGCAGAACTTCGAGATCCGCAAGAACGTTCTCAAGTACGACGAGGTGATGAACCAGCAGCGCACCGTCATCTACGAGGAGCGCCGCCGCATCCTCGAAGGTGCGGACATGGAGGGCCAGGTCGAGGGCATGATCACCGACGTGATCACCGCCTACGTCGACGGTGCCACCGTCGAGGGCTACGTCGAGGACTGGGATCTGGAACAGCTCTGGACCGCGCTGAAGACTCTCTACCCGGTGGGAATCGACCACAAGGTCCTCTCCGGCGAGAACGAGGACGGCGAGAAGGGCGACCTGACCCGCGACGAATTGCGTGAGGCGCTGCTCGAGGACGCGCGATCGGCGTACGCCAAGCGCGAGGCCGAGATCGACGGTATCGCCGGCGAGAACGGAATGCGCGAACTCGAGCGTCGAGTTCTGCTGTCGGTTCTCGACCGCAAGTGGCGCGAGCACCTCTACGAGATGGACTACCTCAAGGAAGGCATCGGCCTGCGCGCGATGGCGCAGCGCGACCCGCTGGTCGAATACCAGCGTGAGGGCTACGACATGTTCCAGGGCATGCTCGACGGCCTGAAGGAGGAGTCGGTCGGCTTCCTGTTCAACCTGCAGGTCGAGGCCACACCGGCTCCGGCAGGTCCGGCAGCCTCTGCAGGTCTCGCAGTGGCTCCTGGACTGTCCTCTCCGGTGGGCTCCGGCCGCCCGGCAGCGGCACCCGCCGCAGCACCTGCACCGACGGCACCTGCACCGACGGCTCCCGCACCGACGGCTCCCGCACCCACCGCTCCGGCACCTACTGCTCCTGCGGTGCCCTCGGCGCTGCGGGCGAAGGGTCTCGACGACCAGGAATACCAGAGACTGACCTTCTCCGGTCCGGCCGAGGGCGGCGGCACTGCCGTTCGTCGATCCGGGCCGACCCCGACCGGCAGCGAGTCCGCGGCCGAGGGCACCCGCCGCGAACGTCGCGAGGCGGCGAGAACGCAGAGCAAGGCTCCCAAGAAGGCAGCTCGCTCCAAGCGCAAGAGGTAGTACACGACGGTCGCGTCGCCGCGGGGCGACGCGACCCTCACCCCACTCGCAACGACGTGACCGTCCACCCGGGGCGGCGCGGGTCGATGGCGAGCTCGATTCGGCCCGCGAAGGCGAACATACGTGGGCCGCGAGTGTACGAGCCGAAGATCTCCGCCGAGACATCCGACTGATACGCCACATGAACTCGACGCACTGCGGCGAAACCGAGTCGCCTTCCTGGCGGTGGGTTTCGCACTATGGTCCGCACCAGGTCGATCATCGAGGCGGTGAACAACGGCGACAGCTGGTCTGCGCTGCGTCGACGATCGATCACCTCGATCATCATGCGCATCGCCCGGTCGGCACTCGAGCGCGCATCGGCGGGCACCGTCGGCCGGCCGGGAGGCTCGATGCGCCGTCGAGAACGGTTGCTGCGCACGGAGGGTCGGTGTCGGGCGGGCGGCGAATCGGTGATCGCCGCTGGATCCCACGTGTGCACGGCACCGGAGCTGAGCGGCGGCTCGAACGGAGCGGCACGCGAGAGAAAGCAATGATGTTCGGCGCGGAGTTGCGAGCCCGGGGCCGAGGTGTCCGCGATGTGCGGCGGGTCGTTCGATTCGATGACGCTCACACCGACATTGACGGTCCGAGCGCGCGTTCGGTTCCCGTCGAATCCCGGGAACAACACGCGACACGGTCCTCGAACGACCCCGAGACCGACATTCGTCCGCCACGTACTCTAGGTTCGAGCTCACTGCGCGCTCGGCCACAGGAATCGGCGCGTACTTCACGCGAGGACGGGGACTGTAACACGCGATGGCGACCAGGCTGACAGCGCAGGATGCGTCGTTCTATTTTCTCGAGGCCAGTAGCAGCCCGATGCACCTCGGGTCGCTCGCCATCTTCCGGACTCCGCGCAGTGGATTCAGCTACGACCGTCTGCTGTCGTTGGTCGAGCAACGCCTGGCATTGGTTCCCCGGTACCGGCAGAAGGTGCGTGAGGTCGCCTTCGGGCTGGCCAGGCCGGTGTGGGTCGACGACGCGGATTTCGACATCACCTACCACATCCGCCGTTCGGCACTACCCAAGCCGGGTTCGGACGATCAGCTGCACGATCTGATCGCGCGGCTGACCTCGCGCCCACTCGATCGCACCCGTCCGCTGTGGGAGATGTACCTGGTCGAGGGGTTGTCGAAGAATCGTTTCGCCGTCTTCACCAAGTCTCACTCGGCGCTGGTCGACGGTGAACACGCGCTCGACATCGGTCAGGTCATACTCGATGCCAGCAAGAATCCGCCGCCGATGGCCGAGGAACTCTGGATGCCCGCGCGCGAGCCCAAGGATTCGGCGTTGGTCATCGATGCTCTCACCGACTTGGTGGTTCGTCCGGGGGAGAGCGTCGAGGCACTGCGCGGCGCGGTCCACGGCGCTGCCGGTGTCGCGGGTGGAGCCCTGCGGGCCGCAGCGAAGGTCGCGGCCGTGCTGCGCACCGCGACCCAGAGCGCGCCGTCGAGTCCGCTGAACGCCCCGATCTCGCGAAACCGTAGATTCGCGGTGGCCAAGACCGAGCTCGCCGACTACCGCAGAGTGCACAACAGGTTCGGCTGCTCGATCAACGACGTGGTGCTCGCTGTCGTCACCGGGGCACTGCGCAATTGGTTGCTCTCTCGAGGCGAGCCCGTCACGGCGTCCTCCACGGTGCGGGCCATGGTGCCCATGTCGGTGTACGTCTCGGCCGATCGGGTCGGTTTCGGAGATGCGGCCGATCGGCCGGTCGAGGCGACCGAGGAAGATCGCAGCGAGGTCTCGTCGTTTCTCGTCGACCTGCCCGTCGGTGAATCCAATGCCGTGGTGCGGCTCTCGCACATAGCGCACGCCACCGAGGCCCACTCCAAGCAGAGTCGCGGCGTCACCGCTCAGACATTGATGCGCATCTCCGGATTCGCGCCTGCGAGCCTGCACGCGATGGGCGCGCGAGCGGGTAGTCGGCTGTCCCAGCGGGTGTTCAATCTGATCGTCACCAATGCCCCCGGACCACAGTTCCCGCTGTACGTGGGCGGTGCGCGCATGCTCGAGATGTATCCGGTGTCGCCGCTGTTCGAGAACCAGGCGATGAGCATCGGGCTGACGTCCTACGACGGCTACGTGTTCTTCGGGCTCAATGCAGATCGAGGTGCCATGCCCGATGTGGACGTCGTCACGGCGCTTCTGCACGAGGCGCTGGAAGAGTTGGTCGACGCGAGTAACGAATCGAGAGTGTGAGGTCTTCTGTCATGCGTGTCTACGTTCCGGCGACGCTGGAGTTCTTGAAAGTGCTGTCGGCGGAGGGCGAGTTCAGCCCGGTCTCGCGCACGGCCTTCGCGGTGACACCGACACTGCGTGAGGCCTATTCGTCCGGCGACGACGAGGAGCTCTCCGAGGTGGCGATGGGGGAGGCCGCCCGGGCCTCTCTGCGTTTGATCGCCGCAGCAGTCGACGACGAGACCGACACGGGGACAGTCGCCGAAGGGGTGGTGTACCGGAGGGCGGTGATCGCGGCCGATGTCGACGATCCCACTCTGCGTCCCGATCTGGACGACGCCGTCGTCCGCCTCAAAGAGCCGTTGCGGATGGATCAGGTCGCGTCGGTCCACGTCGATCTCGAAGGTGCCGAATCGGCGGTCGCCAAGGCCGTCGCCGCGGTCGATGCCGCGGACATGGGAGACGAGGATGCGGAGTTCGTGCTGGGAGATGCCGAGGATCACACGCTCGCGTGGTACGCCCCGCAAGAGTTGTCGTTTCTGCTCGAACTGCTGTGATTCCGTCGTGTTCGTTCGCACACGATTCACACCGACACAGGTGTTCCCGAACCCGAACCTACGGTAGCGTAACCTCGATGACCGCAAGCGGTTCAGTATCTCGATCGAGGGGATGGAACACCCGATGGATCTGAAGAAGTGGCTGGAGGCTCCGGCGGCCGGAGTATCGGCCCCCAAGCGTCCGAGACTGAACATGGTGCGTGGTGCCTTCACCCGCATCACCACCCCCTTGTTGCCCGACGACTACCTTCATCTCGCGAATCCTCTGTGGTCGGCACGCGAACTCCGCGGCCGCATTGTGCGAGTGGAGAAGGAGACCGCCACGGCGGTGACCCTGGTGATTCAGCCGGGTTGGGGCTTCAATTTCGACTACCGACCCGGCCAGTACATCGGGATCGGGTTGCACCTCGGCGGGCGATGGCACTGGCGGTCGTACTCGTTGACCTCCCCGCCGAACTGGGAAGACAAGCTGATCTCCATCACCGTCAAGGCGATGCCGGAAGGCTTCCTCTCCTCGCATCTGGTCGGCGGTGTGCCGCAGGGGACCATCGTTCGGCTGGCCGCCCCGAAGGGCAATTTCGCGCTGCCCGTGCCGCCGCCGAACAAGATCCTGTTCGTCACGGCCGGTAGCGGCATCACCCCGATCATCTCGATGCTGCGGGCCTTGGATCGCCACGGTGACATGCCCGACACCGTGCACATCCACTCGGCACCGACCGAGGACGAAGTCATGTTCGCGGCCGAGATCGCTGCGCTCGAGAAATCGCATCCGAACTTCACCTCGCATGTGCAGCTGACACGATCGGACGGCAAGTTCGCACTCGCCTCGCTCGACGAGCTCTATCCCGACTGGCGCACGCGCGACACCTGGGCGTGTGGACCGGCAGCACTGCTCGAGGAGATCGAGAAGACCTGGAAGCGAGAGGGAATCGAGGACCGGCTTCATCTGGAGCGGTTCGAGATCTCGCGCGCCGATACCTCCGGTGCCGGCGGCACCGTCACGTTCTCCAAGTCGGACAAGAAGACCACCGTCGACGGCGCGACCAGTCTGCTCGAAGCAGGCGAGAACGTCGGAGTTCAGATGCCGTTCGGCTGCCGGATGGGTATCTGCCAGACATGTGTGGTGCCGTTGACTTCGGGGCATGTCATAGACCTGCGTTCCGGTAAGGAACACAGCGAGGGCGACCGCGTCCAGACGTGCATTTCCGCAGCTGCGGGCGACTGCACATTGGAACTGTAGGTCTGTTTCTCGCACACTGCCTTCTCAGACTGTTCGGTTACGCTTACGTAGGTTGCCCACGTCGAAACCCGATATTTCGGGCACTGCACTCAACTGTTGGAGGACCCGGTGGCCATCACCGACATCAAAGAGTTCGCTCATCTCAGCGAAGCGGACATGGAAGCGTTCGGTCGCGAACTGGATTCGATTCGTCGAGACGTCGAAGACAGCCGTGGCGAGCGCGATGCCGCATACATCCGTCGGACCATCAGACTGCAGAGGTTGCTGGAGCTCGGCGGCCGCGCGGTGCTGCTCGGCAGCAAGTATCGGCCTGCTTGGATCGCCGGCACAGCGATGCTCAGTGTCGCCAAGATCATCGAGAACATGGAGCTCGGTCACAATGTGATGCACGGGCAATGGGACTGGATGAACGATCCGGAGATCCATTCCACCTCGTGGGAGTGGGACCAGACCGGGCCGTCCGAGCAGTGGAAGCGAGCCCACAACTACTCGCACCACACCTACACCAATATCGTCGGCATGGACGACGACATCGGCTTCGGCATTCTGCGCATGACTCGTGACGAGCCGTGGAAGCCGATCAATCTCGTTCAGCCGCTTGCCAACATCGTGCTGGCCACCACCTTCGAGTGGGGCATCGCGCTGCACGATTACGACGCTCAGAAGCAGTTGGACGGCGAGGACCAGAAGGGTCTGCTGAAGTCTCCGGCGAGCCGCGCTTTCGCGCGCAAGATCGCCAAGCAGGTCGGCAAGGATTTCGTCCTGTTCCCGGCACTGTCCGGCCCGGCGTGGAAATCCACGTTGACCGCCAACGCCACGGCCAACCTGGTCCGTAATCTGTGGGCCTACGCGGTGATCTTCTGCGGTCACTTCCCCGATGGTGCCGAGAAGTTCACGATCGGGCAGTTCGAGACCGAGACACGCCCCGAGTGGTACCTGCGTCAGATGCTGGGTAGTGCCAATTTCGAGGCCGGTCCGGTCATGGCCTTCATGAGCGGCAACCTCTGCTACCAGATCGAGCACCACATGTTCCCGGATCTGCCGAGCAACAGGTACTCGGAGATCGCCGAGAAGGTGCACGCTCTGTGTGAGAAGTACGATCTGCCGTACACCACAGGATCGCTCGGCAAGCAGTACTTGCTGGCGCTGCGGACCATCCACAAGCTGTCGCTGCCCGACTCGTGGTTGCGCGCCACGTCCGACAACGCTCCCGAGACGTCGTCCGAGCGACGATGGCGGGAGGGCGATTCGCCTACCGTCCACGCGCTCAGAATCGATCCGCTCACCGGGCAGCGTCGAGGTCTGCGTTCGGCAATGCAAGAGGCACGCGTGAGCTTGCGGAACGCCAAGAAGGAAGCCAAGCGTCAGGCCAAGAGCCTGCGTCGCTCGGGTGACCGCGTTCCGTTGTGAATCGTCACACAGATTTCCGCCACTAACCTACGGGACCGTAACTTACGATACGGTAGGTGACGGAATTGCACATGGCCTGATTACGCGAGCTGTGTGTTCACGACTGCCAGGAGGTTGTATCCCATGGCGATTACGGACGTCAAAGAATACGCGCATCTGACCGATGCCGACATCGAGGCGTTGGGCCACGAGCTCGACTCCATCCGACGTGACATCGAAGCGTCCCGCGGCGAACGCGACGCCCGGTACGTCAAGAACACGATCCGCCTGCAGCGATCCCTCGACATCGGTGGCCGGGCCGTGCTTTTCGCCAGCCGCAAGCGTCCCGCTTGGCTGGTCGGCACCGCCATGCTCGGGGTCGCGAAGATCATCGAGAACATGGAGCTCGGCCACAACGTCATGCACGGCCAGTGGGACTGGATGAACGACCCTGAGATCCACTCCACGTCGTGGGAGTGGGACAACACGGGCCCGTCGGCTCACTGGAAGCAGACGCACAACTACATCCACCACAAGTACACCAACGTGCTCGGCATGGACGACGACGTCGGCTACGGTCTGCTCCGCGTCACCCGTGATCAGCGGTGGAAGCCCTTCAACATCGGCAACCCCGTCTACAACCTGCTGCTGCAGTTGTTCTTCGAGTACGGAGTGGCGCTCCAGCACCTCGAATTGGGCAAGGTAGCCAAGGGTCGAGTGCCGCGCGAGGAATTCGAGCAGAAGCGGCGCGAGGTTCTCGAGAAGGTCGGCAAGCAGATCGGCAAGGACTACATCCTGCACCCGTTGCTGACCGGACCTGCCTGGAAGAGCACGTTGACGGCGAACATCGTCGCCAACATGATCCGCAACGTGTGGACCAACACCGTCATCTTCTGTGGCCACTTCCCGGACGGTGCGGAGAAGTTCACCAAGTCCGACATGGAGGGTGAGACGCAGGGGCAGTGGTACCTGCGTCAGATGCTCGGCAGCGCGAACTTCAATGCCGGTCCCGTCATGGAGTTCATGAGCGGCAACCTCTGCTACCAGATCGAGCACCACCTGTTCCCGGACCTCCCCAGCAACCGCCTGCGGGAGATCAAGGTTCGGGTGCTCGAACTGGCGGAGAAGTACGACCTGCCGTACACGACCGGTTCGATCGTTCACCAGTACTTCCTGTCCTGGAGAACCATCGCGAAGCTGTCGCTGCCGAACAAGTACCTGAGGGCGACCAGCGACGACGCCCCCGAGACTGCGTCCGAGCGTAAGTGGGCCGACGCGCCGGCGGGCCTGTTCACCGTCGATCCCGAAACCGGCAAGCGTAGTGGTTTGCGCACCGCCATCGCAGAAACGAAGAAGCGCAAGGGAATTCGCAGGCTGGTCGGCAAAGCCGCGTAAGTCCTGCACCGAAGTGGAGCCTGGTGGCAACCGACCCCGAAGCGGGTGGTTGCTACCAGGCTTCGGTCGTTCGAATGGCCTCGAACAGTAGGCGGACCGAAACGACACCCTCCGGGGGCGTTGCCCGTTCTGTCGGGTCAGCCTGCCCCTCTGGTGAATCGAAGCGATGACATCATCGCCGGCAAGGTGTGGTTGTCGACCTGCGTCTCATCGCGGGCTTTCGGCGCGGAGGCCCGTCAGTCGCTGCGGACGATCATGTCCACGGCCGCCTCGATGACGTCGTCGCTCGGGACGGTGTCGAACATCAGCGACGGGCAGGCGACCACGCCGGCGAGCATGGAGATGGCCGCTTCCAATCGTGGTCCTTGGAAGGACTTTTCGAGCACCTGCCGGACCGGACGCTGCGCATTGGTGTTGATGGCGTCCCGCAGTCGACCCACGGTTTCGACGCTCGCCCACTGGGCCATGGCGATGAGCACGCGATCGAGCCGCAGCTCGATCACTGCGTGGCGGAACAACTTCAATTCGGCGATCAAGTCGCTCCGCAGGTCGCCGGTGGCCTCGTGGTGAGGCATGTCTCCCAGGGCATCGAGCGCGACGAGCACGAGGTCGATTTTGGAAGGCCAATGTGAGTACAGGGTCGTCTTGGAGTACCCGGCGATCTCGGCTACTCGGGCGTGGGTCAACGCGTCCGAACCCTCTTGGGTGAGAACCGCCAAAGCGCTACGCGCGACGTCCGCTCGGGTACGGGCCACCCGCGGTTCGGCGGGCACCGTGAGCTGCTCGAGCTTCTGTACGGATGTCATGTGTGTTCACCTCGCCTCACGTGTGAAGCGGCTGACTATACGCCGCAGCGTCCAAAATAGCTGATGTACAGAAAGACCAGTTCTGGATCGATCAATCACTAGTGAACTAATAGTTCAGTACAGTACGGTTAGTTCGTCCGGTAAGTATCACGCGCTCAGAGGTGAGAGATGATTCCCGAGGAACTAACTCAGTCACAGTTCGACACGGTGTACAACTTTTTGTCCCTGGTCATCGCCGCGCAGCTGTTCGGTTCGCTGTTTCTGCTAGCAGCTCAGCCGCGGGTGCTTGCGCGGTATCGCCAGGCCCTGGTTATCTCTGCGATCGTGTGTGGCATTGCTGCGTACCACTACTTCCGCATCTTCGAATCCTTCAAGTCCGCGTTCGTCACCGACGCCCAGGGTGGGCGCGGAACGTACGTTCAGGCGGTGGGCGAGTCCTTCAACGAGGGGTATCGCTACGTCGACTGGTTGCTCACGGTCCCGCTGCTACTGACCGAGCTCATCGTCGTTCTGGCACTTGCCAAGAAGCTGCAGGCTTCGTTGCTCTACCGATTGATTCCGGCGTCTGCTCTGATGATCGCACTGGGTTACCCGGGGGAGATCAGTGCTGACAACACCATTCGAAACGTCTTCGGATTGCTGTCCACCATCCCGTTCCTGTACATCCTCTACGTGCTCTTCGTAGAGCTGACGCGTTCGCTCGACCGGCAGCCCCCGGCAGTGCGGCAAACCGTCAGTCGGATGAGGATTCTTCTGCTGGCCACCTGGGGTGTATACCCGATCGCGTACATCATTCCGCTGTACTTCTCGGACACCGGAGCCACGGCATGGGTTGCGAAGCAGGCTGGATACTCGATCGCCGACATCCTCGCCAAGGTGCTGTACGGCCTGTTGATCTACAAGATCGCTCGCCTGAAGTCCTTCGCCGATGACCCCGATTTTGCGGCGCGGGAAAATGAGCTCGAAGTTCGGCCCGCGTCGGCCGGGAAGAACGGCTCGTAGCGCACGATCGTGAGTCTCACTGAACAATCGGGCGACTCGACGACAAGCACCTCCGCCCCACTGCTGACTGCTGCGACATGGTCGCGGTGGTTGGTGGTGGGGACGGTGGTGATGTCGAGCGGCCAACTGATCGGGCTGCCCGCCATCACCGCGCCGGTGGCGTTGGTTGTCGCGGGCGTGGCTTTCCTCGCAGGGATCCCGCACGGGGCGATCGACCATCTGATGGCAAAGCGATTGTCCGGGGGTACACCGCTACTGGCGGTAGCCGCGGTCTATGCGGGCGCGGCTGCCGCAGCATGGGCACTGCTGGAGTGGGTCGGTCCGATCGCCTTGGTCGCGGCCGTGCTGCTGAGCGCGGTGCATTTCGGAATGGGGGAACTCGAGGTCTCCCGGTTGCTGACCGGGTGGCTGCCACGACGGATTCCGGCTGCTGCGATCGTCGTAGCGGGCTCCGGTGCTCTGGTGTTGCCGTTGGCGCGTTCGGGCGATCAGCTCCTTCGAGTGGCGACAGCTGTTTCGCCGGAGTTGGCCGTCCTCATTTCACTTGCGCCGGTTCAGATAGCACTGGTGTCGACGTGGTGCGTTGCGGCGTCCGTCGCAGTGGCCGCCGCCCTGCGGTCGGGGCATCGAACCGTGGCGCTCGATGTCGTACTCATCGGTGCCCTCGGGATGGCGGCACCACCGTTGGTGGCCTTTGCGGTCTGGTTCGGCTGCTGGCACGCGCTGCGCCACACCGCGCGATTGTTGACGGTCGAGCCCGGCTGCGCCGCACTCCTCGGCGATGGTCGGGGGCGCGCGGCGACCTGGCGGCTGGTTCGGCTTTCCGCAGTGCCGTCGCTGGCGGCGTTGACAGCGGTGCTCGCCCTCGGCTGGTTCACCGTTGCGTCACCGAATCCGACGACGATGGTGGCCGAGGTGCTTCGCCTCCTGCTCGCGCTCACCGTGCCGCACATGGTGGTGGTCTGGTGGCTCGATTTGGTGCCCTCTCGGCAGGTGCACGGGCCCGGCGCACGACCGGCTGCCGCACCGTCACCATCCGAGTCCCGACGCAGACTTCGACCGCTGCCGAATCCCTACCTGTCCATAGCTACCAAGCGTCGTTCGTTCGAACGGCTTCGAGGAGCAGACGCACGGCGGCGACACGTCGAGCAGCATCGCCGGTGAGAGTGTCGAGCGCGCACTCGGGATCGGCGGGCGGGCCGAGGTGCGTGCATCCTCGGGGGCAATTCTCGATCGTGTCGGCCAGGTCGGAGAACGCTGCGACGACGTTCTCGGGGGAGATGTGCGCCAGTCCGAACGACCGGATCCCGGGAGTGTCCACCACCCAGCCGCCGCCGGGAAGCGGTAGCGCCACCGACTGCGTCGAGGTGTGGCGGCCCTTGCCGACGCCCGAAACCACCCCCGTGGCGCGATAGGCGTCGGGCACCAGCCGGTTGACGAGCGTGGACTTTCCGACGCCCGAGTGTCCGATGAGCGCGGTCACCGAGTTCGTCAGCATCGAGGTCAGCTCCGTGAGGTCCTCGGACTGGCCCGCCAGCACCACCGGTACGTCGAGATCGGCAAAGGCGGCGGTGAATTCTTCGGGGTCGGCCAGATCGCTCTTGGTCAGGCACAGAACGGGTTCGAGTCCGCCGACGTACGCCGCCACGAGTGCTCGTTCGACGAAGCCGGTGCGAGGAGGTGGATCGGCGAGCGCGGCGACGATGAGCAGCCGGTCGGCATTGGCCACCACGACGCGCTCGAACGGGTCGGTGTCGTCCGCGGTGCGACGCAACACCGTCCGCCGCTCGGCCACGCGCACGATGCGAGCCAGAGTGTCGACCTTGCCCGACAGATCTCCGACGATACCGACCTCGTCTCCCACCACGATCGGAGTTCGGCCCAGCTCGCGGGCGCGCATCGTCACGACCGGCCGTGCCGGATCACCGTCGAGCACGCATCCCCATCGGCCGCGGTCGACGGACACGACCATGCCTGCTTCTGCGTCGTTGTGTTCGGGTCGAGTCTTGGTCCGTGGTCGCGAACTCTTACCCGGTCGGATCCGAACGTCGGACTCGTCGTACCGGCGCGCGGTCAGGAGCCGACCCCGCTCGGTGTCGATGCGGACAGCATTGCGTCCCACAGCGTTTCGAAGCCGGGGAGCGTCTTGGCAGTGGTGCCGATGTCGTCCACCTCGACCCCGGGTACCCGCAAGCCGACGATCGCGCCTGCGGTCGCCATGCGGTGGTCGGCGTAGGAGTGCCAGACGCCCGCGTGCAGCGGTGCCGGATCGATTCGGATGCCGTCGTCGGTCTCGACGGCGCGTCCGCCGAGTCGGACGATCTCGGTTGTCAGTGCAGCGAGTCGGTCGGTCTCGTGGCCACGCAGATGGGCGATGCCACGCAGAATCGACGGCCCCTCGGCCAGTGCGGCGAGCGCCGCGACCGTTGGGGTCAGTTCGCCGATATCGTGGAGATCGAAATCGATGCCGCGCAACGTATTCGGGCCCTCGACGGTCAGGATGCCTGCGGTCAGGTCGACTCGAGCGCCCATCAGGGTGAGTATCTCGCGGAATGCGTCGCCGGGCTGAGCGGTCGATTCGGGCCAATTCGGCACGCGCACTCTGCCTTTCGTCACCACCGCTGCAGCGAGGAAGGGGGTGGCGTTGGACAGGTCCGGCTCGATGGTCCAGTCGATCGGCGCGACCGGGCCTGGGTGCACCCGCCAGGTGTTCGCGTCACCACCGGACTCGGGGGTATCGACTCGGACGCCCGCACGCCGCAACATCTCCACGGTCATGTCGATGTGCGGCATCGACGGAACGGGCTTGCCGATGTGGTGGATTTCGATTCCCTCGTCGAAGGCCGCAGCGGAGAGCATCAGACCGGAGACGAACTGCGAAGAGCCCGAGGCGTCGATCTCGACCGATCCGCCGCGCAGCGAACCGGTGCCACGCATCGTGAACGGCAGCGCGCTGCCGTCGATCTCGGCCCCCACCGCGCGCAGAGCGTCGAGGATCGTGTCGAGCGGTCGGATACGTGCCTGCTCGTCGCCGTCGAACGACACTTCGCCTGCGGCGAGCGCAGCCAGGGGTGGCACGAAGCGCATGACGGTACCTGCCAGCCCGCAGTCGACGGCTCCTCCGCGCAGCGGTGCCGGAGTCACCCGCAACGACGTCCTGTCGTCCTCCGCAGCCTCGATATCGATGCCCAAGGTTGTCAGGGCGTCGATCATGAGATCGGTGTCACGGCTGCGCAGGGCACCGGTGATCGTCGACGAGCCGGTGGCGAGCGAGGCGATGATCAGTGCGCGATTGGTGATCGACTTCGATCCGGGCAGAGTGACTGTCGCGTCGACGGGTGCGACGGCGGCGGGGGCTGTCCAATTGCTCACCCGTCCATCTTCTCTCATTCGGGATCAGCGCGCGGCGATGGGCGCGGATGTAGCGGCTGTGAGCCGGACGAGATCGGCCGGTGCGAGTTCGATCTCGAGTCCGCGCCGACCTCCACTGCACAGAATCGTCTCGAAACCGAGGGCCGAAACGTCGATCGCGGTGGGCAAAGATTTGCGTTGGCCGAGAGGTGAGATACCGCCGAAGACGTACCCGGAGGAGCGCTCGGCGGCAGTCCTGTCGGCCATCGTGATCTTTCTGGTGGACAGCGCGGCGGCGGCGGCCTTGAGCGAGAGCGTCGTCGTCACCGGGACGATCGCCACCGCCAGCGAGCGATCCGCTCGTTCGACGACGAGAGTCTTGAAGACCTGTTCGGGCCGAACGCCGAGTCGTTCGACGAGTATCTGTGCCGCCTCCTCGCCGTAGGACTGCACCCGTGCGTCGTGGTCGTAGGAATGCACGGTGTGCGCCACCTTTCGTGCGGTGAGCAGCGCGAGAGCAGGTGTGGACGCAGCCATTCACGGGACTCTAGCGATCGGGCGGGAACACGGCGGCACGACGCCGTGTTGTGCAACAACAGATACGAATGCAGGTGGAAGGAATGACGAATGGCAGTGCTGACCGCGGGACGTCCCCTCGCGCTGAAGGGGGTGATCTCTTCGCAGAAGTCGACTTCGGGCGCGGTAGCCTGGGCGGTGGAAGCTATCGAAGGGATCAGCGTGACAGAAGCCAGCAATCCCGTCGCTGACGTGGACGATGAGAAGGCGATCGCGGAGCGCAGAGCTGCCGAGACCGAGGCGCAGTTGACCGAGCGCTTCGAGCGCGACGCGCTGCCGATGCTCGATCAGCTCTACGGCGCAGCTCTGCGTATGACGCGCAACCCCGCCGACGCCGAGGATCTGGTTCAGGAGACGTTCGTGAAGGCCTACTCGGCTTTCCGGTCGTTCCGTGAGGGCACGAACCTCAAGGCGTGGCTGTACCGAATTCTCACCAACACCTACATCAACTCCTACCGCAAGAAGCAGCGTCAGCCCGCTCAGTACCCGACCGACGAGATCAGTGACTGGCAGCTCGCCGCCACCGCCGAACACACGTCGACGGGGCTGCGTTCCGCCGAGGTCGAGGCTCTGGACGCGTTGCCGGACGACGACATCAAGGCGGCGCTGCAGTCTCTTCCCGAAGAATTTCGGATGGCTGTGTACTACGCCGACGTCGAGGGGTTCCCGTACAAGGAGATCGCCGAGATCATGGGCACTCCCATCGGCACGGTGATGTCGCGTCTGCACCGCGGACGCAAGCAGCTGCGGGGCCTGCTGGCAGGGGTTGCACGCGAGCGTGGTTTCAACCGGGACGGCGCAGTCGACCGGCACGAGCAGGAGGTAGTCCAGTGACGGGCACCGGAAAGATCGATAGCGGGAACGACGGCGACGCACAGTTCGAGCGCCTCGACTGCTCGGCGGTGATCGCGGACGTGTGGGTGATGCTCGACAACGAATGCGACGAAGCGAGCCGATCCCGCCTGCAGAAGCACATCGACGAATGCGGATCGTGCTTCGAGGCCTACGGAATCGAAGAGAAGGTCAAGCGGCTCATCTCACGCAAGTGCGGGGGAGACCAGGCACCGGCCGGGTTGCGCGAACGACTCAGCGTCGAAATTCGACGAACCGTGCTGATCCGCCAGACGGACTCCGAGTAGTCGCAGCTCCTACCCACGAACGACGAGGGGCCGAGAAGCAGTCGCTTCTCGGCCCCTCGCGGCTTGTGGCAAACCGTCAGCTGTTGGGACGTTTGCCGTGGTTGGCCTTGTTGCCCTTACGAGCACGCTTCTTACGTCCACGCTTTCCCATGATGGGCTCCTCTCGTTTGTTCACTACAGTCTCCCACGTGTGATTGGCTTACTGTGACGGGCCTGGTCTCATATGGGTGTCCAGCGCAGTTCGTGGTGACGTGAGAGAGGGGTTCGCCGATGTCCGAGGACGTTCGCGCGGAAATGGTGTCCACTGTGTTTCAGGTGGTCGTGGCCCGAGGCGATGCCGTCGAGGTCGGTGACACCCTCGTGATCCTGGAATCGATGAAGATGGAAATTCCTGTGCTGGCCGAGACCGCAGGGACGGTCACGTCGGTGGACGTCGCGGTGGGCGACGTCATTCAGCAGGGCGACCTCATCGCCGTCGTGTCCTGAGCAACGATCACGTGAGATCTCGTGTCGACCCTCAGTGACCTTCTGGCCGAGCACACCGACCTCCCCGGTGTTGCGGTGGACCATCTCCAACGCGTCGTAGGCGAGTGGCAGCTGCTGGCCGACCTGTCGTTCGCCGATGTGCTGCTGTGGGTCGGCACGGACGACGTGTCCAGTGGGACTGCCGACGTACTGTGTGTGGCTCAGTGCCGGCCGACGACCGCGCCCACGGTCTTCACTCACGACATCGTGGGAACGACGATCTCCGAATCCGAGCACCCCGATGTGATGGTCGCGCTGCAGCAGCGGAAGATCGTGCACGGAGGCGTGGTGACGCGAACCGAGAGCATTCCGGTGCGTTGCGGAGAGCACGTCATCGCGGTGCTGACCCGCGATACCAATCCCGCGCAGCTTCGACCGCCGAGTGCCCTCGAGGTGGCGTATCGAGAATGCGCCGACGACCTGTGTCTGATGATCAGCGAAGGCACGTTTCCCACCCCCGAAGAGCGCACCGATGTGAACTCGTCCCCCCGTGCAGGCGACGGATTCATTCGCGTTGACACCGAGGGGCTGGTGGACTACGCCAGTCCCAACGCCCTCTCGGCGTACCACCGGATGGGATTGACGACCGAGCTGTCCGGCCGGGATCTGGCGTCGGTCACGCGGTCGCTGGTCACCGACCCTTTCGACTCGCAGGAAGTGGCCGATCACATCAGGTCGTCGCTCAACGGCAACGTGGGACACCGGATGGAGGTCGATGCCCGCGGTGCCACCGTTCTCGTGCGCACGCTGGCCCTGCAGCCGCGCGGAAGGTCTGCCGGGGCGGCCGTGTTGATCCGCGACGTCACCGAGGTCAAGCGCCGCGATCGTGCTCTGCTCAGCAAGGACGCGACCATTCGGGAGATCCACCATCGGGTGAAGAACAACTTGCAGACGGTGGCGGCGCTGCTCCGACTTCAGTCGCGCCGACTCGAGAACGAGGAAGCGCGCACGGCGTTGTCCGAGTCGGTCCGCCGAGTCACGTCCATTGCACTCGTGCACGAAATGCTGTCGATGTCGGTGGACGAGGAAGTGGACCTCGACGAGATCGTCGATCGATTGGTGCCGATCATGCTGGACATCGCCACGGTCAATCCGAGGGTGCGAGTGGTGCGCGAGGGCAAACTCGGAGTCTTCTCGGCCGAACGCGCGACGCCCTTGGTGATGGTGCTCACAGAGCTGGTGCAGAACGCGATGGAGCATGGATTCGACGCCGGGTCGGCCGGTGTCGTCCGAATCGGAGCCGACCGATCCGCGAAATGGCTGGATGTTGTCATCCACGACGACGGGCGCGGTTTGCCCACCGGGTTCTCGCTGGAACGCTCGGACGGCCTCGGGCTGCAGATCGTGCGCACTCTGGTCTCGGTGGAGCTGAACGGATCGCTGGGTCTGCATCCCGCGGCGGGTGGGGGAACCGACGCGATGCTGAGGGTTCCTCTGGGACGGCGTGTGCCCAGGCCCTGATGCACGTTCGGTGAACAGTGCGTAACGGGCTCTTCGACCGCCAGAGGGATCCTGGAGGCCCGTAGAACGCAGAAAGCCCGGTATCCGCTACAGCGGATACCGGGCCTCGAGCGTGTGCTGGTTTCGCGTCCTAGACGGAGCTGCGTGCGCGCGTACGTGCGTTGCGTCGCTTGAGTGCACGGCGCTCGTCTTCACTCATTGCGCCCCATACTCCTGCGTCCTGGCCGGATTCGAGTGCCCAGGACAGGCATTCAGCGGTGACGGGGCACCGAGTACAGACGACTTTGGCATCGGCGATCTGCGCGAGCGCCGGACCACTGTTTCCCACCGGGAAAAATAGTTCCGGATCTTCATCGCGACAAATTGCCTTGTGGCGCCAGTCCATCCTCTGCTCCTTACCGGGCGCCGAAGCGCCGTTTCGTTTCTCTTCTGTTCACGAGTGGGTAACCAATGTTTCCGCACTGTTGCTTGTGAATGCTTTCACGAACTCAGGTGAAGTCAAGGGGTACGCGCGTGACCGTGGTCAAGCTCACTCTGTTAGGCTCGCTTTAGCCTTCTGCGCTCCTTTGTACCCCGAGTGAACAGATTTCGCTCGTGATTTCACAGAAAGTGCGCTCTGTGCCTCAGTGGGGCTCGGCACATGCGGCCCCTCACATGCTCGGCGCAACCACCTGCAGCGCGTCGGGAGTGGAGAAGAACTCGGCCTCGGTGCGTTCGCCCAGGTAGTCGCCGTCCATCTGCAAACCGACCGGTTCTGCCGAGGAAATTCGAACGCTCGGTACATCGTCGATGCGAATCAGCTTGCGAGACTTCGGTTCTGCACCTTTGGCAAGCAGCTGGCGAGAGACCCGCAACGTCGGGAACAGCGCAGTCGAGCGCATGCCGAACACTCCGAGACCCGAATCGAAACCGGTACCCGGATTGGTGTGCACCGGCCTCTGGTTCAAATAAGTCCACGGACTCGAATTCGACACGAACGCATAGTGGACTCCCTCGAACGGATCCCGACCCGGAACCTCAACCGTCAACCGAGCCGGCTGCCGCTTGTGCTTGAAGAACTCCTGCACAGCCGACCGCAGATACCGCGTCGCAGACACCGGCTTGCCGTCCTTACGACCGGCATCGATCGCCCGACACACATCGGCATCCAGACCCATACCCGCGTTGAAGGTGAACCAGCGATTGTCGCAGTGCCCCAACCCGATCGTCCGCCGCGCCCGTGCATCGAGCAGCCCGATCAACTGATTCGTCGCCGCCACCGGATCCGCCTCGATACCCAACGAACGAGCGAACACATTCGCACTACCGCCAGGAACGACCGCGATCGGCGGAATCGCACCGATCGTCACCGCCTGCATCGACGTCGGCAACGGCACCCCGAGCAAACCGTTGATCACCTCGTTGACCGTCCCGTCGCCACCGTGAACGATCACCAAACCCATCCCGTCCTCACGGGCACCCCGAGCCAGCTCCGACGCATGATCACGATGAGTCGTCTGCGCAACCGTCACCCGCACCCGGCTCGACAACGCATGAGCCAACAGATCCCGAGCCGCAGCAGTCGTAGAAGTCGCATTGGGATTGACGATCAGCAGCGCACGCACGAGCAATGACACTAACCGGGTCGTTCCGCACGCTCCACTCCGGTCACCTGGGTCGTTCCGCAGGCTCCACTCCCGGTTGCCTAGGCTGGTCGCGTGTCCACCTCACCCGAGAACCTGACCCCGCCGGCCACGTTTCGATCCGCCGGGGCGCTCGTCGCGGCGCAGGGCGTGGCGTCGTTGGTGGCCGCGATCGTCCTACTCGTCCGAGCATTCTCCGGAGAGGGAGAGAACGCAGTGGCCAACGGGTACGGCACCGCCGGGTGGTTCGGTGTCCTGGGCATCGGAGTCGGCGCGGCAGGCGTTGCCCTGGTCCTCGGAAAACGCTGGGGACGATCCATCGCCACGGTCGTACAGCTGTTGCTGCTGCCCGTCGTGTGGTCGCTGTTGACCGGATCGCACCAGACCGTCTACGGCGTCGCCCTCGGAGTCGTGGTCGTCGGCGTGCTCGTCTTGCTGTTCAGCCCGCCGTCCTCTCGGTGGATGGCCGCCGAATACAGCGACGTCGACGACGACTTCCGATGACGTAGTCGCTTCAACGCGCCTGGATGGCCAACTCGACCAATGCATCCTCGGTCAGGCGGAACGTGGTCCACTCGTCCTGTGGCTCTGCCCCGAGCGATCGGTAGAAGCCGATCGACGGGGTGTTCCAGTCCAGAACCGACCAGGCCAACCGCGTGTACTGCCGATCGACGCATTCGGCGGCCAACGCGGCAAGCAGTGCAGTTCCGAAGCCTTCTCCCCGCGCGGCGGGTTGCACGTAGAGATCCTCCAGATAGATTCCGTTGACTCCGTCCCACGTGGAGAAGTTCAAGAACCACAGCGCGCACCCCACCACCGTCCCCTCGTGCTCGGCGACGTGCGCGAACACCGACGGCTGCGCTCCGAACAGAGCGGAGCGAAGCTGCTCGTCTCGAACGGTGCACAGCGAGGACGACTTCTCGTATGCGGCGAGTTCGTGCACGAGAGCGGTGACGGCGGGAACATCGGCCTCGGTGGCGCGGCGAATCATCCTGGGTTTCCTTTCGGTGCCGTGGCGGCGGTGAGGATCGACGGGTGCACGTTGTGTGCGACGAGCTGGCGGAACGAATGCTCGAAGCCGAGCAACGAGTACGCGGCGGGCGAGAGGGCGAAGCGTTTGCCCTCGGTGATGGGGGCCTCTGTCCAGCCGGCGATGAGTGCGCGCGAGAAGTGGCCGTGACCGACCAACACGACGTCGCGGCCGCTCAACAGCGGCAGGACGACCGAGAGCACCATGTCGACGCGCACGGCGATGTCACCGATGGACTCACCACCAGGACACGGATGCGTCCAGACGGTCCAGTGCGGCACAGTTTCGTGGATCTGCGTCGACGTGATGCCTTCGTAGTCTCCGTAGTCCCACTCCGACAACGCATCCCACGTCCGATCGACCTCCAGGCCTGCGAGCTCGGCGGTTCGACGTGCGCGCTCTCGCGGGCTCGTGATCACCAGAGGATCGCGCAGGTTCAGTAATCGGAGCAGCGATCCGGCCTCGACGGCCTGTTGCTCGCCGACGCTGGTGAGGGGGACATCGGTGTTACCGGTGTGCTTGCCGGCAAGCGCCCATTCGGTCTCGCCGTGCCGGAGTAGAACGACTCTGCCTGCCTCGAGGCCGCCGTGTGTGGTCATGGAACGATCATGCCTGCCCTCGCGATGTGGCCCTTGTCATAGTCGACCTGCGGATGAGTCCGATTTGTCGATTGAGTACAGACCTACCGGCCGGTTACTCTCGTTCCGAATCGTCACTGCCATGGGCGACGCAGCTCTGTCCGTCTTGCCGCACAGCTCCTTCTCATCGACTTGGAGAACCATGACCGACCTACAGAAGCCCGCGTCGCCCGATTCTCCGGAGAAGCTCGACGGCGCGTTGCTGAAGATCGCCGGGGTCGTCGTGCTCGGGGCCATCATGTCGATACTCGACGTCACCGTCGTCAGCGTCGCGCTCCGGACCTTCACCGACGTCTTCGAGACCACTTACGCCAATGCCGCGTGGACGATGACGGGCTACACGCTTGCCCTGGCCACCGTCATACCGCTGACGGGGTGGGCTGCCGATCGGTTCGGAACCAAGCGCCTCTACATCACGGCGCTGGTGCTGTTCGTCCTCGGTTCGGTGCTGTGCAGCTTCGCGTGGGACATCACCTCGCTCATCGTCTTCCGAGTGCTGCAGGGCCTCGGCGGAGGCATGCTGATGCCACTGGGCATGACGATCATGACGCGCGCCGCAGGCCCGGAGCGGATCGGGCGCGTGATGGCCGTGCTCGGTGTCCCGATGCTCATCGGGCCCATCGCGGGGCCGATCCTCGGAGGCTGGCTGATCGAGGCGGCGAGTTGGCACTGGATCTTCCTCATCAATCTGCCGATCGGCATCCTCGCTCTGATCGCGGCCGTGCTGATCTTCCCCAAGGACAACCCGACTCCGTCCGAGTCCTTCGATTTCCGCGGCATGCTGATGCTCTCGCCCGGCCTCGCACTGTTTCTCTACGGCGCGTCCTCGGTCGTCGAAACCGAAACCGTTCTCGCGGTGAAGGTGCTGGTCCCGGTCATCGTCGGGCTCGTGTTGATCGTCTTGTTCGTGTTCCATGCACTGCGCGTGCAGCATCCCCTGATCGATCTACGGCTGTTCCGGAACAGGTCGCTCACCGTGGCCGTGATCACCACGACGCTATTCATGGTCGCCTTCATGGGCGCGGGTCTGCTGTTCCCGAGCTATTTCCTGCTTCGTGGAGAAACGACGTTGACTGCCGGGCTGCTGCTCGCACCACAGGGCATCGGCGCGATGCTCGCGATGCCGATCGCCGGAGTGATCGCCGACAAGTTCGGTCCCGGCAGGATCGTGCTGGTGGGGATGGTGCTCATCACCGCAGGGATGGCGGTGTTCACTCGGGTCGGCACCGACACCTCGTACACCGTGCTCATCGGTGCACTGTTCGTCATGGGACTCGGACTCGGTTCGACGATGATGCCGATCATGACGGCTGCGCTGCAGACGTTGACCGACGAGACGGTTGCGCGCGGCTCGACGTTGATGAACATCGTCCAGCAAGCGGCCGGGTCGATAGGTACCGCACTGATGTCGGTGGTGCTGACCGCTCAACAGAAGCCCGCACTGACCGCAACCAGCCAGGTCGAGGCCTTCGACATCTCGGCCAGGGCCTTCGGGACCACCTTCATGGTCGCGTTGGTTCTGATCGTCGTCACGTTCGTTCCCGCCTTCTTCCTGCCCCGGACGAAGCACGTCACCGAGCGGTCCACGGCACCGATCTCGCTGCATTGACGCGCCCGAGAGATGCCGAACCCTCGCTCATCGGCTCGATGTAAGCAAGGATCAGGGCCGTGACGACAATTCTCGCGGTTGCGAATCAGAAGGGCGGCGTCGCCAAGACCACCACGGTGGCTTCGCTCGCGGCTGCGCTGCATGCTCTCGATCGACGAGTCCTGGTGGTCGACCTCGACCCGCAGGGCTGTCTGACGTTCTCCCTCGGACACAATCCCGACAAGCTCGATTCCTCGGTGCACGAGGTGCTGACCGGGGATGCGAAGGTCGAGGACGTGCTGATCGAGACTGCGGAAGGAATCGTTCTGCTTCCGGCGACGATCGATCTCGCAGGTGCGGAAGCCCTGCTGCTGATGCGCGCGGGTCGCGAGTTCGCGCTCAAGCGAGCACTCGCGCCGATCCTCGAGGACTTCGATGTCGTCGTCATCGATTGTCCGCCGTCGTTGGGGGTGCTGACCCTCAACGGCCTCACTGCCGCACAGTCGGTGCTCGTGCCCCTGCAGTGCGAGACCCTCGCTCATCGCGGGGTCGGGCAGTTGTTGCGAACGGTGTCCGAGGTGCAGCAGATCACCAACCCCGATCTGACGCTGCTCGGTGCCCTTCCCACACTGTTCGACGCCCGCACCACGCACAGCAGGGATGTGCTCGGCGACGTCTCGGACCGCTACTCGTTGCCGGTTCTCGCACCGCCGATTCCGCGGACCGTACGCTTCGCCGAGGCCAGTGCCTCGGGCGCGACGGTACTCTCGGGACGAAAGAACAAGGGCGCACAGGCTTATCGAGAACTCGCCGAGAATCTGCTGGCGTACTGGGACGGTAAAGCCGATCTGAAGACCTACGATCCGGCGGAGTAGAACGAAGCCCGTGCCGGCGGGTCAGCCGAGAGCGACCACGTCGGAACCGCGTTGCTCGACGACCACATCACCGATCACCGACATCTGTATCGGGCCGTCGTAATCGCCTCGGTCGACCGGAATGTCGGCCGTCGAGACACCCGTGGAGAGATCGACCACCGAGATGCCGTCGGGCACCGGTAACAGGAGTCGGCCTGCCATGACCGCTCCACTTCCGAGGGCTCCGGGGACGGTCCAGAGAGGGCTCAGGTTGTTGGAATCGAACGCCTGGACCCCCGTGCCGGTGAACCAGGTGAGAGCCGAACCTGCCTTCGTCGCAGGAAGATCCGGGGTAGGGGAGGAGCCGGCCGGGAGAGTGAATTCGGACAGTTTCGCGGCCGCGTCGTCGTAGAGTCCTACCCGGTCGGGCGCGCCGTTCTCCGCTGGAATGTGCAGCGCGACAACGTTGCCCGTGATCGCGATGATCTGCCCGGCAGTGGGTGCGTCGGATCGGGGAACGAGTTCAGGTACCACCGTCGACCCGTACTCCTCAGGTTTACCGGCGTCCTTGGGTGCAGGATTCATCAGCGACAATCGGGCAGCGGTCTCTCCCGGGCACTGTTCGAGCACAGCCGTCCGCGAGTTCGTCGACGCCGAGGACAGCAGCGTGCACCCGGTTCGCGGCTGACTACCCGGATTGACCGGGGCATCGACTCGACCGTATTCGAGGGTGCGCACCATGTCCGACCGCCACAGCTCCATGCGAGTGTCGCCCCTCGACGTCACGTAGGTGCCATCGGAGGACAGGCGGACCGCATCGTCGGCGTCGGAAGTGCGCTGTGCCTTGCGCTCTCCGGTCGGCGCGTCGAGTTCCGTCACCTGAGAGCAACCGCGGTCGTCGCGGTAGACCGCGACCGCGGTGTTCCACGACGAGACCACCGAGCAGAGCGGGAGATCTCTCGAGTACGACCAGGATTGCTCTCCTGACCGAGGATCGCGGCCGAGGACGGAGCCCCCGTCCGCCGTCACCACCGTGGATCCGGTGACGACAGGGAGCGGGGTTCGCGTCGAATCCGTCGCTGCACTCGGCGCACGCCACAGTTCGGTGAGCGCAGTGGGCACCGCGAGCGCGGGCTCGGCCTGAGGCAGCGGCTCCTCGGCCGGGATCGATGTGGTTCCGCGAGCATCACCGGTGAACCAGGCGATGCTCGCGGCAACCACTACCACCACCGCGATGACGGCGGCGACGAGGAGGTCGGTTCTCGTCCTTCGTTCTGGAGCCAGCACGGCGGGAGATTACTCCGACGCGCTCGCAGTCGAGGGTCCGGCGTCGGCGGACGATCCACTGGGGCGACGACGCCTGCGGCGGCGCGGCGCAGTCTTGGTGACCGTGTCCGCGGACGCCGCATCGGACGTATCCGACTGTTCGGCAACCGATTTCGTTGCCGGTGCGGAATCGTTCTGCGCAACGCTGGTTGCGGCGGTGTTGTCGCCGTCCTGCCCTGCGCGGGTGCGACGCCGACTGCGTGAGCGGCGCGGCTTGGTAGCCGAAGACGCGTCGGCCGCAGGTGCTGCCGTCGCCTCGCCGTCGTCCGCCTTCTCCGGGGCGCGCGAGGGTGCCTTGCGTACCGTGCCGGTGGCGTCGGTGGCGATACCGAGGTCGGTGAACAGGTGCGGCGAGCTCGAATAGGTCTCGACCGGATCCGGCATGCCGAGATCGAGCGCCTTGTCGATCAGCTGCCAACGGGGGATGTCGTCCCAGTCGACCAAGGTGACCGCGATGCCGGTGCGCCCTGCACGGCCGGTGCGGCCGATGCGGTGCACGTAGGTCTTCTCGTCCTCGGGGCACTGGTAGTTGATGACGTGGGTGACGTCGTCGATGTCGATACCGCGGGCTGCGACGTCGGTCGCCACCAGAACGTCGATCTTGCCCGTCCGGAACGACTTGAGGGCTTTTTCGCGCTGGACCTGGCCGAGGTCACCGTGCACGGCACCGACCGAGTATCCGCGCTCGGCCAGCTCGTCGGCGACCTTCTGGGCGGTGCGCTTGGTGCGGGTGAACACCATGGTCGCGCCGCGACCCTCGGCCTTGAGAACCTTGGCGACCATCTCGACCTTGTCGAGGGCGTGGGCCCGGTAGACGTGCTGGGCGGTGCGGTCGTGGACGGCCGAGGACTCGGCCTCTTCGGCGCGGATGTGCGTCGGCTGAGTCAGGAACGTCCGGGCCAGAGTGATGATGGGGCCGGGCATCGTCGCCGAGAACAGCATCGTCTGACGCTTGTCGGGAACCATGCCGAGGATGCGTTCGATGTCGGGGAGGAACCCGAGGTCGAGCATCTCGTCGGCCTCGTCGAGGACCAGGACTCCGACTTTGCCGAGGATCAGGTGGTTCTGCTTGGCGAGGTCGAGCAGTCGACCCGGGGTGCCGACGACGACGTCGACGCCGTTCTGCAACGCGCTGATCTGCGCCTCGTACGGACGGCCACCGTAGATGGAGAGCACCTTGACGGGGCCGTTCGCGCCGCTGAGGTACTTGGATGCGTTCTCGAGGTCGGAGCTGACCTGAACGCACAGTTCACGGGTCGGCACGATTACCAGGGCGCGGGGAGTGCCGTCGAGCGGGGAGGTACCGGAGTTGTCCGTGGCGAGTCGGTGCAGCAGGGGCACCCCGAAGCCGAACGTCTTGCCCATTCCGGTGCGTGCCTGACCGATGAGGTCGTCGCCCGCGATGGCGAGCGGCAGCGTCAACTCCTGGATGGCGAACGTGCGCTCGATTCCCATCTCGGAGAGCGCGCGAACGATGGTGGGGTCAACGTTCAGTTCGGCGAACGTGGGGGGTACGTGCGTGTCGTCCAGCTGCGCCGACAGCGTGGTGTCGCCGGTGTCGGATTCTTGGTCGATGACTATCTTGCTCAGGGGACTGGCCTTCCTCGTGGTCGAACGTGCGCACGAGGAAGGGCATAGGCCTATTGCCGGCCGAAGTCGATGCCCTCGATCCGATGTGATGTCGCCGTCAGCCTCAGCGCGGCCGCGAACTGCGATGTTCGCTGCGGCGAAGCTGTCGAGGCGACCCGGATCAGGTGCGCACACATTATCGATGACCGTCGCGTGCTTCTTCGGTCCGTTTCATCGGTCCGCGAGTGACGATCGAGCACCATGGTAGCTTGCCGAACGGAATTCTCCATTGTCGGCAGGTCACGGTAGGTCCAGCGCGCGCCGCGACGAGGCGTCGGGCACCGGACTACGATTGCCAGCCATGGGAGCCCATTCGTCGGAGCCGTCGTCCGCAGTTTCACCCACCACTGTCGTCGAGTCGCCCGAGTCGGATCGAGTCGAGCCGGCGATCGCGCACGATCACCCCGGTATTCCGGATCTGTTCGCGGTGCTCGCGTACGGCGAGATCTCCGCGTTCTATCGCCTGGCGGACGACGCTCGAATGGCTCCGTCGATGGAGGGTCGCGTCGCGCTCGCGAGCATGGCGGCTGCGGAGATGAGTCACTTCGAGACGTTGCAGAGAGCCTTGTCCGATCGTGGTCTCGACGTCTACGCCTCGATGGACCCGTTCGTTCGCGCCCTGGACGAGTACCACGAGTCGACGACGCCGTCGACGTGGTTGGAGTCGTTGGTCAAGGCGTACGTGGGTGACGGCATCGCGGCCGATTTCTACCGGCAGATCGCGCACAGTCTCGCCCCCGACGTGGCCGAGATCGTCCGCGACGTGCTGGCCGAGACCGGGCACTCGGAATTCGTGGTGCACGAGGTGTCCGATCGGGTTCGTGCGAGCTCGCAGGAGAAGGCGCGATTGATGCTGTGGGGTCGTCGTCTGCTCGGTGAGGCCATCACCCAGGCGCAGTTCGTGCTCGCTCGCCGTGAGTCGCTGACCGATCTCGTCATCACCGCATCGGGAGACCTCAACGGTGTCGTCGCACTGTTCGATCGCATGCAGGAACAACACGCGGAACGGATGTCTTCACTCGGCCTCGACTGACCGCACAGGACTGTGTTCGCTGACAGCACAGGGCGTCGGGCGTCTGGCTCGACGCCGCTGCACTAGCCTGGCGTGAGCAGAGTTGTCGAGAGTTCGGAGGTTGACCGTGGAGGTCAAGATCGGTGTTTCGGAGAGTTCCCGTGAGCTCGTCGTGAACAGCACGCAGTCCCCGGCCGAGGTCGAAGCGCTCGTATCGACCGCCTTCGCCGGTAAGGACGGAGTGCTGACGTTGGAGGACGAGAAGGGACGCAAGTTCTTGATTCAGGCTTCCAAGGTGTCGTACGTCGAGATCGGTCCGTCCGATTCTCGGAAGGTCGGATTCGCGACCGCCTGAGACTGCTCGGAACGCAGAACACGCCCCTCACTCGCATCGAGTGAGGGGCGTGTCGAGTTTGCGGGTTGCGAGGCTACGGTGCCTGCAGGGGAACGTGCGACAGACCGCCCCAGGCCAGCGAGACCGTGGTGTCGACGGCGTCTTCCTTCGAGATCGGCCGGTCGGCTTCGAGCCAGTACCGGGCGGTGAACTGACTGGCACCGACCAGGCCTACGGCCAGTACGCGAGCTCGATAGGGATCGAGTCCGGAATCGTGGGCAACGAGGTCGAAGACGGCATCGACGCACGCTTCGGTTGCCTGCTCGACGCGTGCATTGACCTGCGGGTCGCCCATCAGATCGGATTCGAAGACCAGGCGGAATCCCTGTGTGTCGGTGTCGACGAAGTCGTAGAACGCCAGCACCGCAGCACGAACTCGTTGCTTGTTGTCCGTGGTCGAGCGCAGAGCCTGGCGTACTCCTGCGATCAGGGTGTCGACGTAACTCTGCAGCACCGCCAGGTACAGCTCGAGTTTTCCGGGAAAGTGTTGATACAGGACCGGCTTGCTGACGCCCGCGCATTCGGCGATCTCGTCCATTCCGGATGCGTGGTACCCACGGGTCACGAATATCTCACTCGCCGCAGCGAGCAGTTGCGCCCGACGGGCATCGCGAGGCAGCCGTGCGCCGCGCCGATTGCCGGTGGTGGCCGGCCGGTCCGAAGACCTCCGGTCGTCGAGATCTGTCATCAATTATGTTCCCATCCGCGTCGACAGCTGCGCTCGTCTTGGTTCGACAACGAACGGTCCGGCATGAACTTCCGGCGGGTGGCCGTCGGTTCGGACCGCTCGTAGCGCAGATCACGGGCAACGATACTCGTGGCGGCCGGCACCCACGGGATCCTGGGGGACCGTTGCGGAAAGTGGGCGATACCGGAACATGTCGAGCGGTTTGTTCGTACGATGTTTTCGTACCGAAAACCCGATAGTTCCATTCCCGGTATCGGCGTGCCGAGCAGCGGGCGGTGAGGATTGTGAGATCGTGTTCGAGTGACTGACCGAGGCGGGCCGCGTACCGGCGGTGGTGTGCAGTCGGACGGCGTCGACGACGGTTACGACGATCGCGCGGACGATTTCCCACGCAGTGTGGGCAGTCGCGGATCGCATCAACCGCTCCGCGCGCAGTGGGATCCGACGCAACGCGAGGTCAAGCTGCGCAGTCGTCGACCGGATCGCGACATCAGGAAGCAGAGCAAGCTCGGAAAGTTCGCGTCCACGTACGGCTGGCGGGCGTACGCGGTGCCGATTCTGATCGTGGTGACCGCGCTCGTCGTATTCGATGCCGTGCGGACCGGTGACCCCGTCACCGGCACCGCAGCGCAGTCGACCAACGCCGATCCTGGATTCGGCACCTTGAGTTCGGATACGACGTCGGGCACCGGAATCATCGGCGTTCCGCCGCAGGCCGACGGTAACTTCGCAGCGTCGATATCGTCGGGTGAACTGCCCGACGGTGGTCCGTTCGCGGTGGAGGGGACCGGAACGTGGCACACCGTGCCGGGGACAACGGACCAGGTGGGGCAGGGGACCGAGCGGGTGTTCACCTACACGGTCGAGGTCGAGGACGGCGTGGACACGGTCGGGTTCGGCGGCGACGAGTCGTTCGGCCGATTGGTGGATCAGACCCTTGCCAACCCCAAGAGTTGGACCAACGATACACGGTTCGGATTCCGTCGCATCGATCAGGGCGATCCCGACTTCAGGATCTCGCTGACGTCGCAGATGTCGATCCGGCAGGCCTGCGGTTACGACATTCAACTCGAGGTCTCCTGCTACAACCCCGGCATCGAGCGAGTGGTGCTCAACGAGCCGAGGTGGGTGCGTGGGGCGATCTCGTTCCAGGGCGACATCGGCTCGTACCGCCAGTACCAGATCAATCACGAGGTCGGCCACGCGATCGGCTACCAGCAGCACCAACCGTGTGAGACCGACGGTGGGCTCGCTCCGGTGATGATGCAGCAGACATTCGGAACGAACAACGACGACATCGCGCGACTGGACCCAGCGGGCGTCGTTCCGATGGACGGCAAGACCTGCCGATTCAATCCGTGGCCCTACCCGCGAGGCTGATCGGCTGGGTTTCCGACAGGCCGGGGGATTAGATTCGAACGTGTCGCGCCGGGTCACCGGCCGCCGTGTCGAGTCGAGGAGCGTCGCTGCGTCGTGGTCCACCTACCCCCGCTGGTCGAACCCGCAGGCGAACTGTCGCCCGAGGACGTCGCCCGGTACAGCCGGCACCTGATCATTCCCAGTGTGGGAACCGACGGTCAGAAGCGACTGCGCAACGCCCGCGTGCTCGTCGTCGGTGCCGGGGGACTGGGCTCACCCGCACTGCTGTACCTCGCGGCCGCCGGTGTCGGGACTCTGGGCATCGTGGAATTCGACGACGTCGAACTCTCGAACCTGCAACGGCAGATCATCCACGGCCGGTCCGACGTGGGTCGCCCGAAGGCCGACAGCGCGAGAGACTCGATTCTCGAACTCAACGACGGCGTCGAGGTGACGCTGCACCGTGTTCGACTCGACTCGTCGAACGCGCTCGAGCTCTTTCGGCAGTACGATCTCGTGCTCGACGGGACCGACAACTTCGCCACCCGATACCTCGTCAACGACGCGGCCGCGCTGGTCGGAATCCCTTATGTATGGGGTTCGATCTACCGGTTCGAGGGGCAGGTGTCGGTGTTCTGGGATCGAGCCCCCGGCGACGCAGGTATCAATTATCGCGACCTGTACCCCGAGGCTCCACCGCCCGGCATGGTGCCCTCGTGTGCAGAGGGTGGGGTGCTGGGGGTGCTGTGCGCGTCGATCGGGTCGATCATGGTCACCGAGGCGATCAAGCTGATCACCGGAATCGGCGAGACGTTGCTGGGTCGGTTGATGATCTACGACGCACTGGCGATGAGCTATCGAACCGTCGGTCTGACTCGTGACCCGTCCCGCACGCCGATCACCGAGCTGATCGATTACGAGGCATTCTGCGGAGTGGTGCCGGCCGCCGACTCCACCGGCGAATCGATCACTCCGGCGGAGCTGCACGCAATGATGCAGTCCGGTCGCGAGATCGCCCTCATCGACGTGCGTGAGCCGGTGGAGTGGGACATCGTCCGCATCGACTGTGCGCGCTCGATTCCCAAGGGTCGAATCCTGTCGGGGGCGGCGATGTCGGATCTACCGCAGCACATCCCCATCGTGCTCTACTGCAAAACCGGCATCAGGTCCGCCGAGGTGCTCTCCGCCCTCGTGGCAGCCGGTTTCTCGGACGCCGCCCATCTGCACGGCGGAATAGTGGAGTGGGCCAAGCAGATCGATCCCGGTCTGCCCATGTACTGATGCGGTCCGTGTGTGCGCGTCGTTCGCAGTGGCACCGCGATCGGCGGTAGCGTGGCGCTCGTGAGCTCTGTCGAACCTCCTCAGCACGTGATCTCTACGTTCGGGCTGCGCGATGTCGAGCCTGCACCTCTCGGCGCGGACTGGGACGGTGGATGGCGTCTGGGCGACGTCGTGCTGTCTCCGGTGGCAGACCATGCCCGCGCTGCGTGGTCGGCCAAGGTGCGCGAGACCTTGACCGTGGACGGGGTTCGTCTCGCACGACCGGTGCGTTCCACCGACGGCCGTTACGTCGTGTCGGGCTGGCGCGCGGACACGTTCGTCGCCGGTGAACCGGAGCCCCGTCACGACGAGGTGATCTCGTTGTCGATGCGGTTGCACGCGGCGACCGCGCAACTCGAGCGACCCCGATTTCTGGTTCAGCCGCCCGTGGCGCCGTGGGCCGACGTGGACGTGTTCGTTGCTGCCGACAGAGCTGCATGGGAGGCGGTCCCGCTGCGCTCGGCTCGCGGTGCAGGCGCACCCGAGCCGTCGTCCAGCGATGGCAAGAGCAGCCTGGAATTGGTCAAACAGCTTGCGACACTACGCAAGCCGGTCGAGTCGCCTGATCAGTTGGTGCACGGTGATCTGTTCGGAACGGTGTTGTTCTCCGGTAGCGATGCCCCCGGAATCAGTGACATCACCCCGTACTGGCGTCCCGCGCCGTGGGCTGCCGGGGTGGCCGTGGTGGACGCCCTCTCCTGGGGTGACGCCGACGACGGTCTGGTCGGCCGCTGGGACGATCTACCGGAATGGCCGCAGATGTTGTTGCGCGCGTTGATCTTTCGTCTCGCAGTGCACGCGCTTCACCCACGTTCGACGTCGGAGGCCTTCCCCGGCTTGGCACGAACAGCAGATCTGGTGCGCCTCATTCTGTGAGTTCTGCTGCGCGAGCCGGGAGTTCCTCTGCGCGAGCCGGTGATTCGGAGAGTTCGTGGAACAGAGACCGAGCGGCATGCATCGCGCGGGCGGCGTCACCGTCGATGACCGCCGCCACGAGTGCGGTGTGTTCGTCGATGTAGTCGTCGTCGTGCTCAATGGCATGGTGGCGCATGGCGTCGTGGATCACCGGCAGCAGTGAATCGTAGAACTCCAGATAGATGGCGTTGTGGCTGGCCGCGACGATGGCGCGGTGCAGGCGTGCGTCGATCCGAACGGCATCCGCCAGCGGCGTTTCGTCGGACCACGCCGCATTGCGATCGGCCAGTGCGCTCAGCATGGCGACGATGTCGTCGTCGTCGCGTCGGTCGGCTGCAAGAGCCGCCGCGGTGACTTCCAGTGTCTCGCGTAGCTCGGTGACGTCGCGGTGCCGAGCGTCCGAGAAGTACTTTCCCAAGGTTCCGCCCAGGTCGGAGCACGTCATGACGAATGTGCCCGAACCCTGCCTGCGTTCGACCATGCCTGCGTGGACGAGTGCCTGCACTGCTTCACGCACGGTGTTTCGCCCGGTGCCGGTCATCTCGCACAGTTCGGGTTCCGTGGGAATGCGGGTACCCACCGGCCATCGCTGCGAGGTGATCTCCTCGCGCAGCGCAGCCGTCACCTGGGAGATCAGGCTCGATCGCTGGACCTGCCGCACGTGGGCTCCTCATGCCGGGGACGTTGCAGCGTCGATAGTAATGCTTTGCACCCAATGATCCGGTCATCCTATGATTACGCGGTGAGTGCGCCTACCGTCCCCGCCGCCCGAACCGTCGGTACCTCGCTCCTGCGCGGGCGAATTCTCGTCTTCTCCGCAATCGTTCTGTCAGCACTGACGCTGCGGGCGGCAGTGACCTCGATCAGCCCGCTGTTCGGCAGGATCGGCACCGACCTCGAGTTCGGCGACACGGTTGTCGGCGTCGTCGGAATGTTGCCCCCGGCGATGTTCGCCGTGTTCGGTCTGGCAACACCGTTTCTCGCCAAGCGCACCGGTCTCGAGCGAGCTGCGCTGCTGGCCATGGCACTGACCACCATCGGAATGGCCACCCGTGCATTCGCGCCGAACACCACCTCGTTGCTCGCCCTGTCCGCGATCGCCCTCGCGGGAATGGGAATCGGGAACGTCGTCATCCCGCCGTTGGTCAAGCGGTACTTCTCCGATCGTCTCGCTGTGGTGAGCACCGTCTACATCTGCGTCATGCAGATCAGCACCATGGTCCCGCCGCTGCTCGCGGTACCCATCGCCGACGCGCACGGATGGCGTGTGTCCATCGGGATCTGGGCCGTGGTCGGCGTCGCGGCCGCACTGCCGTGGCTCGGTGTGGTGGTGGCCCGACGCGGCCACGACGAGAAGGACGTCTCGGCCGAGTCCGGATCGGCCGCGGTGCGCGTGGAACCGAGCGGCCGAATTCATCGATCCTCGCTGGCGTGGGGGATGGTGATGATGTTCGCAATGACCTCCCTGATCACGTACTCCATGCTCACCTGGTTGCCGACGCTGTTGATCGATGCGGGGATCGGAGAAGGCTTGGCCGGTGCTTCTGTCGCGGCCTTCGGCGCGATGGGTTTGGTCACGTCGCTGGCCGCACCGACTCTCTGTGCGCGAGTGCGTAATCCGTTCGGCCTCGTGGTGGTCGCCGCGGTCTGCTATTTCGGCGGCTTCTCGGGTCTGCACTGGTCGCCTGCCGCCGGTACGGTCGTGTGGGTGTGCCTGGTCGGGCTGGGCACGATGACCTTCCCGATGTCGCTGACGCTGATCAACCTCAGGACGCGTACCGCGGTGGGATCGTCCTCGCTGTCGGGGTTCACTCAGGGACTGGGTTACGTGGTGTCCTCGACCGGTCCGATTCTGTTCGGGCTGCTGCACACGCAGTCCGGTGGGTGGGGACTCTCGTTGGTGCTGCTGACCGGGTGTGTGGCGGTTCTGCTGGTCGGAGGGTTCCTGTGCTGCCGACCGAGGATGCTCGAAGACACCTGGTGACGCACGGCGACCGTTGACGCTTCAGCTCACGTCGGTGCTCGACGGCACGTGAGACCAAGTTAATCAACGAGTCATCGCGCGCAGCGCCGCGGCAACATGGCTTTCCTATGTTCGGTTCACACACCGATCAGGAGGCCACACGTGACCAGCCTTTCTCGCAGCGCTTCGGCAGATGCCGGCTCAGCCACCACGGCGACTGTTCCACCCGGAACAGTTCCCGTCTCCGTCAACCATCACATCGCGCACTGGAATTCCGAGGACGTCGAGGCCTGGGAGGCCGGCGGCAAGCAGATCGCCAAGCGCAATCTGATCTGGTCGGTCATCGCCGAGCACGTCGGATTCTCGATCTGGTCGATCTGGTCGGTGATGGTGCTGTTCATGCCGTTGTCGGTCTACGGCATCGACGCCGCGGGCAAGTTCTTCCTGGTGGCCGTCCCCACCCTCGTCGGCGCGATCCTGCGCATTCCGTACACCTTCGCCACGGCCAAGTTCGGTGGCCGTAACTGGACCATCTTCAGTGCTCTGGTGCTCCTGATCCCCACCGTGCTGACCATGTACTTCATGCTCAACCCGGCGTCGTACACCACCTACATCATCGTTGCGGCGTTCGCCGGACTCGGCGGCGGTAACTTCGCGTCCTCGATGACGAACATCAACGCGTTCTATCCGCAACGCGAGAAGGGGTGGGCGCTCGGCTTGAATGCGGGCGGCGGCAACATCGGTGTGCCCGTCATCCAGCTCATCGGCCTGTTGGTCATCGCCACCATCGGCAACACCGCCCCCGAGATCGTGTGCGCCGTCTATCTCGTCTTCATCGCGCTGGCCGCCGTCGGTGCCGCGCTGTACATGGACAACCTGGACAACCAGAAGACCAACGGACGCTCCATGATCGACGTGCTGAAGTTCTCGGACTCGTGGTGGATCGCCTTTCTGTACATCGGCACGTTCGGGTCGTTCATCGGCTTCAGCTTCGCGTTCGGGCAGGTCCTGCAGATCAACTTCCTCGCCGGACTCACCGACGGAGCACCGGCGACTCCCGCTCAACAGGCGCAGGCATCGCTGCAGGCCGCTCAGATCGCGTTCATCGGACCGTTGCTGGGATCGCTGTCGCGTCCGTTCGGCGGCAAGCTCGCCGACAAGATCGGTGGCGGCAAGATCACCCTGTACACATTCGTGGCCATGACGTTCGCCACCGGGATTCTGGTTGCGGCCAGTACCTGGGACGATTCGACTCCCGGCGCGGCCAGCGGCACCGTGATGGTTCTCTTCGTCGTCGGATTCATCGCACTGTTCCTGCTCTCGGGCCTCGGAAACGGATCGGTGTACAAGATGATCCCCGCCATCTTCGCTGCGAAATCCGCTCAGCTTCAGGGCATGACCGTCGACGAGCAGCAGCACTGGTCGCGCAAGATGTCCGGTGCCCTCATCGGAATCGCCGGCGCGATCGGCGCTCTCGGCGGCGTCGGAATCAACCTGGTGCTTCGGGCGTCGTACTCGGGCACCGCGAAATCCGCGACCACCGCGTTCTGGGTGTTCCTTGCCTTCTACATCGTCTGCGCGATCGTCACCTGGGCGATCTACCTGCGCAAGACCAACTCCGCCGACGCCGACGCGCCGGTAGCAGTCTGAGGATCCATCACCGGCGAGAACGAAACACACTGCACGGCAACGTAGATCGGAAGGACCCGCAATGAAGAACGCGGTAGTGGTAGGTCACGGGATGGTCGGACACCGATTCGTCGAAGCGTTGCGTGCGCGCGACGAGGCGGCCGAGTGGAAGGTCACTGTGCTGTGCGAGGAGGCACTGGCGGCGTACGACAGGGTGGGACTGTCGTCCTACGTCGGTGCCTGGGACCACAAGGAACTCGCTCTGGCGGGCAACGACTATCCCGGTGACACCCTCGTCGAGATGCGCACCGGAGTACGTGCCGATCGCATCGACCGCGACCACCGCACCGTCGTGACCTCGGCGGGGGACACGGTCGAGTACGACGCTCTCGTCCTCGCCACCGGCTCCTACCCGTTCGTGCCGCCGATCACCGGACACGACCTGCCCGCGTGCTTCGTCTACCGAACCCTCGACGACCTGGACAAGATCCGTGCCCGCGCCGACGCCGCAGGCCCGGGCGCCGTCGGTGTGGTGGTCGGCGGTGGCCTCCTCGGTCTCGAAGCGGCGAATGCGCTGAAGAAGATGGGCATGACCCCGCACGTCATCGAGTTCGCTCCACGATTGATGCCGCTGCAGGTGGACGAGGGCGGCGGCGCGCTGTTGGCGCGTCTGGTCACCGAACTCGGATTGAACGTACATGTGGGAGTCGGCACGTCGTCGATCTCCGAGAACGACAGCGCCGGTCTGACGGTCGAACTGAGTGACGGCAGCACCATCGACGCCGCGCTGCTGGTGTTCTCCGCCGGTGTGCGTCCCCAGGATCGACTGGCACGCGAGAGTGGCCTCGAGGTGGGTGAGCGCGGCGGCATCATGGTCGACATCGGCTGCAGTACCTCCGATCCTGCCGTCTACGCGATCGGTGAATGTGCTGCGGTCGAGGGTCGGTGCTACGGACTGGTCGCTCCCGGGTATTCGACGGCGGAGGTCGTGGCCGACCGATTGCTCGGCGGCGCAGCGCAATTCCCGGGTGCCGACATGTCCACCAAGCTCAAACTGATGGGCGTCGACGTCGCGAGCTTCGGCGACGCGATGGCGGCAACGCCGGGCGCTCTCGAAGTGGTGTTCAGCGATGCTCCCAAAGGCACGTACGCCAAGCTCGTCGTCACCGACGACGCGAAGACTCTGCTCGGCGGCATCCTCGTGGGCGACGCCTCCGCGTACTCGCTGTTGCGGCCACTGGTCGGTCGCGAGTTGCCCGGCGATCCGGGCGCTCTGATCTCACCAGCCGCCGAGCAGGTCGGCATCGGTGCACTGCCCGACGACGCCGAGATCTGCTCGTGCAACGGTGTGAGCAAGGGGGCCATCTGCTCGGCGATAGCCGACGGAGCCTGCGACCTGGCGGCCGTGAAGAGCTGCACCACCGCGGGCACCACCTGTGGCGGATGCCTGCCCTCGATCAAGTCGTTGCTCGCCGCGTCCGGTGTGGTCCTCTCGAAGTCGTTGTGCGAGCACTTCGCTCAGTCCAGGGCCGAGCTGTACGAGATCGTCCGGGCCACGAACACCCGCACCTTCTCGTCGCTGATCGCCAAGTACGGCTCGGGAACCGGCTGCGACATCTGCAAGCCTGTCGTCGCGTCGATTCTCGCGTCTACGTCCTCCGACCACATTCTCGACGGCGAGCAGGCGTCGTTGCAGGACACCAACGATCACTTCCTGGCCAACATCCAGAAGAACGGCACCTACTCGGTGGTGCCCCGGATGCCGGGCGGTGAATGCACTCCGGAACAGCTCATCGTCATCGGCGAGGTTGCTCGCGATTTCGGGCTCTACACGAAGGTGACCGGAGGGCAGCGCATCGACATGTTCGGTGCCCGCGTCGAGCAGTTGCCGGCGATCTGGAAGCGCCTCGTCGACGCCGGGATGGAGTCGGGCCAGGCGTACGGGAAGTCGCTACGGACGGTCAAGAGCTGCGTCGGATCGAGTTGGTGCCGTTACGGCGTCCAGGATTCGGTGGGGATGGCCGTCGATCTGGAGAACCGCTATCGAGGTCTGCGGTCGCCGCACAAGATCAAGTTCGGCGTCTCGGGCTGCGCTCGCGAATGCGCCGAGGCCCGCGGCAAGGACGTCGGGATCATCGCGACCGAGGGTGGTTGGAACCTCTACGTAGGCGGTAACGGAGGTCAGTCGCCCAAGCACGCGCAGTTGCTCGCGTCCAACCTCGACGATGCCACCCTGGTCAGCTACATCGACCGCTACCTCATGTTCTACGTCCGTACAGCCGACCGGCTGCAGCGCACGGCACCGTGGCTCGAATCGCTCGACGGGGGACTCGACCACCTCAGAGCCGTCGTGTGCGAGGACAGTCTCGGCATCGGTGCCGAGCTCGAAGCCGACATGGAACGCCACGTCGCCGGCTACAAGGACGAGTGGGCCGGCGTGCTCGAAGACGACGAGAAGCTCGGTCGGTTCGTCTCCTTCGTCAATGCTCCGGACGAGTCCGACCCCACCATCGCGTTCGACGAGTCCGGCGCGCGCAAGGTGCCCGTGCTGATGGGAATGCCACGTGTGGGCGCGTGAGCCGATACGTGAGCTGACAACCGGCAGGTCACGAGACTGAGTGCATGTGCACAGACGAGTAATCGCGACTTAACGGCCAAGAAACACAAGCAACGTGGAATAGCTGATCAGGAGGTACGCCATGACTGTCATCGATTCGTCAGCAGTGAAGTCACCATCAGCGGTACCGAACGACATCGCTCGTGATTGGACCCCGGCCTGCACGCTCGACGCGCTGATTCCGGGGCGCGGGGTAGCGGTGCTCCTGCGAGGCGGCACCCAGGCGGCGCTGTTTCTGCTCGACGACGGACGACTGTTCGCGGTGGGCAACATCGATCCGTACGGGCGTGCAGCAGTGATGTCACGCGGACTGGTGGGAGACCGAGGGGGCGAACCCACCGTCGCATCGCCGCTGCTCAAGCAGGTTTTCTCGCTGGCCGACGGGCGCTGCCTCGATGACCCGCAGGTCACCCTCGGATCGTTCGAGGTCTCCTGCGTCGAGGGCGTCGTGCTCGTCCGCGGCGGATCTACGTGAGCGAAATTGCAGGGGCTGCAATGCCTCTGGTCGGGTTCACCGTCGGGATCACCGCTTCGCGTCGGGCCGAGGAGTTCGCGACTCTGCTCGAGCGGCGCGGGGCCACCGTGATGCATGCCCCCGCTATTCGCATCATCCCACTGGCCGACGACGCCGAGCTCGAACGCGTCACCGCCGCCGTCATCGCTGATCCACCCGAAATAACCGTGGCCACAACAGGAATCGGATTTCGTGGCTGGGTCGAGGCAGCGGACGGGTGGGGGCAGGCAGAAGAACTGGGGCGGGCACTCGGTGCGTCCCGGCTGCTCGCTCGCGGTCCGAAGGCGAAAGGAGCCATTCGAGCGGCCGATCTACGCGAGGAGTGGTCGCCCGCCTCGGAGTCCTCGGCGGAGGTACTCGAACATCTGTTGGCCGAAGGGGTGGAGGGCAAACGCATCGCCGTGCAGCTGCACGGCGCGACCACCGAATGGGAGCCGGTCCCCGATTTCTGCGAGGTGTTGCGCTGCGCGGGAGCCGAGGTGGTGCCGGTGCCGGTGTATCGCTGGACAGCGCCCGACGACCAGAGCCCGATGTCCCGCATGATCGAAGCCGTCATCGTCGGTGATCTCGATGCCCTCAGCTTCACCTCGGCACCGGCGGTGGCGTCGATGCTGATGCGCGCCGACGAGAACGGCGTGCTCGAGCCTTTGCTGCAGTCGATGCGATCGAGGGTGCTGCCGGTGTGCGTCGGGCCGGTGACGGCCGCGCCCCTCGAACAGCTGAACGTGGCCACCACACAGCCGACACGGGCGCGTCTGGGGGCACTCGCGCGGCACATCGCCGAAGAACTACCGAGGCGCACCGGTCGGCTGCATGCGGGCGGACACGTGGTCAGTGTCCGCGGTAAGTGCGTGGTGGTCGACGGTGAAGTTCGACCGGTGTCCCCAGCAGGCATGGCGTTGATGAAGACATTGGCGCGCAATCCAGGACGCGTCGTCTCCCGCGAGGACCTGTTGGCGTCCCTGCCCGGCGGAGGGGGCGACACCCACGCGGTGGAAACGGCGATGACCAGACTCAGGTCCTCGCTGGGTGCACCGAAAGCAATCCAGACCGTGGTCAAGCGTGGCTATCGCATCGCACTCGATCACATCGAGACCGAAACGGACTGCGATTCCGAAGAACCGGCTGATCGAGTGGCCGTCGTAGAAGGGGGAAAGTACTGATGACACCGACTCTTGTTCTGGTTGCACACGGCACTCGAAACCCCCGTGGTGTCGAGATGGTCGCCGCACTCGCCGATGCCGTGTCGGCGCAGATCGGTACCACGCGCGTGGCATTCGTCGACGTACTCGGGCCGTCACCGGCCGAGGTGCTGCGCGACACTGCCGGCTCGGCTGTCGTGGTTCCCGCCTTCCTCGCGTCGGGCTACCACGTGCACACCGATGTGCCGCGAGAGATCGCCGACAGCGCTCACACGTCCGTCGCCGTCACCCGCGCTCTCGGACCCGATCCGGTACTGGCGGAAGTCATGGTCGATCGACTCCGTGACGCCGGGTGGCGCTCGGGTGATCCGATCGTGCTCGCTGCAGCAGGATCGTCCGATGCTCGTGCGTTGGAAGAACACCGGCGCGCGGCGGCGATGTTGGCCGATATCACGCGAGTTCCGGTCCGTATCGGCTACGTCGCCACGAGTACCCCCACCGTGTCCGACGCGGTGTCGACTCTGCGAGAAACCGGGCACACACGGGTGTTCGTGGCGTCGTATCTGTTGGCGCGCGGCCTCTTTCACAACCGTCTGGCCGACGCCGGAGCCGACGGCGTCGGTGCACCGCTCGGAGTGCATGCCGCGATCGTCGATCTCGTGGTCGCGCGTTACCGCGAGGGTGTTCGATCTCTCGGTGAAACTAGTGGTGCGGCAACGGAAGAATTGTCACCGGCTCGTCGGCGCTGACCTCGGCCGGGATCACAGCCAGTGCGTCGCGGCCGACGAGGTGCGCCAGGTGCGCCGTGCGGACCCGGATATCTGCCCGCCACCGTGTGCCGTCCGCGGTGACCGGGACTATGCGAGGCGTCGAGGATCGAACCTCGGCAGCATTGGACAACAGGCCGATCCGCGGTGGCCGTACCGTTCTCCCGGTCAGGGCATCGACGATGGCGGGCGCGGCGAGCATCGCGGTACCGACAGCCGCCAGCGGATTGCCCGGTAGGCCGAGTACCACTGTGCCGTCGGGCAACGCCGCGGTGATCTGAGAACCGCCGGGACGCACGCGCATTCGCCCGACGACGGTCTCGGCATCGATGCCTGCGAGGGTCGCGCGGAGCTGATCGGCTGCCCCGCCTCCGGTCGCCCCGACGACGATGATCACGTCCACGTCCCGAGTGCGGGTCAGCACGTCTCGAAACCCCGTCGCAGAATCCTCGAGCAGCGTCACGTCGACGACGGTGATGCCGCAGTGCGCCAGGTACTCCGGCAACACCGACCCGAGCACGTCCCTGGTCTCGCCAGGGGCGAGTGGCCCGGTGGATCGAATCTCGTTGCCGCTGATGACTACTCGTCCGCGTACCGGACCGCGCACCGCCACCTCGAACACCTCTGCACTGGCAGCGAGCGATCGTACGGCCGCATCGATCGGGGTGCCGGCTGCGACGAGTTCGGTACCGGGCAGCCAGTCCTCACCGCGTCGACGCGTGTCGTCGGACTGCGGTGCCGTCGGCATGCGTCGAGCAGAACCGTCGGACTCGCGGGTCATGTGCTCGTCGCGCACCACCGATGTCGCTCCGGGCGGAAGGGCTGCGCCCGTCGCGATGCGCACGGCCGTTCCTTCGGTGAGTGGGGCGATGTCGGAGGTGCCGGCGTACGCGATGTCGGACCGGAGGGTCCACGGATCGGTGCCGCACACGGCGTAGCCGTCCATCGCGGAGATGTCGACTGCCGGCAGCGCGGTTCGAGAGATAAGCGGTTCCGCCAGTACGGTGCCGGCACTGTCCTGCAGGGGAATTCGACGGATCGGCATCGCAGGGAGTCGGCTCCGAACGCGTTCGAGTGCGTCGCTCACCTCGAGCGTCTCCGGCTGCTGTGCGGCCAGACGGGCGGCGAGAAGATCGGCGGGGGTGTCGCAGTCGTCGATACCGGACACCGCGATCACCAGATGATCGGCAGGAAGGATCGTGCGCATCGGCGCGCCCTCCACTGAATCCAGCTGTGCCAGCGCGGAACGCAACGCGGCGTGCCGCCACACTCCCAGCAGGAATTGCGTACGACCGGCACTGTCGCGGGCGAATACGGCGTCGGTGTGCGAGCGCGATACGGCACCGATCAGCGACTCGACCGTCGCGGCGTCGAGAAAGGGCAGATCCGACGCGATGACCACCACCAGATCCGCGGTGCCTTCCGCACAGTCGTCGAGTGATCGCAGGCCCGCGGCGAGTGCAGAGACCGGGCCGCCGCCCACGGGGGACTCGCGAGTCTGCACCACGTGATCGGGCACTCCGGCACGGGTCGGACCCACCAGAATCGTTGTGCGACAAATCGTTACCGCATCCACGGCGATGTCGACCATACGGCGCCCGCCGACGGTCATGGCAGGTTTGTCGACCTCGTGCGGCGCAGCGGGGTTCTCGGGATCTGCCATCCTCGACCCTCGACCGCCGGCGAGGACGATCGCGTCGCAGACCGGTTGCGTCACGTTGCGAGCTCCGTCATGTCGGCAGCGGCACGTTCTGCAGGCGAACCTGCCCGCGTGCTATGACTTTTCCGCTGTCGGAGGCGGTGATCGTGACCAGCCACAGTTGTTGAACACGGCCCTGCTGCAACGGTTCTGCGACAACGTCGACGCGGCCGCCCTTGCTGGCGCGGAGAAAGTCGGTGCCGTTGTGTACGCCGACTGCGAATTCACCGCGCTCCTTGACCGCCTCGCTGGCACCGATGCTCGCTGCGCTCTCGACGGCAGTGGTGTAGACGCCGCCGTGGACGACCCCCCAGGGCGTGAAGTGCTCGTCCGTCAACTCGATGTGCCCGGCCACCCTGGTGCCCGAGACCTCGTCGACGACGAGACCGGCGGAGGCGACGAAGCTGCTCGCCTTCGACAGCGCGAACTTCGCCGTGGGGCGTGGATCGAACTGCTCGAGTGCGTCCCTGATGTTCATTCTCCGAGATTAGTGGTCGGCGGCGATGGCGGTGGGAGCGCCCCGAAGTCGAATCGAATCGAGCTCAGTGGCACGCGCCCGTCGTGGTTCGGGACGCCTTCGCTGCGCAGAGTCTCCAGCTGTCTCGAGGCCAGGTGCGGGGCGGGCCTTCCACTCGCGCCGAGGACTCGATGCCAGGGCACGTCGGCGGAATCGGTGCGCATGATCCATCCGACGATGCGTGGACTCGACAGGTCGGCGGCGGCCGCGATGTCTCCGTAGGTGGCCACGAATCCAGGGGGGATCGACGCGACCAACGCGCGAACTCTCTCGACCTGGGCTTCGGTGATCGGGGCCATCTACAGCAGGGATCGCACCAGCTCGGCGACCTCGACCGGCTTGGCCTGGCCGACCATGTGATCGCAGTCCAGTTCGACCGTTCGTAGGTTGTCACCGAGCTTGTCTCGCAGCGCCGAGAGGAATTCCTCTGTGACATAGGGGGGTTCGACGCGCATGGCCCGCACCACGATGGTCGGGACACTCTCGGCGGGAACCACGATCGGACGAACGAGCTCACCCCACGTCGCGATGATGGCCGGAATCGACATCCGCCAAGCGACCTTCCCGCCGTCGGCGGGGATCAGGTGATCGGCTACCTCACGATCGAGCAATTCGGTGGGCACATCCGCCCACGCCCCGTGGATCTTCTCCGAGCGCGCCTCGTCGGCGTCGGTGTAGTCGGGGGATTTCGCGGTCGCCTCGGCCACCTCGAGCAAATCCTCCGGCGGCAACGCGATCGCGGGATCGAGCAGAATCAGCGCCCGCACAGCCTCGGGGAACCTCTGCGCGAGGTGCACGGCCAGCGCGCCGCCGTACGAGTGGCCGAGGACCACGACCGGTCCACGCGCATGGGCGTCGAGCACGGCTTTGAGCGCAGTGACCTGCGCGTCGATGTCCCAGGGCGGTGTGGCCGGGGAGTGCCCATGGCCGATGAGGTCGGGTGCCAGAATCCTGGCCTCGGGAATGTGGTTCTCGGCGAGGTCCCACCACCGGGCACCGTGTCCGGTGACACCGTGGACGGCGAGGATTTCGGGACCGTCTGCGGGTCCGAACGTATGCAGATTCAACTCGGTCACGTCGACCACTATGCCGTATCGCGCTAGGACCAGCGAAACAACCGGACCGCGCAGGCGGTTCCGGTGATCACCGTGACCACGAGTCCGATGGGTCCGCCGATGTCGACAGGCGTTCCGGCCCAGGCAGATCCCAGCGCACTGACGGTGGCACCGAAGGGAAGTACCTCGCCGATGGCCGCAACCGGACCGGGCAGATCCGCGACCGGTCCGAACAGCCCGCCGACTGCACCGAGAACGAGGAACAGGGTCAGGCCTATCGCGACGGCCGAGTTCGCTGTGGGTGCGACGGCAGCCACGACGATCCCCAGCGAGTACATCGCCGCGGCACCGAGCGCCAGAACGGCGGCAACCAGGATCGGGTTGTGCGGGGGCGTGATTCCGAAGAGCATGGCAGCAGTGGACAGAGCGATGCCGATTGCGAGTGTCGCTTGGACGGCGCTGGTGATCACCTGCGCAGCCAGTACCTGCGTCGGTCGGATCGGTGTCGTCGACAGTCGCTTCAGTACGCCCGACTTGCGATAGAGCGCAAGAAAGCTCGGCATGTTCACGATTCCGATGACAGCGATGATCATGGTCAGGGCAAGCGGCAGTACGAACCGATCGAATGCCGTGATCGTGCCGGGTCCGACGATCTCCGCCGAAGTACCCGAGCCGTTCATCACCAGTACGAGAACCGGGAGGGCGATGGGAACGATCAGGCCTGCCGTGTCCCGGGTCACCATGCGCATTTCGGCCCGCACGAGCGCGCCGGTGGCGCGCAGGCCTGGACGAGGTGCAGCGTGGATCTCGTGTGCGGTCATGCCGAGCTCCGTTCGGTCAGCGTCAGGAATGCGTCCTCCAGGGTGGCTCGGTGGTCGCCCCCGAGGCCGGCGTCGGAGATCAGAGAATCCGGTGTGCCGGTGGCCACCACGGAGCCTCTATCGAGGACGGTGATGCGATCGCACAGGCGGTGTACCTCGTCCATGTGATGGCTGATCAGCAGGATGGTGACACCGTCTGCGCGGAGGTCCTCGATCAGTCGCCACACGGTGCGTCGTGCATCCGGGTCGAGTCCGGTGGTGAGCTCGTCGAGCAGGACCACCCGAGGGGAACCGATCAGCGCGAGGACGACCGACAACCGTTGTTGCTGGCCTCCGGACAACCGTTCGTAGCGCACCCGGCGGTGCTCGTGCAGGCCGACAGCACGGACGAGAGCGTCTCCATCGGCGGGTCGACGGTGGAAGGAGGCGAACAGATCGACCAGTTCGGCAACGGTGAGCGCGGTGTGCAGGTCGTTGGACTGCAGCTGTACTCCCAGCACGGAGCGCACTCGATCGCGGTCGGTGAAGGGGTCGAGTCCCAGAACTCGTACGGCACCGGAGCTCGGCCTGCGAAGGCCTGCAACGGTTTCGACCAGGGTCGTCTTGCCGGCACCGTTGCGCCCGAGCAGGCCGTGCGTCTCGCCTTCGGCGACCGTGAGGCGCACGCCTGCCACGGCGGTCCGTCCCCGATACCGCTGGGTGATGTCTCGAACGTCGATCGCTGCCATCCGATGCTCCCTTCTCGATGGTCTCGATCTCGACGCTAGATCGGCCGTGGCCTGCGCACAGGTGCCGATGGTCACCGATGGTGATCGTGACTTTCGGCAGGGGTGTGCGGACGAAATGGGCGATAAAGTCGACAGAATGAGACGCCTCGGACCCGACGTTCTGGCCGGTGCGTTCGTGTCTGCGCTCGCGGTCGCGATGGGCGCTCTCGTCGTCTTCGATCGGTCGATCGCCGACGGTCTCGCGGTTCCCCGCTGGGTCTGGGCTGCGCTGTTCGTGGTCTTTCTGCTCGTGCAGACCGCAGGCATGTGGTGGGAAGACCGGTTGCCGGATCGTCTCGTGCGCGCGTGCTTCGGCGCACAGGTGGTACTGGCACCGATTCTGGTGCTGACCGCCCCGACGGCGGGTTGGTTGCCCATCCTGCTGGTGTTCACCTCGACGTTCGCCGTGTATCGGGTGACCGGTCTCTCGGTGGCGGTCGTCGTTGCGGTGTACACCTGCTGCGTGGGGGTGTCGGTTGCGATCCGGGGTGGACGGATCTCGGAGATCGCGCTGATCACGTCGATCTACGGGGCGCTGCAGGTGGCCAGTGCGTTGTCGGTGACCGCACAGCTGCGACAGGCTCGGCTGCGTCGGGAACTGGCGGTCGCGCACGCCGAACTGCGAACTGCCAGTGCGTTGTTGGACGATTCCTCCCGTGCCGACGAGCGATTGCGCATCGCACGAGAGTTGCACGACGTGCTCGGTCATCAGCTCACCGCACTGAGTCTCGAACTCGAGGTAGCGTCCCACCGGGTACCCGAGCCTGCGCGCGAGCACGTCCTTCGGGCGCAATCCATCGCACGTGACCTGCTCGGCGACGTTCGGTCGACGGTCGGCGAGGTGCGCGCCAGGACTCCGGTGCTGGGGGAGTCGCTCGATCGTCTGGTTGCGCAGCTGCCCGAACCCGTTGTGCATCTGACGGTCGACCCCGAGATCAGGGTCGACGAGGCTCGCGCGGTGGCTGTGGTCCGCTGCGTGCAGGAGATGATCACCAACACCATTCGTCATGCGAATGCCGACGAGATGTGGATAGAGATAACTGCGGATCCGACCGGTGCGCTGTCGGTCTCGGTGCGCGACGACGGCCGGGCGACGGCCGATTTCGAGCCGGGGCACGGGCTGCAAGGAATCCGAGAGCGCATCGAAGGACTGGGCGGCACGGTCACGTTTTCGGTCGATCGCGGGTTCGCGGTCCATGCGACGGTGCCCGCACCGTGATCAGGGTCTTGATCGTCGACGACCACACTCTGGTTCGGCAGGGTATCCGCAGCCTGCTCGACCTGGCCCCCGACATCGAGGTGACCGATGAGGCGGACGACGGTGCCGCTGCGGTCGCGTCGATCGAACTCGATCCTCCCGATGTGATGTTGCTCGACCTACGCATGCCGCGGTTCGACGGACTGTGGACGCTACGCGCTTTGCAGGACAGAGGAATTCGGGTTCCGGTCTTGGTTCTGACGACGTTCGACGACGACGAGTTGGTGCTCGGGGCGCTGCGTGCGGGCGCGAAGGGCTACCTGCTCAAGGACGTGACCTTCGAGCGGCTCGGCGGTGCCGTACGTGAACTCGCGGCCGGGCGCACCTTGGCACAACCCGCCATCACCGAAAGACTGCTGGACGCTCTTCGGGCAGGGAAACACGGCCCGAGCGACGTCGGAGTCGCCGACACACTCACCGCCCGCGAGATCGACGTCCTACGGCTCGTCGCAAGCGGATACACCAACAGATCGATAGCCGACGCACTGCATCTGGCCGAGGGAACCGTCAAGAACCACATGTCGTCGGCCATTCTCAAACTCGGTGCGAACGACAGAACGAGCGCAGTTCTGCGTGCGCTGCGGGACGGCCTGCTCGACTGACCGGGCCGGCGATCGGTCCGGGCGGCAGCCGATGTGTCGGTGGCTCGTGATTGCATCTGTGTCATGAGTTCGGACGGCAGACACGGCGCGACGGTCACACTCGTCCGTGCGCCCAAGGTGGCTCGCCCGGCACGTGAGTGGACCGGCTCGGCAGCGCGGCTGCTGTCCTCGACACCCGACTCGGCAGCAGAGGCCGCGACAGGTGCACCGCGATGGAATCCGTGGCAGATCCTGGGTGGTCCCGGCACGGGAAAGACATCGCTCGTGGCCGATTACGCCGTCTCGCGCATCGTCACCGGTGATCCGGAGTCGGTGCTGGTGCTCACCCAGTCCAAACGGGCGGCAACCGCGGTCCGCGAGGTCATCACCTCTGGTCTCTTCAGCGGCGATCACGCACTGCGGGCGACCCGTGAACCGTTGGTGCGCACGGTGCACTCCTACGCCTTCGCGGTGCTGCGGCTGCAGGCCTCGCTGTACGGCAATCCGCCGCCACGATTGCTGACCGGTGCCGAGCAGGACGCCGTGGTGCGCGAGATGCTGCGCGGCGATCTCGAGGACGGAGCTCGAGACTGGCCGGAGCGGCTGCGTCCGGCACTGGGCACCGCGGGATTCGTGACTGCGGTGCGAGACATGATGCTCAGGTCCGCCGAACGCGGGATCGGACCGGAAGACCTCGTCAAACTGGGTCGCAAACACGCCCGACCCGAGTGGGTTGCCGTCGGGAGGTTCGCTGCCGGATACGAGCAGGCCATGTTGTTGCGCGGTGCCGTCGGAGTGGAAGCGGCCGGAGCCACGGCACCGGGTCTGGACGCCGCCGAGCTGATCGGTGCAGCGCTCATGGCGTTCGCCACCGATCCCGAATTGCTGCGCAGCGAACGCGCCCGAATCCGGCACCTCGTCGTCGACGACGCGCAGCACCTCGATCCGCAAGCGGCACAGCTGGTTCGGCTGATCGGAACCGACACCGAATCCACCGTCGTCGCCGGGGATCCCGATCAAGCCGTGTTCACCTTTCGCGGTGCCGACCCCTCTTTCGTGGCCGACCTGGTCGAGGTGGATTCGCCGCGTCGCGTGATGCTCACTCGCAATCACCGGTCCGTGCCCGAGGTCGCAGAGCTGACCGACATCATCGCCGGACGGTTGCCCGGGCTCGGTCGGCACCGCTGTCCCGAACCGGTGGGCACCGCACGCTTCGGTGAACCTGCAGCGCGAGTGCACGTCGTGTCCTCGCCTGCCAAGGAGGCGGCGATCATCGCCGACGCCATGCGTCGTGCCCACCTGATCGACGGCATGCCGTGGTCCGAGATGGCGATCGTGGTGCGGTCCGTGCCGCGCACCCTCGCACCGTTGCGTCGGGCGCTGCACGGCGCAGGGGTGCCGATGATCACCCCGACCTCGGAGCTACCGCTGCATCGCCAGCACGGGGCCGTGGGTCTCCTGCTGGTGCTGCGTGCGATCTCCGACCCGAGCTTCGACGGTGAAGATGCACTCGCGCTGCTCTCCGGGCCGATCGGCGGGGCCGATCCGGTGGGTCTGCGGCGATTGCGCCGGGGCGTGCGCAGGCTCGAACTCGCATCGGGCGGCGAGCGCGACTCGGCCGAGCTGCTCAGAGTCGTACTCACCGACGACGCTCGGGGGAGCGCCGGGTGGATCGGCGGACTCTCGGATGTGGAGTCCGCTCCGTTGCGTCGAGCCCTCGGTGTCATTCGGAAGGCACGGGCGCTCGCCCGCACCGGCCGCGGTGTCGAGGACGTGCTGTGGGCGGCGTGGCAGGCATCGGGGCTCGAGCGGCGTTGGTCCACCGCGTCCGCCTGGGGTGGCTCGGCCGGTGCCCAGGCCGACCGCGACCTGGATGCGGTGGTGGCGCTGTTCGACGCGGCGGCAGCATACGTCGACAGGTTGCCGCGGGCTCAGATCGGTGGATTCCTCGATTACATTGCGCAGCAGGAGATTCCTACTCTGAACTCACACCGCGCCACGGTTCGGGCCGACGCGGTGACGCTGCTGAGCGCGCATTCTGCCGCGGGTCGGGAATGGGAGCTCGTCGCGGTCGCCGGGGTACAGGAAGGCCTGTGGCCGGGGCTGCGGTCACGTGGCAGCCTGCTGGGCACCGACACCCTGGTCGACCTCGTATCCGGGAAGGTCGATGCAGCAGCGGCGCTCGACGGGCGACTGTCGAAGTCGGCACCGTTGCTGGCCGAGGAGCGCACGCTGTTTCTGGTGGCGTGCAGTCGCGCTCGATCGACCTTGCTCGTGACAGCCGTCGATTCCAGTACCGGAGATGCGGATCTGGTCCGATCGCGATTCGTGGACGAACTACGCGGCGTCGACGGCGGAGGCGAGTCGGATCTCGCACCCGGGACCCCCGTGCCGGAGACCGCGCACCGAGTGTTGGCGCTGCCCATGCTGGTGGCCGAACTCCGAAGTGTGGTGTGCGATCCGATTGTCGCCGAACAGGATCCGGACAAGCGTGCCCGAGCGGCCCGGCATCTGGCCACTCTCGCCGACGCCGGTGTCCGAGGCGCGCATCCCGACGAGTGGTTCGGAGTGGCAGGGCCGAGCACCGACGCGCCGCTGTGGCAGCTCGGCGACGGTCCGGTGCCGCTGTCGCCGTCGACGGTGGAACAACTCACCACCTGTCCGCTGCGGTGGATGCTCGAACGTCACGGCGGCAACGACGGCACCAACACCCATGCGGTCACCGGCACGCTCGTACACACTCTCGTCCAGGCGGTGGCCGGCCGGATACCGCCGGAGCAACTCCGACGTGCGCTCGAAACAGCATGGGATGCAGTAGATCTCGGATCACAATGGTTCTCACGGCACGAACTCGACCGAACCGGGGCGATGCTCGAGACCTTCGAGACCTGGTTGCAGGGCAGTCGAGGCGAGCTCACCGAGGCCGGAGTCGAAGTGCGCGTCGACGGCATACTCGACGCTCGGTCGGAGGACGAGCCGGCGGTGGCGTTGCGCGGCCGCATCGACCGACTCGAGCACGATCCGGACGGTCGGCCGGTGATCATCGACGTCAAGACGGCCAAGACCGTGATGTCCAAGGAGGATGCCCAGGGCCATCATCAGCTGGCTACATACCAGGTCGCCGCGGCAGCCGGTGCCATCGAGGGCGAGCCTGCGGGCGAGCCCGGCGGAGCGCGGCTGGTGTTCGTGGCCAAGCCCCACAACAAGGACGGGGCAACGCAGCGCGTCCAGCAAGTGCCGACGCCGGAGAAACTCGAGGAGTGGCGAGACACCGTGCATCAGGCCGCATCGGCGACGCAGGGACCCACGTTCGAGGCGCGGATCAACGACGGCTGCAGGCACTGCCCGGTCAAGTCCAGCTGCCCGGCACACGAGACGGGAAGGCAGGTGACCGAGCAGTGACGACATCGACGAAGACACGGACCGGTTCGGTACGGGTGTCGCCGGTCGAGCTCGCCCGGGCGCTCGGGCAGAAACATCCACCGACCGACGAACAAGCCGCGGTGATCGCAGCGCCGCCCGGCCCGACGCTCGTCGTCGCGGGGGCAGGTGCGGGCAAGACCGAGACCATGGCGGCCCGCGTGGTGTGGATGGTGGCCAACGGTTTCGTCGACCCCGACCAGGTTCTGGGTCTGACCTTCACTCGAAAAGCCGCACAGCAGTTGACCTCTCGGATCAGAGCTCGGCTGGCTCGGCTGGCCGGATCCGATCTGGTGCGCGCACTCGACCCCAGCCTGGCACTGCGCGAGCGAATCCTCGGTGCCGAGCCGGAAGTGAGCACCTACCACTCCTACGCGGGCCGGCTGCTCACCGAGCACGGCTTGCTGCTGCCGATCGAACCGTCCGCGACTCTGTTGTCGGAAACCGAACTGTGGCAGCTGGCCCACCGTGTCGTCAGCACCTGGGACGGCGACCTGGACACCGACCGCAACCCCACGTCGGTCACCGAGGCGGTACTCGCACTCTCCGGTCAGTTGGCCGAGCATCTGGTCGATCCCGACGATCTGCGCCATGCACACGTGGAGTTGGAGAAGTTGGTGCACACTCTCGGGCCGGGACCGCGACAACGTGGTGGCCCCACCAAGGAGTTGCTGAACATCCTCGACGCGCAACATCAACGAATCGGGTTGCTGCCGTTGGTGGAACGGCTGGCGCAGACACTGCGGCGCGAGGGTGCACTGGATTTCGGCTCGCAGATGTCGATGGCGGCTCGGGTCGCGGCCGAGCATGCCGAGGTGGGAATCGCCGAACGGCAGAGATTCCGGCTCGTGTTGCTCGACGAGTACCAGGACACCGGGCATGCCCAACGCGTTCTGCTGTCGTCGCTGTTCGGTTCCGGCAGCGATCCGCAGTTGGCCCTGACCGCCGTCGGTGACCCGATGCAGTCGATCTACGGGTGGCGCGGCGCATCGGCAGCAAACCTGCCTCGGTTCGCCACCGATTTCCCCAAGGCCGACGGCAGCCCGGCACCCCGGCTCGAGCTGCTCACCAGCTGGCGAAATCCGCCCGAGGCATTGACGCTGGCCAACCTGATCACCGACCCACTGCGCCGCGTCGGGGTGCCGGTGCCGACCCTGCGGGCCCGCCCGGGTGCGGTTCCCGGTGATGTCCGACTGGCCGTCACCGATACCGTTGTGGGCGAACGAGAGTGGATCGCCGACCGGATCGCGGGGGAGTACCGCGCTGCCCTCGAACAGGATCGCACGCCGCCCACCGCCGCGGTTCTGGTGCGCCGCAACGCCGACGCCGAGCCGATCGCGGAGGTACTGCGCAGCCGCGGGTTGCCGGTGGAGGTCGTGGGGCTCGGTGGATTGCTGCACGTTCCCGAGGTGGCCGACATCATCGCGATGCTGCGGTTGGTAGCCGACCCCACTGCCGGTAGCTCGGCGATGCGCATCCTCACCGGCTCTCGGTGGCAGATCGGACCGACGGATCTGCGGGCACTCTCGCAGCGCGCCCGAGAACTCGAGATCCGCGGCGGCTACGGCACCGCAGGTCGCGTCGACGACCCGGAGGCACTCGATGCTGCCCTCGGTAGCGCCCTACCCGGCGAGCAGTCGGAGCAGGCCGGTCTGGCCGACGCGATTGCCGATCCAGGTCCGGCCGAGCGGTACTCGGAGGTGGGGCATCGCCGGATCGTCGCCCTGGCAGGTGAACTGCACCTGCTGCGCGACCGCATCGGTCAGCCGCTGACGGAATTGGTCGGCGACATAGAACGGATCATGGGGATCGGCGTCGAAGCTCAGGCCCGCACACCGATCAGCACCGACGGCGCGGTCGGTCGTGAACATCTCGACGAATTCGCCCATGTGGTAGCCGATTACGCCGACAACCCGACTGCCACGGTCACCGGATTCCTGTCGTTCCTGGCCGCTGCGGAGACGGTCGAGGACGGCCTCGCCCCCGGTGAGGTCGACGTCGCCCCTCATCGTGTGCAGGTGCTCACCGTCCATTCCGCGAAAGGCCTCGAATGGGAGGTGGTGGCCGTCCCGCACGTGGCGAAGGGCGTGTTCCCGTCCTCGAACGCATCCTCGACCTGGCTCGGGGCGATGGCCGAGTTGCCGCCGTCGTTACGCGGTGACCGTGCACTCGACGGCGAGGGCGCGGAAGGCGTTCCGGTCCTCGAACTCGACCGACTCCACAATCGCAAGGACCTCGAGGACGCCGTCAAGAGTCACAAGGATGCGCTGGCGAGGCGTCGACTCGCCGAGGATCGCCGACTGTTCTACGTGGCGCTCACCCGAACCGAACGGGTGCTGCTGGTATCCGCGCATCACTGGGACGAGACCGCCACGAAGCCGCGTGGACCGTCGGATTTTCTTGACGAGTTGCACACGCACATCGAGCAATTCGCCGACACCGCGGTGATCGAGCAGTGGGCACCCGCCCCGGAGGATGGGGCGTCGAACCCGCTCGGGGCCGTGCCGCACACCGCGTCCTGGCCACGCGATCCACTCGGCTCCAGGCGCGGAGCGATCGAGAGCGGTGCGCAGGAAGTGCTGCGCGCGCTGGCAGATATCTCGGCCACACCGAGCGAAGAGCGTGACGGTATCCAGGATCGAACCCGGGAGGACCCCGAGAACTGGGCCGCGGACGTCGACACTCTGCTGGCCGAGCGGGCCGCACGATCGGTCGCGGGAGTGGACGTGGCTCTTCCCGGCAACCTGTCGGTGACGCAGCTGGTCGACCTCGCGGCGGACCCCGATGCGTTGGCCTCACGCCTGCGCAGGCCTCTGCCGTTCCCGCCGAACCCGTTGGCGCGCAGAGGAACCGCGTTTCACGCCTGGATCGAGCGCCGTTTCGGCGCGACCCGATTGCTCGATCTCGACGAACTGCCGGGCTCGGCCGACACCGGAGCCTCGGCCGACGTCGACCTCGAAACCCTCCAGCAGGCGTTTCTCGAATCGGACTGGTCGCTCCGCAGCCCCGTCGAAGTGGAGGTGCCGTTCGAGACCTCCGTGGCGGGAACGGTACTGCGAGGACGCATCGACGCCGTGTTCGCGGACGCGGACGGGGGCTGGACCGTCGTCGACTGGAAGACGGGCGCAGAGCCGACGGCGTCGGAACAGCGGGCGGTAGCGATGCAGCTCGCGGCCTACCGGTTGGCGTGGGCCGAGCTGATGTCCATCGGGCGCGCCGAACCGGTTCCGCTCGACCGAGTGCGCGCAGCGTTCCACTACGTGCGCAGCGGTCACACCATTTCGCCCGAGAACCTGCCGGACGCAACGGAATTGGCTCAGCTTCTGGAAGGCCGGGTCGGGCCCGAGCAGCCGGAGCCTACGGTGCGTTCCGACGAGCCTTCAGAGCCTCGGTGACCAGCGGAATCTGCAGCGGCAGCCGGGCGATCATCGCTGCTTTGAGAGCCGGTGAGGTCTTCGGGCTCTGTACGTACTTCCACGCGAGATTGATGTTGGCGGGGAAGACCACGACGAACAGCGCGGCCGCGAGTGCACCGCCCAGTCGACGAGTCCGTGGTGCGGCCAGCGTTGCGGCCACGGCGAGTTCGGCCACACCCGAGACCTGCGTGTAGGTCCGCGCCGAGCCGGGCAAGGCCGTCGGTACCTGGGCATCGAAGAACTTCGGCGTGGCGAAGTGCAGAACTCCGGCTCCGGCGAGCAGTCCCGCGAGGCGCTGTGCGGCTGCCTGACTCGATCTCTGTGTCATGCCCATACCGTGCCACACCAAGCGTCGTCGGCACGGAAGCCTGGCATGGGGTTACGCTGCGTGCCGTGAATGATCTCGACATCGGTGAGTACCTCGGCGGGCGACGTGGCAGGTAGGTTGCGAGCGCGCTTGGGTGACAGCGGCGCGCTGACCGACAAGCCCGACTTCGCCCTCGTGGGAGTGCTCCGGGTACCCGAACTGGAATCGAGTCCGTGGCGCGCCATCTACAAGCGAGTTCTGATGGCGCTGGGCATCCTGTTCTTGGCGGCGTTCGTCGTCTATCTCGATCGCGACGGGTACAGCGACAACCAGAACGGCGAATTGTCCTTCCTGGACGCCTTCTACTACGCAACCGTGTCGCTGTCGACGACGGGATACGGCGATATCGCACCGATGAGCCCGTCGGCTCGACTGGTCAACATCCTGGTCATCACACCCCTCCGGGTCCTATTCCTCATTCTGTTGGTCGGTACCACGCTGTCGGTTCTCACCGAGCGGTCCCGGCAGGCATTCAAAATTCAGCGATGGAGACGCAGCGTGCGCAATCACACCGTGGTCATCGGTTTCGGCACCAAGGGCCGTACCGCAGTCGACGCGATGCTCGGAGACGGCGTGTCGGCGTCCGACATCGTGGTCGTCGACACCGATCAGATGGTGCTCGACACCGCATCGGCCATGGGCTTGGTCACGGTCCACGGTTCGGCGACCAAGTCCGACGTGCTCAGACTCACCGGTGCCCAGCACGCGTCGGCGATCATCGTGGCGACCAATCGAGACGACACCGCAGTGCTGGTGACTCTGACCGCCCGAGAGATCGCTCCCAAAGCCAAGATCGTCGCAGCCATCAGGGAAGCGGAGAACACGCACCTGCTGCGTCAGTCCGGTGCCGATTCGGTTGTCGTCTCGTCCGAGACCGCGGGACGTCTGCTCGGTATCGCCACGTCGACTCCGTCCGTCGTGGAGATGATCGAGGATCTGTTGACTCCGGAGGCAGGCTTCGCGATCGCGGAGCGCGAAGTCGAGCGTGACGAGGTGGGCGGGTCTCCGCGGCACCTGACCGACATCGTTCTCGGGGTGGTGCGGGGCGGCAAGCTGTTCCGAGTCGGTACTCCGGAAGTCGATGCGGTCGAGGCCTCCGACCGACTGCTCTACATCCGTCGCGTCGGCGACTAGTCACGGCCAAGTAGGGTCGTGCGCGTGCCGAAATTCCAACTCGCTCACCCCCCTCGACTGTCCCGATCGCCACTGAACAGGGCAGAAGAACTGCGCCGAGACACCGCAGCGTTGGCAGCGGGTTGGCCGACTGCTCGCGTCCTGAACGTGGACGGCAGAGGCCGATTCCCGGTTGACGAGAACGGCCTGGTGTTCGGCTCTGCCGCGGATCTCGCTACCGAGCCGACGGCCGATGCGGTGTTCCTCGGAATTCACGGCGATCGGCATCTGTGGGCCCGCCGGGTGGAGGTCGTGGCGGGCACGGTCGGCGACCTGCGCACCGACGGCGATCGACTCGACAGCGCCGCGTTGTCGACGGTGACCGGAGCCCTGGCGATCCTCAATTGGCATGCGAGCGCGCACTTCAGCTCACTCGACGGCGCGCCGTCCGTTCCGTCGAGCGCAGGCTGGTCGCGAACGAGCACGTCCACCGGTCACGAGGAATTCCCGCGTACCGATCCGGCGGTGATCTGTCTCGTTCACGACGGAGGCGACCGAGTGTTGCTGGCTCGGGCACCCGCGTGGCCCGAGCGTCGTTTCTCGGTGCTCGCGGGCTTCGTCGAGGCCGGTGAGTCGCTGGAAACCTGTGTCACACGGGAGATCAGAGAAGAAGTGGGCCTGGACGTGTCCGGTATCGAGTATCTGGGCAGCCAACCGTGGCCGTTTCCGCGATCGGTGATGATCGGGTTCTCCGCCGTCGCCGACCCGGAGCAACCGCTGCACTTTCAGGACGGCGAGATCGCCGAGGCCCACTGGTTCGATCGGGCAGAAGTTCTCGCCGCGCTAGAGCTGGGCGACTGGGGATCGGATTCGACCTCCCGGTTGCTTCTGCCGGGCTCGATCTCCATCGCACGGGGAATGCTCGAGGCGTGGGCGGCGACGGCCTGACGTCCGATCAGAGCGACAGCGCGCGCTTGACCTCGGCCAGAGTGGGGTTCGTGGCCGTCGAGCCGTCGGCGAAGAGCACGGTCGGCACCACATGGTTGCCGTTGTTGACGCTGCCGACGAAGTCGGCCGACTCCGGGTTCTGCTCGATGTCGATCTCGGCGTACTCGATTCCGGCCTGGTCGAGCTGGGTCTTGAGCCTGCGGCAGTAACCGCACCACGTGGTGGAGTAGACGGTCAGCGCGGCCGGGGTCTGCGGGGTGTTCTCGGTAGTGGTCACGTGAACAGTCAACAGGAGCGCAGGCGCGATTGTTCCGGCCGACACCTGCATCGGCCGTCGGCCACCCGGTTCGGCCCCGAGTGGAACTGTCGGTACGCACTGACACAATGGTCCTCATGGCTGACGACGCGATGACCGCCGGACTCGATCCGGAGCAATCCGCGGCGGTACTGGCTCCCCGTGGCCCGGTCTGCGTTCTGGCGGGTGCGGGCACGGGAAAGACACGTACGATCACCCGACGCATCGCCCACCTCGTCTCTGCCGGGCATGTGTCCTCGGGGCAGGTGCTGGCGGTCACGTTCACCGCGCGCGCGGCCGGCGAGATGCGTGGCCGTCTGCGCGAGCTCGGCGTCGGGGGAGACGGTCCTCCGGTGCAGGCTCGTACGTTTCACGCCGCGGCCATGCGCCAGCTCAAGTACTTCTGGCCGCAGGTGGTCGGCGACACCGGATGGCAGCTGCTCGACCGCAAGTTCACCGTCGTCTCGCAGGCGGCGAACCGCGCCGGGGTGTCGACGTCGACGGACGCCATCCGAGATCTCGCGGGGGAGATCGAATGGGCCAAGGGATCGCTGATCGCACCCGAGGACTACCCGCGCATCGCGGCGAGCAATCGCCGTGACGTTCCGATGGAGGCGACCAAGGTCGCCGCCGTGTACGCAGGTTACGAGGAGCTCAAGTCGCGCGGAGGTGACGGCATGTTGCTCGACTTCGACGACCTCCTGCTGCACACGGCCGCTGCGCTGGAAGAACATTCGTCGGTGGCCGACGAGTTCCGTGAGCGCTACCGCTGCTTCGTCGTCGACGAGTACCAGGACGTCACTCCGTTGCAGCAACGGGTGCTCGACGCCTGGGTGGGCGAGCGTGACGATCTCACCGTCGTCGGCGACGCGAACCAGACCATCTATTCCTTCACCGGGGCATCTCCGCGGTATCTCCTCGACTTCTCACGGAAGTACCCCGAGGCCACCGTGGTTCGGCTCGAGCGCGACTACCGTTCCACGCCCGAGGTGGTGTCACTGGCCAATCGCGTGATCGGTGCCGCTCGCGGTCGCATCGCCGGCACCCGACTGCAGTTGATCGGTCAGCGTCAGCCGGGACCCGAGCCGGAGTTCTTCGAGTACGACGACGAGCCTGCGGAAGCCGACGGTGTGGCGCGTGCGGTCAAGCGATTGATCTCGAAGGGCGTCGAGCCGGCCGAGATCGCGATTCTGTACCGCATCAACGCACAGTCGGAGGCACACGAGCAGGCGTTGACCGAGCTGAAGATCCCCTACCAGGTGCGTGGCGGCGAGGGGTTCTTCACCAGGCCCGAGGTGCGGCAGGGAGTCAACGCGTTGCGGCAGGCAGGCGGCCGTGACGATCTGCCCGACGGCGCACAGGCGGGCGAGGGACTGCCGGCTCTGGTGCGAGCGGTGTTGGCCCCGCTCGGCCTCACGGCAACCGAGCCGACCGGTGCACAGGCCCGCGAGAAGTGGGCCTCTCTCGGCGGTCTGGTGCAGCTCACCGAAGAACTTCTGGTGCACGATCCGGAACTGACCCTCGAGAAGTTGTTGGGGGAGCTCGCCGCGCGCGCCGAGGCGCGGCACCCACCGACGGTCCAGGGCGTGACCCTCGCGTCGCTGCATGCGGCGAAGGGGCTCGAGTGGGACGCGGTGTTCATCGTCGGTCTCGCCGACGGCACTCTGCCGATCTCGCACGCGATCGGCAACGACCCCAGTGCCAACAACGAGGCGGCCGTCGAGGAGGAACGCAGGCTGCTCTACGTCGGTGTCACCCGCGCCCGTGTCCACCTGCATCTGTCCTGGGCGCTCGCCCGCAACGAGGGTGGACGCAAATCGCGGCGGCGGTCGAGGTTTCTCAACGGTCTGATCCCCGAGGGCTCACCCGCCTCGCGTATCGCCGCGCCCGCTGCCAAGAAGTCCGGCCCCAAGTGCCGGTTGTGCGGGAAGCCGTTGATCGGCACGTCCGCGACCATGCTGGGTCGATGCGACAGTTGTCCGTCGAACGTCGACATCGCTCTGCTCGACGCGCTGAAGTCGTGGCGATTGGACAAGTCCCGCGAACTGAAGGTGCCCGCCTACGTGGTGTTCAGCGACAACACGCTGACGGCCATCGCGGAGCAGCAACCGCAGGACGAGCGTGGGTTGGTCGCGATTCCGGGAATCGGGGCCAAGAAGCTGGAGCGGTTCGGCGAAGAAGTTCTCACCGTGGTGCGAGCCTCGGACACGTGACGCGGAGGTTCCGAAAATCTCCGCAAAACCGCAGGTAGAAAATAACTTGTGCAGATATCGGCGGGGGGCTTAGTCTGTTTCACGTGCCGCGGGAGACCGCGCACTGTCCAATCCGCCGACGAGACCAGAACAGGAGCTGAAGAAAATGATCAACACATTGCACGCCGCCGTTGCCCACGCAACCGTCGCGTTCAGCCCTGTCCTCGGCACGGCACCTTTCGGAGTTGCCCCCCTCGGCACTCATGCCGCAGCCGCAGGCTCTGTTGCGCAGACGTGGATTCGTTCCTCTGCTTTCGGCCCCATCCACGAGTCCGCATACGCGGCCTCGGTGTCGAATTCCGCCCAGGTCGCCCTGGCACCAGGAGCGAAAGCCGTTGCTCAGGCAGCCCGACGTCACCGCGCACCACGTGCGTCCGTGCTCGACAGCAGACACCGACTTCACTGTCGGTAGACGCTTCGACAAGCCCCACCAGGCCACGGACCCGCACTCGCGGACCGTGGCCTTTCTCGTTCAGGTAGTTCCTCTATCCGAGCGTGAGGCCGACTGGTTCGCATCACCCCTCGAACCGATAACGACGCCGCACGAAAAGTAGAGGAGACCGACGTGTCAACCGCCACGATCCGGACGACATGCCGACCAGAGTCCGAAAGTGCCTACGCTGCACAGTATTCGACCGAATCGGTCGAACTGGCCTTGTCAGTGCCCTGCCGAGCGGCGAACCCCGACATGTGGTTCGCCGACACCCCTGCCGAACTCGAGCAGGCCAAGGCGCTGTGCGCCCAATGCCCCATCCGGCGTACCTGCCTGAGCGCGGCCCTCGACCGGGCCGAGCCGTGGGGCGTCTGGGGCGGCGAGATCCTCGAGCAGGGTGTCGTCATCGCCCGCAAGCGTCCCCGGGGACGGCCACGCAAGAACGCAGCATGACGCCCGAGACCGGTGCCCGGTTTCGCCGAACGAATCAGTCGGTGAAGCCGGGCATCCACTCGGTCAGGATCGCCATGTACGGCGCGTAGGCGTCGAGTTGGGCACAGATCCCGACCAGCCCGCCCAGCACGCGAAAAATCATCACATATTCCCCAGGCATGTTCAGTGCACGAACGGTGCGGAACTGCGCACTGTTGAAATCTGCAGCGGTGCCCGCGGCCTTCTGCAGCCAGGCCCGGGTGAAGTGGAACGATTCGGTGTGAATCGGATCGGTGAAGGGACGCAGATAGTCTTCGATCTCCTTCTCTGTCACCGTTCGGCCCGGCACCACGAAGCCGCTCTCCGTGAACAACACCACGAGCTCGTCGAACTTCTCGTCGCGGGCGAGCGAGACCATACGACCCAGGACGGGCGGGAGACCGTCGGGCATCGGAGCGCACGCACCGAAGTCGATGACACCCATGCGTCCGTCGTCGAGCATCATGAAGTTGCCCGGATGCGGGTCGGCGTGCAGCAACTTCGCCCGCGCCGGGGACACGAATGCGAACAACGCGAGCAGTTCGCCCGCCCGGTTACGCTCCTCGGCCGTCCCGTTCGCGATCACATCGGCCAACGGCCTGCCCGTCATCCATTCGCTGACAACGACTTTGGGAGCACTGGCGACGATCTTGGGAATCGCGAACTGTGAATCGCCTGCGAATTCCTTGCTGAAGGCACGTTGATTCGCGGCCTCGATACGGTAATCCAGCTCGTCCTCGGTACGGGCCGTCAATTCTTCGAGCACCGGCTTGACGTCCGTGCCCGCGAGCACCGTGCTGAACAGGTTCGCGAACCGCGACAGCGTCTTGAGGTCGGAGCGCAATGCGTCGTCTGCGCCGGGGTACTGGATCTTGACCGCGACATCGCGTCCGTCGGCCCAGGTTGCGCGGTGCACCTGTCCGATGCTCGCCGACGCGATCGCAGTGTCGTCGAAATCGAGGAAACGTGACCGCCACGCAGTTCCGAGTTGCTGGTCCAACACCCGATGCACGGTCTTCGCGGGCATGGGCGGGCCCTGCGCCTGCAGTTTGGTCAACGCCTCGCGGTACGGCTCCGAATACTCCTCCGGAACGGCCGCTTCCATCACCGAGAGCATCTGCCCGAGCTTCATGGCACCGCCCTTGAGCTCCCCGAGGACGGAGAAGAGCTGTTCGGCTGCCTTGGCGGCCATGTCCGCATCGATTTCGTCACGATTGCCGCCGGCGAGCTTCTTGCCGAACCCCATGGCAGCACGACCGGCCATCCCGAGGGGAATGCTGGCCAGTTTTGCAGTACGAGTCGATCCACGGCGCGGTATGTCAGACACAGCTCCATCATGGCTGAACCTTCCGACAATTGCTCGGACGGCCCTGCGCCGACCCCATCGGTCGTGGTGAGCTCGCTACAAGCGCGTGTGGTCAGTGCCAGCAATCGCAGTGAGGATGCTTGGACCACAGGCGTTTGTGCACGGTGGTTCCGGTTGCTGCGAAGTCCAGTTCCATGGTGCAGTCGGCGGTCTCGGGAAGCGCGGCGTCGGAACGGCCGATGAGGTTCTCCAACTGAGCGAACGCGAACGCTGCCGTGGCCAACACCGTCGCGCTGCTGGCCTGGCCTACCGTGCCGAGCAGTTGAGCGGAAAGATGCGGCCACTCGGGCTCGAAGTCGCATCGCGTCAGATCTGCGCACCGCAGGCAACTCGTTCGACCGGGCAACACGAAAGGACCGACGATGCCCTTCCCGTCTCGCAGCCGCACCTGCAGATGTGGGATGCGCAGCCGCACCAGGTCGGTCACCAATCGAGGTTCGGCAACCAGATCGTCGGCGAGCACCACGACGTCGTAGTTCCACGATCTCACCACCGAGTGCGGATAGCGCGTCGGAGTCAGACTCGTTCGACTCACCGTGACACCGGTTCGACTCAGACCGGAGGCCAACGCGTCCGAGATCGGACCCCGCCCCACGAGGTGGACGGTCTTCACCGTCCCCGATCCGCGCTGCGACGCATGCGGCGAGGCGTTGGGCACCACGGGTTCTCTCGTGCCGTGCATCAGCAACCCGGAGTCCTCCAGTTCGCCGAGCATCGCCGATGTCCGATTGGCCGACATTCCCAATGTCATTGCGTGACAGACGATATGAGGTCTGGAATGACCCGCGGCCAGCAGCCGGAGTATTTCGAGTATCGAGCCCGGCTCGGCACCGGGAGGTGGCGTGACGACGACGCTGGTCTCGGGATTCCAGCCCAACTGAACGGTGCCGTCTCGACGCGGCAGAATTGCCACTGCGGGATCGAGTCGAACGGTCGGTGTGATCATGAGACACACTCTGACAGCGCCGACAACGAAGAACGCCCGCTCAGGGCACGTTATCCACAGGGTGGAAGTGCCTCCGAGCAGGCGTTCGACGGTCTCGATCGAAGTGGCGCGAAACGGACGGGTCAGGGTGTGGATGAACCCTTCTCGGGATCTCCGTCGGTGCCCTCGTCGTCGCCTTCCGCGGCGCGTTCGGCCGCCTCGGCGCGCTCCTTGGCCTCCATCGCCTCGAGCTGCGCGATCGGGTCGTCGAAGCTCGACGTTCCACCGCCGACCACGCGGTCGATGAACGCGGCGGGGTTGTCCAGGTCCGAGGAGTCGGGGAGCAGATCGGGGTGTGCCCACACACCGTCGCGTCCCTCGACGTCGGCTGCGGCGAGGAGCTGACGCCACAGCTCGGCGGCCTCGCGAACCTTGCGGGGTCGCAGTTCCAGGCCGACCAGCGTCGCGAAGGTCTGTTCGGCGGGGCCTCCCGATGCCCGGCGGCGTCTGATCGTTTCGCCGAGTGCGACGGCACCGGGCAGGCGGTCGCCCAGAGCTGCTGCAACCACTGTCTCGACCCATCCTTCGACCAGGGCGAGCAGCGTCTCGAGACGCTCGAGTGCGTGCTTCTGCTCCGGCGTCGTCTGTGGCTCGAAAGCACCCTGCTGCAGGATCGCCTCGATCTTCGACGGGTCGGTCAACGCGGACGGGTCGAGTCCTGCGGCGGCCTCCTCGATGGCCGAGAAGTCCATCCGGATCCCGCGCGCGTACTCCTCGACGGTGGCAAGAACCCGCTGCCGCAACCACGGAATGTGGCTGTACAGCCGCTGGTGGGCGGCTTCACGCGCGGCGAGGAACACCAATACCTCACGGTCGGGCTGCTCGAGTCCCTCACTGAACGACGAGATGGCCGACGGCAGCAGTGCCGCTGTTCCCGACGGTCCGAGGGGCAGGCCGATGTCGGTGGACGTCAGCACCTCCTTGGACAGCTGGCCGAGTGCCTGACCGAGCTGCGAGCCGAACGCCATCCCGCCCATCTGCGTCAGCATGCCCATCATCGGACCTGCCATCTGCTGCGCCTCGGCGGGCAGGCCGGAGGTCCACATGCCCGAGATCTGCTCGGCGACCGGGTCGCACAAGCGCTTCCAGGTGTCGATCGTGTTGTCGAGCCAGTCGACCGGCGTCCATGCAACGGTCTTCGTAGCCCCGGCCGGCAATGTCGTCGCCCCGTCCAGCCACAGCTCGGCCAGGTGTGCGGCGTCGGTGATGGCCTCTCGTTCGCCTGCCGACACCGGGCTGAAATCGCCCATCTGCTGACGTGCGAGCTGTTTGGCCAGGTCGTAGTTCACCGGCCCCGAACCGGTTCCGCCCGCAGCTCCCATACCGCTGAGCATCTGGCCGAACTGGGTGAGCATCTGGCCCAGCTGTGCGGGGTCGAATCCCTCGCCGCCGAAGCCGAAACCGGCAGGGTTGCCCGAGCCGTCCGGATCCTTCTTCTTGTCCGGGTCGTCGTCGGAGGCACCGAAACCAAAATTGCTCATGACTCAACGGTACAAGCCCGACGAACGGAGAGAGTGGTTGATCGTCACGCTGACGGCGAACAGTCCGAGCCGAGAGAAGTCGGTACGGACGTACTCGGTAGGGGCGGTCTGCACCGTCGACCGTATTCGGATCTAGTGTCTACGGAGTGAACCGAAGGATCGCCACTCTTGTCGCTGCGCTGGTACCTGTGGTGGTGTTGGGCGTCACGGGCTCGGTCGTCACCGTTCCGTTCGCCGCTCTCGGCCCCGGCCCGACGTACAACACTCTCGGTGACGTCGACGGGGTACCCGTGGTGCAGATCGACGGAACCGAGGTCGACCCAACCGCGGGCCACTTGAACATGACGACCGTGGCCGTGCGTGATCAGCTCAATCTGTTCGAGGCACTCGGCTTCTGGGCCAGCGGCAGGCAGGGACTCGTTCCGCGCGAGGAGGTCTATCCGCCGGACATGTCGAAGGAAGAAGTGCAGGAGGGTAATCAGGCGGACTTCGAGGAGTCGGAGTCCAGCGCCGAACTCGCCGCGCTGCATCATCTGGATCTGCCCGTGACGCTCGCGGTGGCGAGTGTGGCCGATGACGGGCCCGCTGCCGGCGTGCTGAACGTGGGGGACACGCTCGTCTCGGTCGACGGAGCTCCCGTGTCCACGGCGTCCGCGGTTCGCGAGGCGGTCAGCTCCAGGGCCCCGGGTGATTCCATCGATATCGAGTACGTCCGGGACGGCACGACGCGGACGGATTCGGTGGTGCTCGAAGCCCGGCCCGACGACGAAGCGTTGGGATACCTCGGCGTCACGCCCGAGGAGCAGCCGGACGTGCCGTTCGACGTGACGTTCAACCTTGCCGACGTCGGTGGACCGTCGGCCGGACTGATGTTCAGCCTGGCCGTGGTCGACAAGCTCAGTCCCGGTGAGCTGAGCAACGGAGAGTTCGTCGCGGGGACGGGGACCATCGACGCCGAAGGCACGGTCGGCCCCATCGGCGGCATTCCGTACAAGCTGATCGCCGCCCGTGAAGCCGGAGCCACCACGTTCCTGGTGCCGGACGCGAACTGCGGAGAGGCGCAACAGAACGTCCCCGATGGCCTCAGACTGGTGCGTGTCGAATCGTTGGACGGTGCAATCGACTCGCTACAGGCGATCGGCTCCGGCGGCGACGTGCCGTCCTGCAGCTGACCCAGCCCTGTCGCTAGTCGTCGTCGACGGCGTCGAACGTGGCGTAGAGACCGTGCACGACGTTGGGGGCCAGGTCCTCCGCGATGCGAAGGTCGATGGGTGCGAACGGATCGGCGTCCTCGTCCGGGTGCAACTGCAGAAGAGTCAGGGACGGACCGTCCTTGAGGACCGCGACGATCAACCGAGCATCTCGTTTCTCGGGATGGTTCTCGGCAGCCGAGCGAGCGGCCTGGTCGGCCGCATCGGGATCGGCGAGCAGCGGGATCAACGCATCGTCGAGGGTCGATTCGGCTGCTGGGGGAAGAACTACGATCTCTTGGACCAAGGCGCATCCGACGACACCCTCGGGCCACGTGGAGGTGGCCAGGAACTCGTCCAGGGCGGGGGAGCCGCCGGTGATGTCCTCGGGTAGCGAATGCTGTTGGATCGGAGTCAGGGCAGCGCCGTCGGCCAAATCGTCGAGCAGTCCCGGCTCGGCCGCGGCGAGTGCGGCTGTGGGCACCAAGGCGAACATCTGGGGTGCCTGGTGCCATCCGCCGGCATCGACGAAGTCCGCCACCTCCCGCGCACACCGCGCCAAGGCGTCGGCCACATCCTGTCCACCCGTCTCGGGGTCGAACTCGACACCGAAATCGTCTCGGCCGGGCAGTCCGTCGCTGTCGTTGCTCACCGCACTATCCTCGCATTCGGATGGTTCCTCGGATGCGAGGCTCCTGACCTGCGGTCGGCTGTGGCCGCGGTACGGGCGTCGCAGCCGTAGGATCAACGTACGTACAGTAGGGCGAAACGGACATGCGGCGCACGGCGAGTGCGCCGCCGAAGTCATCTGCGGCGCCGGTCGGCGTCGCCCGAAGTTGGAGTGTGGCTCGTGGGCATGAGGCCCCCCACCGGTATGCCGTCCTTGTCGCGGCGCAGCCGGATCTTGCTCGTATTGGCCTTGGTAGCAGCAGGTTTGCTACTCATCGGTCCCCGTCTGATCGACGTGTACACGAATTGGTTGTGGTTCGGCGAAGTCGACTTCCGCGGCGTGTACACCACCACTCTGCTGACGCGGTTGGTGATCTTCTTCGTCGTCGCCCTGGTTGTCGGACTCATCGTGTTCGCAGCTCTGGCGGTGGCGTACCGCAACCGTCCGGTGTTCGTGCCCGTCGCCGGGCCCAACGATCCGATCGCGCGATACCGCACCACGGTGATGAGCCGACTGCGCCTGTTCGGCATCGGAATTCCTGTGGTGTTCGGGTTCCTGTCCGGCATGATCGCCCAGACCAATTGGGCGACCGTGCAATTGTTCATCCACGGCGGCGACTTCGGCATAACCGACCCGCAGTTCAATCTGGATGTCGGTTTCTACTCGTTCGACCTCCCGTTCTACCGGTTCATCCTCAACTGGCTGTTCGTCGCCATCCTGGTTGCCTTCTTCGCGAACCTGGTGACGCAGTACGTGTTCGGTGGAATTCGTCTCGCCGGGCGCGAGGGTGCACTCACTCGCGCAGCGCGGATTCAACTCGCGGTTCTGGCCGGTACTTTCGTCCTGCTGAAGGCCATCGCGTACTGGTTCGATCGGTACACGCTGCTGTCGAGCAGTCGCAAGGAGCCGACGTTCACCGGTGCCAGCTTCACCGACATCAACGCGGTGTTGCCGGCCAAACTGATCCTGCTGGCAATCGCCGTCATCTGTGCAATCGCCTTCTTCGCAGCGATATTCCTGCGTGATCTCCGTATCCCGGCGTTGGCCACGGCTTTGTTGGTGCTGTCGTCGATCCTCATCGGTGCCGTCTGGCCGCTGGTGATGGAACAGTTCTCGGTGCGCCCGAACGCGGCGGACAAGGAGAGCACGTACATCGAGCGGAACATCGCGGCAACCCGAGACGCGTACGGCTTGAACGACGACGTGGTCACCTATCGGGACTATTCCGGTGAAGCGGCCTTGAGCCCCGGCGAGGTGGCGTCCGAGTCGGCCACGATGTCCAACATTCGCTTGCTCGACCCCAACATCCTCGCGCCCACCTTCACCCAGCAGCGTCAGATCCGTAACTTCTACGGGTTCCCCGACACGCTGGCCGTCGACCGATACCCGGATGCGGACGGCAACCTGCGCGACTACGTCGTTGCAGCCCGCGAGATCTCACCGCAGACGCTCGACGCGAACCAGCGTGACTGGATCAACCGCCACACCGTGTTCACACACGGAAACGGCTTCGTCGCAGCGCCGGCCAACTCCGTCGACGAGGCCGTCGCAGACGAGTCCAGCGGCGGACGCGGTGGTTACCCGAACTACCAGGTCAACTGGATCGAGAACGATTCCGAGGGCACCATCCGCAAGGACGGACCCGGCGACCTGGATCAGCCGCGCATCTACTTCGGCCCGGTCATCGCCAACTCCGACGCGGACTACTCGATCGTCGGTTCCACCGGCGAGCCCCGCGAGTACGACACCGACAGCAAGAGTTACACCTACACCGGTGCCGCAGGCGTCGACGTCGGTAACTTCTTCAATCGACTCGTGTTCGCCAGCAAGTACGCCGAGCGCAACATCTTGTTCTCGAGCGTGATCGGGGACGAGTCGAAGATCCTGTTCAACCGTGACCCCCGCGACCGCGTACAGAAGGTCGCACCGTGGTTGACCACGGATGGATCGACCTACCCGGCGATCGTCGAGGGCAAGCTCGTCTGGATCATCGACGGGTACACCACGTTGGACAACTTCCCGTACGCCCAGCGGATGTCGCTCGAGGACGCCACTGCCGACAGCATCGAGTCGACGACGACACGTGCGTTGCCGAGCCGAGAGGTCTCGTACATCCGAAATTCGGTGAAGGCCACCGTCGATGCCTACGACGGCACCGTCAAGCTCTACGAGCAGGACGAGAACGATCCGGTGCTCAAGGCATGGGAAGGCGTGTTCCCGGGAACCGTGATTCCGAAGGACCAGGTGTCCGACGAGCTGCGCGATCACTTCCGCTACCCGGAAGACCTGTTCAAGGTCCAGCGTGAACTGCTGACCAAGTACCACGTCAACGATCCGCGAGAGTTCTTCACCAACAACGCGTTCTGGGAGGTTCCCACCGACCCGACCGCAGAGAACACCGCGGCCAAGCAGCCCCCGTACTACGTCGTCGCATCCGATATCTCGAACCAGGAGAATCAGGCGTCGTTCCAGCTGACCAGTGCGTTGGTCGGTTACCGCCGAGAGGTGTTGGGCGCGTACGTCAGTGCGGATTCCGATCCGGAGAACTACGGCAAGATCACCGTGTTGAGATTGCCGACGGATACATCCACGCAGGGTCCGAATCAGGTGCAGAACCAGATGACGACCACGACCGACGTGTCCGAGAGTCTCGGTATCGTGCGCCGTGAGAACACCGTGGAGTTCGGAAACCTGCTGACACTCCCGGTCGGCGACGGCGGATTGATCTACGTGGAACCGGTGTACGCCTCTCGTACCAACGAGGCGTCGGCCTATCCGCAGTTGATTCGGGTGTTGGTCTCGTACGAGGGCCGCGTCGGGTACGCCGCGACACTGCCCGAAGCGATCGAGCAGGTGTTCGGAGCGGGTGCCGGACGCACAGTCACCGCACCCGGTGAGACCGACGGAACCACGCAGCCCGGCGCTGTTCCCGAAACCGCGCCGTCCGACGGTGGTACGCCTGCGGCAACTCCGGCCCCGGCCACCGGTGGTTCGACGACCAGGGATGCGGCCGTGTCCGAATTGAATTCGGCACTCGCGGCCGTGCGCACTGCGCAGCAGAGCGGAAATCTCGCGGAGCTCGGTACTGCGTTGGAGGATCTGCAGACCGCCGTCGATACCTACAACCAGGCAGGTAACTGATCGCTGAGGCCACGGCCTGCTGACCGAGCGAAAGAGCCGCCTCACCGAATGGTGAGGCGGCTCTTTCGTCGTTCGTCACCTGGCTCGTTCACGCTGTGCAGCGGTGCAACTCCGAGGTGAGTGGCAGTTCGACGAACTGCCGGGCGATCAGCGTCCGATGGGCGCGAGCACCGGGGCGTTGGCAGCAACGAAGTGCTGGAACTGCGTGCTCAAGCCGTACTGGTCGGCAAGCTTGGACGCTGCGTCGAACGCGCCCTGTGCAGCCTGCGTGGCCGCTGCGGCCTCGGGAGCCACGGCCGGTGCCGGTGCCGGTGCGGGAGCCGGCTGCGGTGCCGGTGCGGGAGCTGCCTCGGGCTCGGGAGCGGAGGCACCCTTGCTCAGCTGCTGACCGCACACGGGCCATGCGCCCGGTCCCTGGGTCTGAAGGGTGTTCTCCGCGACGCGGATCTGCTCGGCCTTTGATGCGTTGGCCGGTGATCCGGATCCGCCGTTGGCCGTCCAGGTGCTCTGCGAGAACTGCAGGCCACCGTAGTAGCCGTTTCCGGTGTTGATGCTCCAGTTGCCACCGCTCTCGCACTGCGCGACCGCGTCCCAGTTGTTCGGGGCTGCGTTGGCGGTTCCGGCAGAGACACCGAGGGGGATTGCTACAGCGGCACCTGCGATGACGGCCATTCCGAGTGCGCGCTTGCCGACATTGTTCAGTGTGGTCATTCGGGGTGAATCCTCTCCGCGCTCGACTGGCGCGACTGGCCTGCAATCACCTCGCCGGTGTGGATGGCGTTGGTGACCAGGCGCTTCGTATCGTCGCGGCTCTGCCCCCGTACGTCTTGGGGACCACACCCGCGGGGCAGAGCGAAAGGAGCGGCGGGGTGGTGCAGGCCCAGCGGTTTAGGGCCGTCCGTGAAGGTAGTCGAGGATCTGCTCACCGTCACTGAGCCGTAATGGGATGGTCGATGTCCACATATTGGGACGATGGGGGGTGTTTCCGCAGCTCAGACCAGCTCGTGGCGCTAATGTTTCTACTTCGTAACCCGAACGTTATGTGACTCGAAACACGCCCCAAAAGAGACGCGGAGCACTATTTTCTGCGGTGTTCGGCGTGATAAACGCGTGCCGTGACGCGTCGCGGTGCACCCGTCGGGGTGCGCGAGGACGCGGAGAAGTCACGTGATTTGCATTGGTTGTACGCACGGGAGTAACTTCGTAGACGCAACGCGGGGTGGAGCAGCTCGGTAGCTCGCTGGGCTCATAACCCAGAGGTCGCAGGTTCAAATCCTGTCCCCGCTACCACTGAAGAAGACCCAGGACCTATGTCCTGGGTCTTTTTTCGTGCTCTGATGGGTCCGGAACGGACTCTCGGCCGCAGTCTGCACGTTCGATACCGGAAGGTTCGCCTCGCATGATTCTCCCCGCCGTCAGAGATCCGCGCCTCATCACCGTGCATCGCGGCGGCCTTCTGTCCGATGACGACCATCGGAGCCTTGCGCTCTGGGCGGCCGAGTGTGCGGAACATGTTCTCCACCTGTTCGAGGAGCTCGAACCTTCCGACTCGCGGCCGCGTGAGGCAATCGACGGTATCCGTGCGTGGACGCGCGGCGAGCTCGCGATGATGGCAACCCGCGCTCTCGGCGGGCACGCCATGGGTGCGGCACGGCCGCTGCACGGTTGCGCTCGCTTCGCCGCATACGCCGCGGGGCAGGCAGCCTGTGTGGCACACGTACCCGAACACGACCTCGGAGCGGCCGCCTATGCCATCAAGGCAGCTCGGGCGGCCGCACGTGACGGCCTGGAGCCGAGTGCAGGTCTAAAGGAACTCGAATGGCAGCGCGACCGGCTCCCGAGCAGCGTGCGAAAACTGGTGCTGGAAGACCAGGAGAGAAGAAACAGTATCTGTTGGTCGTTGTTCGACGGTTGAGCCGTCCAGTACGGTCGCGGTCGACCGGTCCGTATCGGGAGTTCAGTCCGTGATCTGCTCGCGGGCATCGTCACTGGTGACTGCTTCGGAAGGGGCGGGGCCGCCTTCGTCGTCCGCATCATCGGCAGTGAGGTCGACGGTGTCCACACCTTCGAGTGCGGTCAGTTCCTGCTCTGCCTCGGCGATGAGGCCTTTCGCGTTCTCTTCCATCTTCTTGATCCACTCGGCCATGACGGTGACACCCTTCGCTCGATCGTGTACCACCGGTCTACCAGACTTCTTCACCCCTAGGATCCATGGTGTGCGAACACGAACCTCGCGTCTCGATCTCGACGAGCCGGTCGGCACGGATCTCGATGAGCTGTACGCGATCTGCAGCGACCCGCAGTCATGGACGCACTTCCCGAGCCTGCGACACACCGATCCCGGTGCAACCGAACGAATGTTGCAGAACTGGGCGGAGCAGTGGCGGCGGGATGGACTGTCCACGTGGATCATTCGTGAGCGCGGCAGCCGCACGATCAGTGGCTACGGCGGATGCTCGAAGCGGCGGAACACCTTCTGGAATCTCGGGTATCGCCTCCATCCCGACGCACAGGGCAACGGGTACGCCGCGGAGATGTGTGAGATCGCAGTCGAGTGTGCGCACCGTACCGAGCCCGAATTGCCGATCGTGGCGTACCTCCTCGAACACAACGTCGCGTCGGCCCGAGTGGCCGAGCGCGCGGGCTTGCAGTTGATCGCCCGTGGACCCGACGTCGGCAATCCCGATGTCGACGCGGTACGCCTGGTGTACTCAGACCGTTCGTTGACTGCAGATCAGGTGGACGTGGTGCTGTCGGCCTGACCGGGGTATGCGCGCACTTCCGCGAGCCGACCGCGAAGCAAGCGTTTCTCCGGTGCGGTTCGGGCGAAATCCAACGCTCGTCGATAGTCGATTGCCGCCTCTTCGAACCTGCCGAGTCGTTGCAGCAGATCTGCTCTCGCCATGGGATACGGGTGATAGCGGCGCAGGGACGGCTCGTCGGCAAGCAGGTTTAATTCGTGCAGACCGGCTGCGGGACCGTCGCGCATCGCCAGCGCAACCGCCCGGTTCAGCGCGACGATGGGGCTCGGTGCCCGCGTCATGAGTACGTCGTACAGGGCAACTATCTGAGGCCAGTCCGTGCTGTCGGCGTCGAGTGATTCGTCGTGCAGTGCAGCAATGGCAGCTTGTAGAGCGTAAGGACCGCTCCGGCCGCCGCCGAGAGCCTCGACCACGAGTTCCCTACCCTCGGCGATGAACTCGGCATTCCAGAGTCGACGGTCTTGGTCGGCCAACAAGACGATCTCACCGTCCGGTCCGGTTCGCGCGTCGCGTCTGGCATCGACGAGCAACATCAGCGCCAGTAGACCGATCACCTCGGACTCCGTCGGCAATGCGGCGTACAGGAGTCGGCCCATCCCGAGGGCCTCGTCGGTGAGATCGATTCGTCCGACGTGATCACCCGACGTCGCAGAATAGCCCTCGGTGAAGATCGAATAGATCACCTCGAGCACCATCGGGACCCTGCCTGCCAACTCGTCCGGGCCCGGGAGACGGAACGGTATCCGTGCGGCCCGAATCTTGTTCTTGGCTCGCACTATTCGCTGCGCTGCTGTCGCCGGGGGGATGAGCAGAGCCCGGGCGACCTCACCGGTGGTGAGACCGGCCAGGCATCGAAGAGTCAGTGCGAGCCGGTCACCGGCGGCAAGGGCAGGGTGCGCGCAGGTGAAGAACAACTGCAGTCGATCGTCGGGCAGGGTCTCGTCGAGCGAATTGAGGTGACTCGGTTCGCGACGATCCGTATTCGCCTGCAGCACTCCGACTCTCGCGGCCAGGGTCTGGCCGCGCCGCAAGCGATCGACTGCCTTCCGCCGGGCAGTGGTGAGCAACCAGGCACCGGGCTTGGCCGGGACACCATCGACCGGCCAGTGTTTCAGGGCCGATTCGATGGCGTCCGAGGTGACTTCTTCGGCGAGGTCGAGGTCGCGATACCGCTGCACCAGCGAGGCGAGCAGTATCGAGCGCTCGGCGCGGAAGAAGGAGTCGAGCGCTCGACCAACCTCGACATCGGTCACCGGAGAACCGAGTACGTCGGGTTTCGGCGGTTCAGAACTCGGCAAGGGGACGTACGATCACCGTGCCGCCGTCCTTGGAGCCCGGGCATCGGGCCGCCCATTCGAGTGCAGCGTCCAGGTCGGGAACGTCGATGACGTCGTAGCCACCGAGAACCTCATGAGATTCGGCATACGGGCCGTCGGTGACGCTGCGTTCTCCGGTGGCGGCGTCGACGCGCACAGCCGTGGCTGTCGTGAGGTCGGCCATCGCGTGACCGGAGACGTGAACGCCCGCCTCCTTCATCTCCTTCTCGTAGGTCATCCAGTCCTCGACACTGCTGCAGCCCGGTGCTGCTCCGGGTGCGGTGTCTGCGTTGATCAAGAGGATGTACTTCATGGTGCGCTCCTGGGTTCGGTACCTCGGTATCGCGGCGCGAGTCGCCGTACACGATGACGACGTTCGACAGACCACGATATCGACACCGTCTCCCGATTTTTCTTCTCACACACGAAAAACGGCACCGGACGCAAAGTCCGGTGCCGTTGTGGCGGTTACTCCTCGGCTCGACGACGAGCCAGGTGTCACTTCAGTTCTGCCGACGACTTTCCCAGTACGCGGCGAGCAACGATCAGCTGCTGAATCTGCTGCGTTCCCTCGAAGATGTCGAGAATCTTGGAGTCGCGGCTCCACTTCTCGAGCAGCGGGCGCTCCGAGTAGCCGTACGTGCCGGCCAATTCGACTGCCTTGAGGGTGATGTCGACTGCCGAGCGACCGGCCTTGGCCTTGGACATCGAGGCCTGGAGGGAGTTGGGCTCCTTGTTGTCGGCCATCCACGCCGCACGCAGTGCGAGCAGATGTGCTGCCTCCCAGTCCGCTTCGAGGCGCAGGAACTCCGCGGCCGCCGCGTGCTGGTTGTAGGCGGGCGTCTCGTAGGAGATGTCGACTCCGGCGTCCACCAGGATGGAACGCAATTCTTCGAGAGCCGCACGTGCGACGCCGATCGCCATGCCTGCCACCAGAGGACGGGTGTTGTCGAACGTCTGCATGACGCCGGCGAAGCCCTTTTCGACGTTCACTTCGGCGGTACCGAGCAGGTTGTCCTTCGGGATGCGGCAGTCCTCGAGCAGCAGGGCTGCGGTGTCGGACGCCTTGATGCCCAGCTTGTGCTCGAGGCGGGCGACCGAGAGGCCCGGAGCGTCACGCGGGACGACGAACGATTTGATGGCCGCGCGGCCGAGAGACTTGTCCACCGTTGCCCACACCACGATGTGGGTGGAACGCTCGCCGGCGGTGACGTAGATCTTCTCGCCGTTGAGGACCCACTCGTCTCCGTCGAGGACGGCGGTGGTGGTGACAGCTGCGGAGTCCGAGCCGAAGCCGGGCTCGGTGATAGCCATCGAAGCCCAAACCTTGCCGAAGCGCTCGAGCTGCTCGTCGGTGGACACCGCGGCAATGGCCGAGTTACCGAGTCCCTGGTAGGGGATCGACAGCGTGAGGCCGACGTCGCCCCAGCAGGTCTCGATCACGTTCACCAGAGCGGACATGTTCCCGCCGTTGGCGTTCGCGGTCTTGCTGGGCTTGGCCGACTCGCTGTCCTTCTCGCGGCCACCGGCGGCTCCGCCGATTTCGCCACCGGCGTCGGACATTCCTTCGACCATCGACGCCATGGTGTCGAGTTCCACCGGATACTCGTGCTCGGCGAGGTCGTACTTGCGGGAAATCGGGCGGAAGATCTCGGCAGCGACCTGATGAGCCTGATTCGCCTGCGCCCGAAGCTTCTTGGGAAGTTCAAGATTGATCATCGTGTATGTCCTTGGGTGAGTGCCATGGAAATTCGGGGCGGCGAGCTAGATGAGAACGATGCCCTCGGCGACGCCGACGGACCGCAGATCGCGGTACCAACGCTCGACCGGGTGCTCCTTGGTGAAGCCGTGACCGCCGAGCAGCTGCACGCCGTCGGAACCGATCTGCATGCCCTTCTCGGAGGCGAGTCGACGGGCGAGCGCCGATTCGCGAGTGAACGACAGTCCCTGCTCGGCCCGCGAAGCGCCGCGCAACGTGACCAACCGCATGCCGTCGAGCTCGATGGCGATGTTGGCGACCATGAATGCCACGGCCTGGCGATTGCTGATCGGCTCACCGAAGGCGACGCGATCGTTGACGTACGGAATGACGTAGTCGAGTACGGCCTGGCTCGTACCGACGGCCAGCGATGCCCAGCCGAGGCGCGCGAGGCCGATGGCAGCGCTGTACTCGGCTGCCCGCTGGTCTGCGTCACCGTCACCGAGCAGTGCCGACTCGGGAACTGCGACATCGGTCAGGATCAGGCGACCCAGGCCGGCTGCGCGCAACCCCATGCTCGGGTCGGCTTCGACGACGAGGCCCTTGGAGTCGGACTCGACGATGAAGAATGCCGGACGGCCTTCGAGTTCTGCGGCGATGACGAACAGCTCGGAGCTGCCGGCAGCGGGCACGAGGCTCTTGACTCCGTTGAGCTTGTAGCCGCTGGGAGAGCGAACGGCCTTGGTCTGCAACGCGTACGGATCGAACAGTGCGCGTGGCTCGTTGACGACCACTGCTGCGTTCGGCACCTTCTCGCCGACGAATGCCGGGAGGTAGGTCTTCTGCTGTGCGTCGGTGCCCCACTGGGTGAGAGCGACGGCGACACCGCTGGGCGCGAGGATGGGCAGTGCCAAGCCCATGTCGCCGTGGGCGAGGGCCTCGGCGACGAGAGAGTTGGTGACCGCACCACGCTCGCTGGCGGCACCGTCGAGCTCCTCGGGAACGTTGATGAGCGTGATGCCGAGCTCGGCGGAGCGACGAACCAGATCCTCGGGCGACGAGGCGCTGTGGTCTGCGTCGAACGCAGCCGGACGGAGGATCTCCTCGGCGAACTCCTTGACCGTCTCGACGATCATGCGCTGTTCGTCGTCCGGCGTCAGGTCGAAGTAGCTCAGGTTCTTGGCAGCGCCGTCGTCGAGACGCTTGGGCTTGCCGCCACCGGTGACCTTGGCGAACGTGCGATTGGCAGCGCCGAGGGTCTTGAACCCGGTCTTGGTGCTTTCGTACGTCACCCGGTCGATGGTTTGGCGGAGGTTGTACTTCTCCGCCAGTTCCGATCCGGTGATGGCGGTCAGAACGCGCATGGCGGTTCCGATCGCATCCCGCTTGAACGGGTTGAGGCCAACTGCAGAAGTATCGCGGGGCACCTTCGGGGCCTTCGCGTCGACCACACTGTCTTGCTTGCTCATGATCACCAGTTCCTCGGCGTCGGGCACGGACTCCACAGATCTTACTCCCGAGTAAGATAGCTGTCTACTGTCGAGTAAGTTGACCTTTCCAGGAGGCCGGCGAACCGAACGTCGCCTCCGGCGACGAGGGGTATGGCACGCTACGTCCGTGCATCCGATCGCCCAGTTCTTCGCCGCCATCGCCGCGGCCCTTCACGTCGTCATCTTCGTCATGGAAAGTGTCTTGTGGTCGAAGCCGGCCATCTGGGCCAAGTTCGGCGTCGCAAGTCAGAACGACGCCGATGTCGTGAAGCCGATGGCGTTCAATCAGGGCTTCTACAACCTGTTCCTGGCCGTCGGCATCGTGGTGGGCCTCGTGTTGGGCGGGTCCGCAGGCGACGCAGTCGTCTACTTCGCGTGCGCGAGCATCGTCGGCGCAGCGATCGTTCTGGCGACCGGCGGTGCGAAGTACTTCCGGGCCGCATTCGTCCAGGGCATCACACCGCTGATCGCGCTGATTCTGGCCGCAGTTCTCCAGGCGTAAGTCAGGCGCTGGGTGACAGGTGCGCGAGGACCTGGTGTTGCAGTAGACCGTTGGTGGCCACGGCGCTGCCACCGTGCGGGCCGGCGGTGGCGTCGAGTGCGGTGAAATCGCCTCCGGCTTCGCGTACGAGGACATCGAGTGCGGCCAGGTCCCACAGCGAGACCTCGGGTTCTGCGGCTATGTCGACCGCCCCCTCTGCGACGAGGCAGTAGGAGAAGAAGTCGCCGTACCCGCGAACCCGCCACACGGCGTCGGTCAGATCGAGGAACCGATCCCTGATGCCGAGTTCCGCCCACCCACTCAGGCTCGAGAAACTCAAGCTCGACGACGCCAGCGAATCGACCTTCGAGACCTCGATCCGGCGCGGGGTACCCCCGTCCGATGCCGTCCAGGCTCCCAGATCGAGTGCGGCCCACCACCGTCGGCCCAAGGCGGGCGCGCTCACCACGCCGACACGGGGTATTCCGTCGTCGAGCAGCGCGATCAACGTCGCCCACACCGGAACGCCACGGACGAAGTTCTTGGTGCCGTCGATGGGATCGACGACCCACTGGCGTCCGCTGAACGTTGCAGTGCCGCCGAATTCCTCGCCCAGCAACGCGTCGGCAGGGCGCTGCGCTCCGAGCACGCCGCGGATCGTCGTCTCGACGGCCAGATCCGCGTCCGACACCGGTGTCAGATCCGGCTTGGAATCCACCGAGAGGTCCATGGCGAGAAATCGCCGCCGCGTGATGGCGTCGGCCTCGTCGGCGAGTCGAAGGGCGAGAGAAAGATCCTCGGAGTAGTCGGTCACCGCGTAAGACTAACGACGGACACATCCGACTGTGCCCGGTGTTGCTCGGGGGCGGTCGGGTTCGGGTTCGCGTGCCGGTAACCTTGACTCTCGTGCATCCCGACGTTTCTGCAGACCTCGCCGAGCTCGACACCACTCTCTCCACCGTCGAGTCCGTTCTCGACGTCGAGGAACTGCGGCGACGCATCGACGAACTCGAACATCAGGCGGCCTCACCGGACCTGTGGAACGACCAGGAACACGCTCAGCAGGTCACCAGCCAGCTGTCCCACGCGCAGGCCGAGCTGCGCCGCGTCGAAGAGCTCCGTCAGCGCCTCGAGGACATGCCGGTGTTGTACGAACTCGCCGAGGGTGAGGAAGGTGACGACGCCGCATCCGCCACCGCCGACGCCGACGCCGAACGCGCGTCGCTCCGTGAGGACATCGCAGCCATGGAAGTACGGACCCTGCTGTCCGGTGAGTACGACGCACGTGACGCGCTGGTCAACATCCGGTCCGGTGCAGGCGGAATCGACGCCGCCGACTGGGCCGAGATGCTGATGCGCATGTACATCCGCTGGGCCGAGAAGCACGGCTACGGCGTCGAGGTCTACGACACGTCCTATGCGGAAGAAGCCGGCATCAAGAGCGCGACGTTCGCGGTCAAGGCTCCATACACGTACGGCACGTTGTCGGTGGAGCAGGGCACACACCGGCTCGTGCGGATCAGTCCGTTCGACAACCAGGGTCGACGCCAGACGTCCTTCGCCGAGGTCGAGGTTCTCCCGGTCGTCGAGACCACCGACCACATCGAGATCCCCGAGAACGACATTCGCGTGGACGTGTACCGCTCGTCCGGACCGGGTGGGCAGTCGGTCAACACCACCGACTCCGCCGTTCGGTTGACGCACATTCCGACGGGGATCGTGGTGACCTGCCAGAACGAGAAGTCGCAGCTGCAGAACAAGGTGTCGGCCATGCGAGTGCTGCAGGCCAAGCTGCTCGAGGTCAAGCGCAAGGAAGAACGCGCCGAGATGGACGCGCTCAAGGGTGACGGCGGCAGCTCCTGGGGCAATCAGATGCGCTCGTACGTACTGCACCCGTATCAGATGGTGAAAGATTTGCGTACCGAGTACGAGGTGAACAATCCGTCTACTGTTCTCGACGGGGACATCGACGGATTCCTGGAATCGGGAATTCGATGGCGAATGCGGGGGGAGCAGTAGATGACCGGTCATTGCGCAGGCTCCACTCCAACGATCCGATGACGGCCTGGCTGAACCCGACGCCCGACCTGAAGCTGAACGCCCTCGGGATCGTTCTGTACATCCTCGGCGGAATGCTGGCCGCGCGCTTCGTCACCTGGACCGGGTCGCGGATCACTGCCCGCATCGACCAGAACTACCAGCACAGCGATGCACTCGTGCGGTCCGAGGCCGCCAAGCATCGGCACGCTCTGGCTCAGGTCATCACCTGGGTCGTGGTCACCCTCATCTACATCCTGGTCACCATCGAGGTGCTGCGACGCTTCGGATTCGGCGTCGGCGGGCTCGTGGCACCTGCGACGGTCATCGGCGCGGCACTCGGTTTCGGCGCTCAGCGCGTGGTGCAGGACATTCTGGCCGGGTTCTTCATCATCACCGAACGTCAGTACGGATTCGGTGACGTCGTGCAGATCGCCGTCAACGGTTCGGCCGAGGACGCCGAGGGCACAGTCGAGGACGTGACGCTGCGCGTGACCCGGGTTCGTAGCGTCGACGGTGAGGTCATCACCGTGCCGAACGGGCAGATCGTCAAGGCGATCAATCTGTCGAAGGATTGGGCGCGCGCCGTCGTCGACGTTCCCGTGCCGAGCACCGCGGATCTCACCCAGGTCAACGCACTGCTGCGCACAGTCGGCCGCGACGCGTTCGCGGACACCCGGCTTCGTCCACTGTTGCTCGACGAACCGACCGTGATGGGCGTGGAGAGCATCGAGGTGGGCCAGGTCAACGTTCGTCTCGTTGCGCGAACATTGCCCGGCAAGCAGTTCCAGGTGGGACGAGAACTTCGTGTCCGGGTGGCTGCCGCACTACGCCCCGAGGGCATCAGTGTTGCTCCCGATGTCAGTACGGCCGGGGTCGCACCGGATGCGTCGGGACGAGACCGGAGGGAGGATCAGTGAGCACGACGGAGACCGGAACCGATCACCCGCGACGGAACTGGCGACAGTGGCGTATACCGGCCAAGATCAACGGTCGCGTTCGGACGTCCACCGTGGCGTTCGGCATCTGCTTCGTGCTCACAGGTCTGTGGTACGGCCAGGTCAGCGCCGAGATCGCCGAAAGGAACAGCGAACAGATTCAGGGACCAATTGCTGTCGATCCGGGCGAGCTCACCCCGTACATCCAGCCGCAAACCTCGGAGCCGAGTTTCACGAGCACCACGGTGACACCCACGCCGACGGCCACCACCGATCCGGATGGATCGGACAGCGTCGACGGATCCGGTCAGCCGGCGACCACGACGACTGTGCCACCGACGACGACCGCGCCGTTCGGCGTGCCGATTCCGCCGGCAATCCAGTCGCTGATACCCAGCCAACCTGCGCCGACATCCGCGCGCTGAGTCGGCCTTTACCGTCTCTCGGGACTCGCCGCGACGCCCGAGCGGTTCCGGCAGCTACCGGCGAGTAAGGACTACACTGGCGACCCGTGATCAGCACCTCGAATGTCTCCAAGTCCTACAAGACCTCCACCAGGCCCGCCCTGGACAAGGTGACGGTCTCCATCGACAAAGGTGAGTTCGTGTTCCTGATCGGCCCGTCGGGTTCGGGGAAGTCGACGTTCATGCGGCTGCTCCTCAAGGAGGAGACGCCCACCTCCGGCGACATCCATGTTGCCGACTTCCATGTCAACAGGTTGGCGGCCCGTCGTGTCCCGCGGTTGCGGCAGAGCATGGGCTGCGTGTTCCAGGACTTTCGTCTGCTGCAGCAGAAGACCGTCGTGGAGAACGTGGCGTTCGCCCTCGAGGTGATCGGCAAGCCGCGCTCGATGATCAAGCGCACCGTCCCCGAAGTGCTCGACCTCGTGGGACTCGGCGGCAAGTCGGATCGTCTGCCCAACGAGCTGTCCGGTGGTGAACAGCAGCGAGTCGCCATCGCTCGGGCGTTCGTCAATCGTCCGCTCGTGTTGCTCGCGGACGAGCCCACCGGAAACCTCGATCCGGATACCAGTCAGGACATCATGCTGTTGCTCGAGCGCATCAACCGCACCGGAACCACGGTGCTGATGGCCACCCACGACAACCACATCGTCGATTCGATGCGCCGACGCGTCGTCGAGCTCGACAACGGACGAGTCGTTCGTGACGAGGCCCGCGGGGTCTACGGCGTCGGTCGCTGACGACACACGACCAGGACCTATCGGACTTCACGACCGAACGAATCGAAGGGCTCGGATTCCGCGATGCGCGCAAGTTTCATCTTCAGCGAGGTCTTCACCGGACTTCGCCGCAACATCACCATGACGATCGCCATGATCTTGACGACCGCTATTTCTCTCGGCCTGTTCGGCGGGGGACTGCTCGTGGTGCAGATGGCGGGCAAGACGCAGCAGATTTTTCTCGATCGGGTCGAAGTGCAGATCTTCCTCACCGACGACATCTCGGCAACCGATCCCGATTGCGCCGAGGACACCTGCGCCACCCTGCGCTCGGATCTGGAGAGCACGCCGTCGGTGGTGTCGGTGCAGTACCTCAATCGCGAGGATGCGGTGAAGGACGCCACCGAGCGAGTGTTCAAGGACCAGCCCGAGCTGGCCGAACTGGTCAGTGCCGACAGCTTTCCCGCGTCGTTCAAAGTTCGTCTGAGTGACCCGGAGCGGTTCGGGGTGATCAACGACAATTTCGAGAATCGACCCGGCGTGCAGAGCGTGCTGAACCAACGCGACCTGGTGGAGCGCTTGTTCAGCGTGCTCAACGGCGTGCGCAACGCTGCATTCGCCATCGCCACGGTGCAGGCGATCGCCGCAATCCTGTTGATCGCCAACATGGTTCAGATCGCGGCGTTCACCAGACGGACCGAGGTGGGCATCATGCGCTTGGTCGGTGCCACTCGCTGGTACACCCAGCTGCCGTTCCTGCTCGAGGCGGTGGTGGCGGCCTTGATCGGCTCCGCACTTGCCATTGCCGGCTTGTTCACGGCCAAGAACATGTTCATCGACGACGTTCTGTCGGATGTGTATCAGGCCAACATCCTGGCCCGGATATCGAACAGTGACGTGCTGCTCGTCTCGCCCTTCCTGGCGTTGGTGGGAGTCGGCATGGCCGCGGTGACGGCCTACATCACGCTGCGCCTGTACGTGCGCGAATAAATTCGCTTGCCGTTCGGTTCTATGCTGGAGCGGTTGCCCGTGGAACCGGTCTGCGCGACGAACGCTCGAGAAAGGGCCCTGCAGTGAGAGAGAAGGGCCGCAAGGCCATCGCGACCAATCGCAAGGCGCGGCACAACTACTCCATACTCGACGTCGTCGAGGCCGGAGTTGCCCTCGTCGGAACCGAGGTCAAGAGTCTGCGTGACGGCAAGGCCTCGCTGGTCGACGCCTTCGCGACCGTCGACGACGGAGAGATCTGGCTACGCGGACTGCACATCGCGGAATACACGCTCGGTAGCTGGACCAACCACGCGCCGCGGCGCAACCGCAAACTCCTGTTGCACCGCCGCGAGATCGACCGACTCGTAGGCAAGGTCAAAGAGGGCAACCTGACGTTGGTGCCGCTGTCGATGTACTTCTCCGACGGCAAGGTCAAGGTCGAGCTGGCACTGGCCAAGGGCAAGCAGGACTACGACAAACGACAGTCGCTGGCCAAGCGCACCGCCGAACGCGAGGTCACCCGCGAGTTGGGCCGTCGCGTGAAGGGAATGCGCTGACCGCTGTTCTGCTCGCTCTGGTAGCTGCCGTCGGCTACGGGGTGAGCGATTTCGTCGGCGGTGTCGCATCCCGCCGGGTCGCCGCCCTCCGGGTGGTCATCGTGTCCTACCCGCTCTCGCTGGTGATCGTTCTGCTCGTCGCTCCGTTCGTCGGCGGCACCATCGAGCTCCCGGCGATGCTCTGGGGACTGGCCTCGGGTGTCGCAGGCGGAGTTGCCGTGTGGTGGTTCTACCTGGCCCTCGCCGCCGGACCGATGGCCGTGGTCTCGCCGGTCACCGCGGTGCTGGTCGCCGGTATCCCGGTGCTGGTCGGATTGTCGATGGGCGAGCGGCCCGGCGTGATCGCGTTCGTCGGTATCGCCGTCGCACTGGTGGCCGTGGTGCTGGTCAGCAGAGAATCACCGGACGAGGTGACCGGTGAGGTTGCCGGTGGTCGAGAGATGAAGTTCACCCGAACGGTCGCCTGGTTGACGGTCGGTTCGGGGGTGACGTTCGCGTTCGCCTTCATCTTTCTGCACCGGATCGGAGACGGCAGTGGGCTGTGGCCGCTCGCGGCGTCGCGCGCATCGGCGACCGCGGTCGTCTGGACCGTGGCCCTTGCCTCCGGTCACTTCTCACCTCCGCACGGCAGCGTCCTCAAACTCGCCGCCTTCGTCAGCGTGCTCGACGTAGTCGCCAACGCTGCGATGATCTACGCCTACCAGGGTGGTCTGCTCTCCCTGGTGAGTGTCATCGCCTCGCTGTATCCAGCGGCGACGGTACTGCTGGCGATGGTGATGCTCGGCGAGCGAGTCGGCACTCTGCAGAAGATCGGTATGGCGTTGGCGCTCGGCGCCATCGCGATGATCGCGCTCTCCGGTTGAACCGCACCGCGCGGGGGTAATGACTCCGCTTATGACAGGTTACGATTCGCCCTCCCACGATCCCGCAGTTCAGGACGACGCCCGGCCTACCCGCGTTCTGGTGACCGGTGCCACGGGATACCTGGGTGGACGACTGGCTCCGCGACTCCTCGAAGAGGGGTACACGGTCCGCGTGCTGGCACGCACCCCCGCCAAGCTCGACTCCGTGCCGTGGGCGGCCGATGTCGAGATCGCTCAGGGCGATCTGAGCGATCGGGAATCGTTGAAGGCAGCGCTCAGCGGAGTCGACATCATGTACTACCTCGTGCATTCGATGGGCACTGCAGGTCACTCGGATTTCGCCGACACCGAACGCGACAGCGCCGAGAACGTCGCAGCCGTAGCAGCGGAATGCGGCGTGGGGCGGATCGTCTACCTCGGCGGGCTGCACCCGCCGACCGGTGAGCTCTCACCACACCTGAAGTCGAGAGCCGAGGTGGGACGCATCCTGATCGACTCGGGTGTGCCGACGATCGTGCTGCAGGCAGGCGTCGTGATCGGATCCGGTTCGGCGTCGTTCGAGATGATTCGGCACCTCACCAATCGGCTACCGGTGATGACCACACCGCGGTGGGTACACAACCGCATCCAACCGATCGCCGTTCGTGACGTGTTGCACTACCTGATCGGGGCCGCGAGTGCGCCGATCACCGAATCAAGGACGTTCGACATCGGTGGACCCGACGTCATGCAGTACGGCGAGATGATGAACATCTACGCCGACGTCGCGGGCCTGCGGCAGCGTCGAATCATCGTTCTCCCGGTGCTGACTCCTCGACTGGCCGGCCACTGGATCGGTTTGGTGACTCCCATTCCGCGCGGCCTGGCGATGCCGCTCATCGAATCTCTGCAGTACGACGCCGTAGGCCACGAGATGGACATCGACGCCGTCGTACCGCGTCCGGACGGCGGCCTGACCGGCTACCGCGACTCCGTGCGATTGGCACTGCGCAAGATCGACGACGGTGAGGTCGAGACGCGGTGGACCGACGCCACCGGTACCGCGGCACCGTCGGATCCGTTGCCCTCGGATCCGACATGGGCAGGGGAGGTCGTCTACACCGACACCAGGGTCGCCCGAAGCGCGGCACCGTCGACCGCGATCAGGCCCGCTCTCGAACGATTGGCCGACGCCGACGTTCTCACCGGTTGGCGTCGCGACGTCACCGGACCCGACGCATCCGCGTCGGGCACCGAACACACCACTCGGCTCAAGTCCTCGACTCGACTTCCCGGGGAGGCCTGGCTCGACCTGACGGTGGGAGGAACTGCAAAGCAGCCGACCATCGAGCAGCGGCTGGTGTTCTTTCCTCGCGGTCTTGCCGGTCGGGCTGTCTGGTACGCCTCGCTGCCGGCACGCCTGGTCATGACACGTCGAATGTTGCGCACGGTCGTGCAGCGAGTGGACGACGATGCCGCGTCGAACACGACGGATCGCCGGGTCGACCGTTAATGGAATGAATGTGCTCGGGAGAGGCGTTACACTGAACAGCCCGGACACGGTGTTCGGGAACATACGGGGCTGAACGGTTTCGACTTTGTATGTTGAGTCAGGGGAAGCGTGTCGGTGCAGGCGAGAGACCACCGTAAGCGTCATCGCAACCTTATAAGCGCCGATTCCAATCAGCGCGACTACGCACTCGCTGCCTAAGTAGCGACTGCGTGTCTGTCAGTCCGGGCTCGCCCTCGGTCCGGGTACTGGCATCAGCTAGAGGGCTCACCGATTCATCCGGCCGCGGGATGATGAGGAACATCAAACAGTGGCTGGGATCGTCATCCTGACTTGTTCGCGAGATCGGGAGATCCAAGTAGAGGCATAGCGGACTGCACACGGAGAAGCCCTGGCAATGCAGCAGAGGACCCGGGTTCGATTCCCGGCAGCTCCACCGCAGAAGACCGGGCCGAGAGACACACTCTCGGCCCGGTCTTCTTTCTCTGTCGGCCAGGTCACAATCGACTCGACTCGACCCATCCCACCCGAAGCGACCGCAGTGCCGAATAGTGGTCATGAGCAACGAGCCGACTCCAGTTCTGCGGACCGGGAAAAGAGTCTCCGAGCCTGCACTGGTCGTGTTGGTCCTCGGCGGCGGCAAGGACGTGAGCCGGGCGCGCAGTAGGCCCTGGCACCTGGCCGGTCTGCGCATGTGGCCGTTCACGTGGATGCTTCGTCGCGCGGGCCGAGCACGCGGCATTTCGGTCCAACAGCTGCAGTATCGGTTTCGTGGTTGGAACGCCCCCCAGCGGTCTCCGGTCGAGGATGCGCGGTGGGCGCTCGATCGCATACACGCCGAGCACCCCGACGTTCACGTGGCGGTAGTCGGCCATTCGATGGGTGGCCGCACCGCTGCTGCTCTGATCGACGACCCTTTCATCGTGGGTGTCGTCGCGTTGGCTCCGTGGTGGCCGGAGGTTACGGAAGCCGACGGATTCGGCGCGCAGCATGCGTTGCTCGTCGTACACGGGACGGCCGACAAGTGGACCGATCCGCGAACCTCGCGTCGGGCGACCGAGCGAGCAGCATCCCGAGGGGCGGACGCCCGCTACCTCTCCGTTCCGGGTGGGCACTTCATGCTGCGCGATCCGCGGGTCTGGTCGCGGGCGACGCGTGACTTCGTTCTCGGTATCGCTGCCGATGCGCGGGCCGACTGCACGGGCACACCGTCGTGACGCGCCGTCGCATCGCGGTGATCGGCAGCGGTATCGCCGGCCTGACGGCCGCATACGCGCTGTCGAAGAACTCGTCTGTGACGTTGTACGAGGCGGACTCTCGGCTCGGGGGTCACGCGGACACCCATTACGTGGACGGCCCCGACGGTCCTGTCGGCGTCGACACCGGGTTCATCGTGCACAACGACCGGACCTATCCGACTCTGCTGCGCCTGTTCGACGAACTGAACGTCCCGACGCAGGACTCGGACATGAGCATGTCCGTGCGCTGCGACGGGTGCGGACTCGAATACTCGGGCGGCCAGGGCATGCGCGGGATCCTCGCGCAGCGCACCGCGGTGTTCAAGCCACGATTCGTCTCGATGTTGCTCGATGTCAAGCGTTTTCATCGCCTGGCCAACGAACTGCTGGACAGTGCCGAACCGGTGGAGTCCGAGACGACCCTCGCGCAGTTCCTCGCAGATCATTCGTTCTCCGCGTACTTCGAATCCCACTTCATGACGCCGTTGGTGTCCGCGGTGTGGTCGTGCGATCCGGACACTGCTCTCGCCTACCCGGCTCGCTACCTGTTCACGTTTCTCCGCCACCACGGAATGCTCACCGTCACAGGATCTCCCACCTGGCGCACCGTCACCGGCGGGTCCATCGAATACGTTCGCCGAGTTGCGAAGCACATCGACGAGGTGATGCTCGAAACCCCGGTGCGCGCGGTGTACAGGTCCGAGGACTCCGTGCAGATCCGCGACGGCCACGACCGCCTGCGCACGTTCGACGCGGCCGTGATCGCCGTGCATCCCGGTGCCGCGCTGAAGATGCTCGCAGAACCGACGGCGCTCGAGCACAGCATCCTGGGAGCGATGCCGTACTCGACCAATCACACGCAACTGCACACCGATTCGTCGGTGTTGCCGAGGAACACCAGGGCGAGAGCGTCGTGGAACTACCACCTGCCGTCCTGCGCCGCCAGACCCGACCGAGTGCTGGTCAGCTACGACCTGACCAGGTTGCAGCGTCTGGGCGGCACCGATCGCAGAATGCTGGTCACCCTCGGCGGAGCGGATCGCATCGACCCGAATGCGGTACTCGACGAGATGACCTACGAACACCCGCAGTACACCCCCGAATCGGTTGCAGCGCAGCGTCGGCTTCCTGAATTGGACACCGACACAGTGGCCTTCGCCGGTGCATACCATGGCTGGGGATTCCACGAGGACGGTGCATTGTCGGGAGCGCGCGCCGCACAACGGGTGGGGGCCACGTGGCTCTGACATCCGTTCTGCCGACCACCCGCGCACACGGGGCGGCGTTGTATCGCACTCGAATCGACCACGTTCGACGCGCGCCGATCCGAAACGCGTTCTCGTACAAGAGCTACAGCTGGTTCGTCGACCTCGACGCACTCCCCGAATTGCCCCGGATGCTGCGACCGCTGGCCTCGTTCGACGCCCGTGACCATCTCGGTGACCCCGACGCCACCATTCGAGAGAACGTCGACGGGTTCCTGGCGGAGAACGGTATCGACCTGGGCGGCGGACGGATCACGATGTTGGCCAGCGCGCGGGTGTTCGGGCACACGTTCAACCCACTGAGTGTGTACTGGTGTCACGATCGCGACGGAGACCTCCGCTGCGTGGTGGCGGAGGTCCACAACACCTACGGCGAGCGATACCGGTATCTGCTGCACACCGATCATCGCGGCGCGGCCCGCACCTCCAAGGAGTTCTACGTCTCGCCGTTCAACGACGTCGACGGCGAATACTCCATGCGGCTACCCGAGCCGGACGTGGCACTCCGGCTGTCGATCGTCCTCGAACGGCCCGGTCAGCCGCCGTTCGTGGCGACCGTGGACGGCCGACGGCGAGAGGTGACGACGCGGTCGATTCTTCGCACCGCACTCGAGATCCCCTGTGCGCCGCTGCGAGTGGTGATACAGATCCGCTGGCAGGGCATTCGGCTCTGGGCTCGGGGGCTGAAGATCGTGCAGAAACCTGCCCCTCCCGGGGCACGAGAATTCCAGAAGGAAGGGGCCCGCAGATGACAACCGTGTCGAAGGCCGATTCTGTGTCGAACCCGTACCGTGCTTCCGCTGTCGGTCCGCGTCCATCGGTGGATCCGCGGGTCTGGCCTCAGATCGCCCATGTCCCCGGTGGCGTCAAGGTTGCGGCTGCCGCACCCGTCGCCGATTTCCTCTTTCGCCGCGCGGTCGCGCGATTGCAGGTCCGGGTCGCGATGCCCGACGGTGAGGTCATCGGGGCCGGCTCGGCCGATGCACCGTTGATGACCGTCCGTCGACCACACGACTTCGCAGCACGGGTCGGCGACAGCGGACTCATCGGATTCGGTGAGGCATACATGGCCGGAGACTGGGAGGCCGAGGACCTCACTGCTGTGCTCGAGGTCTTCGCCCGGCGCATGGCGTCCCTGATTCCGAAGTCCCTGCAGCGCCTCCGAGGGATCTATGTCCCCAAACCTCCACGGAGCGAGCGGAATACGACCACGAACACGCGATCGAACATCTCGCGCCACTACGACCTGTCGAACGACCTCTTCGAGCTCTTCCTCGACGAGACGATGACCTACTCGAGTGCGTTGTTCGCCGCATCGGGAAGCGACGACGACAGCGAAGAGCTCGCCGATGCTCAGCGCCGGAAGATCGACCGTCTACTGGACCGGGCGGGCGTCGGCGAGGGAACCAGGGTGCTCGAGATCGGCACCGGGTGGGGCGAACTGGCAATCCGCGCGGCTTCGCGAGGAGCAATCGTTCGCTCGGTGACCTTGTCGGTCGAGCAACAGGAATTGGCACAGAAACGATGTGCCGCAGCAGGATACGGTGAACGGGTCCAGATCGACCTACTGGACTACCGGCTCGTCGACGGCGAGTACGACGCGATCGTGTCGGTCGAGATGATCGAGGCCGTCGGGCATCAGTACTGGGCGACGTACTTCGAGACGATCGACGCGCTGCTCGCGCCGGGTGGGCGGGTTGCCCTCCAGGCCATCACGATGCCGCACGACCGAATGCTGGCCACCCGAAACACGTACACCTGGGTACACAAGTACATATTTCCCGGCGGGTTTCTGCCGTCCGTGCGGGCCATCGAGGAGGTGACCGAGCAGAGCACCTCCCTTCGGGTTCGCGAGCGTCTGTCGATGGGTGATCACTACGCGCGCACCCTCGCTCAGTGGGACAGGCGTTTCCGTGAATACCGCAGCGAGGCCGAGGAGCTCGGTTTCGACGAGGTGTTCGCACGAATGTGGCACTTCTACCTGTGCTACTCGGAGGCCGGATTTCGATCCGGGTACCTCGATGTTCAGCAGATCGTGCTCGACCGAAGGGACAACCGATGACCGCCTCGACACTTTCCGTGGACCGGACCGATCGCAGTGTTGGTGTCGCACATCGGATTGCCGAATTGATCGAACCCCTCGTGGGTGGTCCGCTTCCCGTTCGGCTGCAGGCGTGGGACGGATCCGTAGCAGGAGATGCGTCGGCACCGCGAGTGCTGTTGCGGAGCCCGAGTGCCCTTCGTCGATTGCTGTGGAGCCCCGGCGAACTCGGCGCTGCGCAGGCATACGTCACCGGGGAGCTGGACGTCGACGGCGATCTCGCCGCGGCCCTGGATCACGTCTGGGGAGTGGTGCGTGCGCGCCGACTCTCGGCGATCCGACCGGGGCCGGCGTCGCTGGTGCGGTTGGCGAAACTGGCCAAGGACCTCGGAGTGTTCGGTCGCCCACTACCTCCGCCCGTGTCGCAGGCCTCGGTGAAGGGTCGGTTGCATTCGATGCTCCGTGACCGCGCTGCGATCAGCCACCATTACGACCTGTCGAACGACTTCTACGAATTGGTCCTCGATTCGCACATGGCGTACTCGTCGGCGTACTGGACCTCGGATTCGCCGGAGTACACCCTCGACGATGCCCAGCGCGACAAACTCGACCTCGTCTGTCGAAAGATCGGCCTCGACAAGCGTGCAGGGCAACGCTTTCTCGACGTCGGCTGCGGCTGGGGGTCCCTGAGCCTGCACGCCGCTCAGGAGTACGGAGCGCAGGTCGTCGGAGTGACCATCTCGCGCGAACAGAAAGCCTTCATCGACAAGCGAATCGCCGACCGAGGACTGCAGGACAACGTCGAGATTCGAATTCAGGACTATCGAGAGATTCCGGACGGGCCCTTCGACGCGGTGGCGTCGATCGAGATGGGTGAGCATGTGGGGGAGGCCAATTACCCCACCTACACCGCCGCACTGCACTCCAACGTCAAGCCGGGTGGACGCGTGCTGATTCAGCAGATGTCGCGAAGAGAAGGGGACAACCCCGGCGGCGGAGCATTCATCGAATCGTTCATAGCGCCGGACATGTACATGCGCCCGGTCGGGCGGACCGTCGCGATGATCGAGGAGGCAGGACTCGAGGTTCGCGACGTCCACGCTCTTCGGGAGCACTACGTGCGGACCGTCGACGTCTGGACGGAGCGTTTCGAGGCGCGCTTCGAAGATGTGGTGGCGATGGTCGGGGAAGAGGTCGCTCGCGTGTGGCGGCTGTACCTGATCGGCGGCGGAATGGCGTTCCGGGACAACCGGATGGGCGTCGACCAGATTCTGGCGGTTCGGTCCGAGAACGGACCGTCCGAGATGGAACCGGTGCGGCCGGTGTGGGTGTGCCAACGGTGAACTGGTCAGATTTCCTCACCGTATCGCTGGCGAGCCTCGGCGGCACCGCCCTTCTGATGATCGTCACCGCCCTCATCGGCGCGCGCATCGGACGCCACAACGTCGTGGACGTGACGTGGGGCGGCGGGTTCGTTCTGATCGCGCTGATCTCGGCTGCGACCGGAACAGGCGAATTGTGGCGTCGAATACTTCTGCTCGTCCTCGTCGCTGTGTGGGGACTTCGACTTGCAGTGCACGTCTTTCGGCGCTCGCGCGGGCACGGTGAGGATCCGCGCTACACCGAACTGCTCGCCAAGGCCACCGGTAACGAAACCCTGTACGCGCTGCGGAAGATCTACCTGACGCAGGCGATTGCATTGTGGTTCGTGTCCCTGCCGCTGCAGGTATCAGCGGTCGCCCACGGATCCGTTCTGCCGGTGGTCGTACTCGGTGTACTGGTGTGGATTCTCGGATGGACGTTCGAGGCAGTGGGCGATGCGCAGTTGACGGCCTTCAAGGCCGACGCGTCGAACAAGGGCAAGGTCATGGATCGTGGTCTGTGGTCCTGGACGCGGCACCCCAACTACTTCGGCGATTCGGCGGTCTGGTGGGGACTGTTTCTCGTCTCGGCGTCGGCGTGGCCCGGAGTGTTCACGTTGCTGTCGCCCATCGCGATGACGTACTTCCTGGTGTTCGCCACCGGTGCGCGGTTGCTCGAGCGCAGCATGGAAAAGCGTCCGGGATATCGCGAATACCAGCAGCGGACCAGCTATTTCCTCCCACGGCCGCCGAAACGAGCCGGCAAGTAGCTCGCGGGTGGGGCAGCGGCGCTAGGGTTGGTCGAGGATTTCGGTTCGTCGATCAACGAGGAGGCGCATCGTGGCGCACGAGAGAGCTGGAACCACTGCACTGCCGGAGGATCTGGTCGATCTTTCGCAGCTCGTGACGGCGTACTACTCGCGAGTTCCCGACGTGTCGGAACCCAGTCAGCAGGTGGTGTTCGGCACCTCAGGACATCGAGGGTCCAGTCTGGATTCGGCGTTCAACGAGGCGCACATCGTCGCGACGACGCAGGCGATCGTGGAGTACCGCGCGGCACAAGGCATCACCGGGCCGTTGTTCATCGGCCGGGACACCCACGCGTTGTCCGAGCCCGCCTGGACGACGGCTCTGGAAGTGTTGGCAGCCAACGACGTCGACGTCCTGGTCGATTCGGGGGACCGATACACACCGACCCCCGCCGTCAGTCACGCCATACTTCGGTACAACGAATCAGGCCCGTCGGCGCAGGCCGACGGCATCGTGGTGACTCCGTCGCACAATCCGCCCCGGGACGGCGGCTTCAAGTACAACCCTCCGCACGGCGGTCCGGCCGACAGCGATGCCACATCGGTCATCGCCGCTCGAGCGAACGAGCTTCTGCGCGATGGCATTTCGGGCATCAAGCGGGTGACCCTCGCACAGGCGTTCGCGGGGAGCGTCTCGCGCTACGACTTCCTCGGCAACTATGTGGACGACCTGCCGAACGTGCTGGATCTCGACGCCGTTCGCGCGGCCGGGGTGCGCATCGGAGCAGATCCGTTGGGTGGTGCGAGTGTCGATTACTGGGATGCCATCGCCGAGCGGCACAATCTGGACCTGACCGTGGTGAACCCGTTGGTGGACGGCACATTCCGCTTCATGACTCTCGACACCGATGGCAAGATCAGGATGGACTGCTCGTCGCCGAACGCGATGGCGTCGCTCATCGCTGCCCGCGATCGCTTCGACATCTCGACGGGAAACGACGCCGACTCCGATCGGCACGGCATCGTCACTCCCGACGGTGGCCTGATGAATCCCAATCACTTCCTCGCCGTCGCCATCGACTACTTGTTCACGCACCGACCCGATTGGTCACCCACGGCGGCAGTGGGCAAGACGTTGGTGAGCTCGTCGATGATCGACCGGGTCGTCGGAGGTCTCGGTCGCCGACTCCTCGAGGTGCCGGTCGGGTTCAAGTGGTTCGTTCCGGGTCTGCTCGCAGGTGAGCTCGGTTTCGGCGGCGAGGAGAGCGCAGGCGCGTCGTTCCTCCGTCACAACGGCCGAGTCTGGACCACCGACAAGGACGGCATCATCCTCGCGCTGCTGGCGTCCGAGATCACCGCCGTCACCGGGTCCACGCCATCGCAGCGCTACGGCGAGTTCACCGCGAAGTTCGGTAATCCGACGTATGCCCGCGTCGACGCGCCGGCCACCCGCGAGCAGAAGGCCGTTCTCGCCAAGCTCTCACCGAGCCAGATCACCGCCACCGAGCTTGCCGGGGAACCGATCACGGCAACGCTGACCGAGGCTCCGGGTATCGGAGCTGCCCTCGGTGGACTGAAGGTGACGACGGAGAGCGCTTGGTTCGCTGCGCGCCCGTCCGGAACCGAGGACGTGTACAAGATTTATGCGGAGTCGTTCCAAGGCGAGGAGCATCTGGCCCGGGTTCAAGCCGCAGCACGTGAACTGGTGTCGTCCGCACTCGAGAGCTCGTGACCGACTCACCTCCCCCCGATCACGACAGTTCGACGCCCGAGCCGGCGTTCCAACCCGGAGGCAAGCTCCCGCCGGAGATCTGGGTTCTGGTATCCGCGGCGTTCGTCATCGCGCTCGGATTCGGCATCGTCGCGCCCGCTCTGCCACAGTTCGCCCGGGAATTCGGCGTCGGCTACACCGCGGCGTCGGCGGTCATCAGTGCATTCGCTCTCATGCGGTTGCTGTTCGCACCCGCCAGTGGCGCTCTGGTGCAGCGGCTCGGCGAGCGGCCCGTGTATTTGATCGGACTGCTGATCGTTGCGGTGTCCACCGGTGCGTGCGCTCTGGCCCAGACGTACTGGCAGCTGCTGCTCTTTCGCGGACTGGGCGGCATCGGCTCGACGATGTTCTCGGTGTCGGCATTGGGACTGCTGATCAGGATCAGTCCTCCGACCAGTCGTGGCCGTATCTCCGGCCTGTATGCGACCGCCTTCCTGTTGGGAACCATCGGCGGTCCACTCGTCGGCGGCGCGCTCGTCGGATTCGGTCTGCGGGTGCCGTTCGTCATCTACGCCGTGGCTCTCGTGATCGCCGCGGCCGTCGTGTATTTCACCCTGGGCAATTCGGACCTCGTCAAGCCTGAGAAGGGCTCGGCACCGCCGACGATGTCGTTGCTCGCCGCCCTGCGGATTCCGTCGTATCAAGCCGCGCTGGCGTCGAATTTCGCCAACGGGTGGGCAGTGTTCGGTGTCCGGGTGGCCTTGGTGCCGTTGTTCGTCGTCGAGGCGATGCAGCGATCCGAGGTGTTCGTCGGTATCGCGCTGACCGTGTTCGCAGTGGGAAATGCACTGGTGCTCACCACTGCCGGTCGCCTGTCCGATGTGCGCGGTCGCAAGCCCTTCATGGTGGGTGGGTTGGCGGTGTGCGGCCTGGGAACCGTCGTTATGGGCTACGTGCACGATCCCGTGCTGTTTCTCGTGGTGTCGTTGATCGCCGGAATCGGATCGGGACTGATGAGCCCCGCCCAGCAGGCCTCGGTTGCCGACGTGATCGGATCGAAGGCGCGCGGAGGGCCCGTGCTGGCTGCATTCCAGATGGCCTCCGATGTCGGTGCGGTCATCGGCCCGATCGTGGCCGGGATGATCGTCGAGCAGGTCTCGTTCGGTCCGGCTTTCGCGGTGACAGGAGCGCTGCTTCTCCTGGCCGGACTCTGGTGGTCGCGAGTTCCGGACACGCTCGGGCGCGAGCGCACCTGACACACGCAACCGTAGTATTCGCTGTGTGAGCCAGAAGAAGATATCGAGTACGAAACACACACCCGAGGCAACCTCCAACACGATGACGTACGTATTGGGCGGCATCGCATTCGTCGTAGTGGTGATCGTCATCGTGGTGGCGATCATGTGGCAGAGCGGAAGCGACGCTCCCCGCAACGACGGCTACGGAACGGTCAAGAATCCGGCGGTCGAATTGTCGTTGCCGGGTGACGGGGTGGTGCAGCTGTCGCGTCCTGAAGCGCAGCGGGGCATCGATGTCTTCGAGGATCCGATGTGCCCGTTCTGCGGCGACCTCGAGGTGAAACACGGCCAGGAGTTGGCTCAGAAAATCGACGACGGTGTCGTCTCGGTGAATTACCACCTGGTCAATTTCCTGGATCCACAGTCGGCGTCCGGTGACTATTCGACGCGTGCCGTCGCGGCGTCGCACTGCGTGGCAGCGACCGAGAACGCGCGGGTCTACTCGGCATTTCACGCCGGGTTGTTCGACCCGGAATTTCGCCCCGAAGAAGGCGGTGACTCCGACCGAACCGATGCCGAACTCGCCGAACTCGCCGGATCTGCAGGAGCGAGCGAGCTGGCAACGGAGTGCATCACCAGCGGTGCGCAGCGCGACGCAGCAGTAGCGGATGCGAACACCGGACGGGACGCACTGGCGGCGTCGGGTGCCCGGGGAACGCCGGGGGTCCTCGTGGACGGTCAGGTTGTCGACGCGCTCGGTGATTCGGAATGGCTTGCGTCGATCAACTGATCTCGGGCGTCGGTGCGGTCGGTCGTGGAGGATTCGGTACCGGTCGCACCAGGTGATTTGTTGCTGCTGCGGCCGATGGTGTAACTTCGTTCGAGCAACCGCATGAGCGGGAGCACGCAGTAACTCGGGGCTATGGCGCAGCTGGTAGCGCACCACACTGGCAGTGTGGGGGTCAGGGGTTCGAGTCCCCTTAGCTCCACCGAGAAGCAAGCTTCACCGAGATGGTCAATGAAAAAAAGCGTCGCCCTCGGGCGACGCTTTTTTCGTGTTTCGGTGTCGAGACCGCCGAATCGGCTTTCGGGTGTCGGACCGGAGCCCGATTCGGCTGTGGTGGCTCAGTGAGCGGCGTCGAATGCCTGCTCGACCTCGGCGGGGATTCTGCCTCGCGCCGAGATGTTGTGGCCGTTCGCCTTGGCCCATTCTCTGATGGCTTTGGTCTGATTGGCGTCGCGCTTGGCACCGGTTGCCGGGGTGCTCGACTTCTTCGTTCGCTTTCCACCGACCTTGGTGGAGTGCTCGATGTAATAGTCGAGCTTGCGGTGAAATTCCTTCGCGTTCTTGTCGCTCAGGTCGATTTCGTAGCTGACTCCGTTGACCGAATAGGTTATGTGTTCGCCACCAGATTCGATCGGTTTTTCGTCGATGTCGTCGACTAGTTGCACATAGACTTTTCTGGCCATGCTGAAGCTCTCCAATGATGCAGGGGATGATGCCGGGATGTCCAGATCGAATTGAAGCGACTATACGGCTGAACAATGTGTTTATCCATGTGGGTCGGGGAATTGTTACTCGACTCGCAGAATTCTCACAATCACCTCGACAGCTCGGGAAACCGACGAGGTGATTGTGAGAAGCATTGTCTCGGCGATCCTGTTCATCGTTATCCGTGAGAAAGACGAACTGTCCGGTTTGAATACGTAGTGCCATCCTCGAGTCGGTTCGAGTTCGATCGAATGCGATCGGCCGGCGCACTCCGCTTCGATGTTTCTGGCAACGAATCGGTCACGAAACGCACTCGTTTCACTAACGAAAAATCACCCGATACGCGTCGACGGCAATATCTGCTTCACTTGAGGCGCAAGTGTCTGTTGTGACGTGTGGTGCCCCGCAATGCGGTGACCCGCTCGGATCAGCGGTGTCCGAGGGTCGAGAAGGGGAGTTGCGCAGCGAGTTCCACCGTTGCGCCAGACGCTATGAAATCTGCACCGATGACCAGATCGGTAGTGACGGCGCTGATGTGCGTCGGGATTCTCGGTGCCGGGGTGCTCGTTTCCGCGCCTGCCATGGCAGCACCGGACGGCACGGCACCCGCCGCAGGCACGGAGTTGTCGGGGAAGACGGTGTTCCTCGATCCGGGTCATCAGGGCACCGCACACTCGGAGAATCTGCAGCGGCAGGTGAACGACGGACGTGGCGGCACCAAGGACTGCCAGACCACCGGCATGACCACCCTGGACGGCGTGCCCGAGCACACGATCAACTGGAAGGTCAGCGAGCTCGTCCGATCGAGCCTCGAAAGTCTGGGTGCGACGGTGAAGACGAGTCGAGCAGACGACACCGGCTGGGGTGGCTGCGTCGACGACAGGGCGAGGGCAGCCAGTGAGTCCGGAGCCGACGTGGCCGTGAGCATCCATGCGGACTCCACGAGTACGACGACCGACACCGACAGGCGCGGGTTCCATCTGATCGTGCCCACTCTGCCGATTCCGAGCGCCGCTGCCGACGCTGCCCAGTCAGAGGGGGGACGTTCGGCGTCGACGCTGATGCGAGACTCCTACGTGCGCGCAGGCTTCGAGCCGGCGAACTACGCGGGGGTCGAGAACGGGATACAGGAGCGATCCGATGTCGCCGGTCCTGCGCTGACCACGGTGCCCCTCGTGTTCGTGGAGATGGGCAACGGATCCAACCCCTACGACGCAGCTCTGTTGGAGAGCTCGGACGGTCAGCTCGAGCATGCGATCGCCATCTCGACGGGGATCATCGACTACCTCCTCGGGGCCGAAACCCCCTCGACCCCAACGGACGCTGCGACCACCCCTGCGGCTGCCCCCGCCGCGACTGCGACCACCGACACCACCGCGTCTCCGGCAGCACCCAGCGGCGCGGGCCCCGCGGACGAGGGGCGCAGCGCGTTGTCCAGGTTGTTCGAGAGCGTGTCCCCGTACGTGAATGCGTTGGGCGTCGACGGCCTGGAAGCACTCGCGACCCCGGACAACGTGAGCAGTGTGTCGACGTTCGCTCGAGGCCTGCTGAAGCAGATTCTCGCCGACCGGTAGTCTCGGACGCCGTGGCGCGTCGACGAATTCCGGTGGTGATAGTTGCGGGCTTTCTCGGCGCAGGCAAGACCACCCTGCTGAACCACCTGTTGCGCAATGATTCCGGTATCCGAATAGGTGTTGTGGTCAACGACTTCGGGGCGATCAACATCGACTCGATGCTCGTGGCCGGCCAGGTCGATTCGATGGTCTCGCTCGGCAACGGTTGCATCTGTTGCGCCGTCGACATCAGCGATATGGACGCGATGTTCGACGCCCTCGCACACCGTCGGTCCGCCATCGACGTGATCGTGGTGGAGGCCAGCGGCTTGGCCGAACCCCGCAATCTCATCAGAATGGTCCGGGGCAGCGAGAACGAATTCATCGTCTACGGCGGGCTCGTCGGGGTCGTCGACGCCGTGGAATTCCCGCAGACCCGCGTGCGGCATCCCGAGATCGACCAGCACCTGCAGTTGGCCGACCTGGTGGTGTTGAACAAGTCCGACGCGGTGAGCGAGTCCGAACGCTCCGCGGTGGTGTCGACGGTGCAGTCGGTCGTAGGAGACGTGCCCGTCGTACCCGTGGCCTTCGGTCGCGTCGACCCGCTGCTGCTGTTCGACCGACGCGAGGATCACTCGGTGAATTCGGCAATGGCGGTGCAGCTGTCGTTCGACGAACTACTCCGGGAGAACCACGACCACGACCACGACCGACACCTGCACGCGCAGTACTCACACACCGAATTCGTCACGGCGGAGCCCGTCGAACCGCGTCGGTTGATCGAGTTTTTGGAGAATCCTTCCGGGAACCTTTATCGCATCAAGGGATTCGTGCATTTCGGCATCGCCGGCTACCCGCAGAAGTTCGTCGTGCACACGGTGGGCCGACACATTCGATTCGAGGCTGCGTCCTGGGCCCGAGGCGAGCCCGAGCAGACCTCACTAGTGCTGATCGGTACCGAACTCGATGCGTCGGCCGTCGAGCAGCGGTTGCGTGCCTGTGTGCGAGGACCGGACGACGTCGCTGACGCCTCCGCCATGCTTCCGGTCCATCGCTACCTCGAGACCGGCTAGTTCCTTAGAGCCCGACCCACTCGGTACGTCCGCCCTCGAATCCCTGACGCTTCCAGATCGGGACCTCGGCCTTGATGCGCTCGACGAGCCTGGCACAGGCCTCGAACGCCTCGGCGCGATGAGCCGAGCCGACGGCCGCTACGAGTGCGAGGTCGCCGACGCGCAGATCGCCGACGCGATGCACTGCGGCCACCGCCAATCCGGTCTCTGCCGATACCTCCGAGCAGCAGCGGCTCAGGAACCGCTCTGCATCGGGGTGGGCGCGGTATTCCAGAGTCTCCACCGCATGTCCGCCGTCGTGATCGCGCACGATTCCACTGAACAGCACGACTGCACCGTGATGCGAATCCTGCACTGCTGCTTCTACTTCGGCAGTGCTCAGCGGTTCGTTCGAGATACGGGCGACGAGCTCACTCATCGTGGGGGCCTCCTCCGGCGATCTGGGCGAGCACATGGTCGAGGAGCGGGTCGAGAACGGAGAGTCCGTCCTTCACGCCACCCGGTGAGCCCGGCAGGTTGACTATCAGTGTGCGTCCGATCAGACCCGAGACGCCGCGGCTGAGCACCGCGTGGGGCGTCGCAGACGTCCCGCGGGTTCGGATGGCATCGGCGATACCCGGCATGTCGATGTCGAGGAGCGCTGCCGTCGCCTCGGGGGTCGCATCGGTGGGGGATACGCCGGTGCCGCCGGTGCTGACGATCAGCGACGGTTCGCCGAGCAGAGCGTCCTGCAGCCCCGCAGCGATCTCGGCATCGGCGTACACCAGTGGGCCCCGCACGGCGAAGCCTCGATCGGTCAACCAGGACGCGATGGTGGGGCCGGTGGTGTCCGGTCGAGTTCCGTTCGCGCCGCCGGTGGAGGCCACCAGTACCGCCGCGGACCGTGAGGACTCGAAGATCGGCGCAGCCGCAGCCTCGGGGGAGACCTCTGCGTCGTCCCGCTGCCAATGTCCGTGCTTGCCGCCGTCTTTGGTGAGCAACCGGACGCCGTTCATGGTGGCACCGGGATCGACGGCCTTGACCATGTCGTGCAGGGTCAGGCCGGCGACGGCGACCGCGGTCAGTGCTTCCATCTCCACCCCGGTGCGTCCGGTGGTGCGGGCGGTGGCCTCGACCGTGATGGACGACTCGGTGAATCCGAACGAGATCTTCACCGAGGAGAGGGCGAGCTGATGGCACAGCGGAATCAGTTCCGACGTGCGCTTCGCTGCCGAGATGCCGGCGATGCGGGCGGTGGCGAGAACGTCGGCCTTGGGCATGTCGTCCGCGCGCACGAGCGCGATGACCTCGGCCGTGGTGACGAATTCACCGGCGGCGACGGCCGTGCGCGAGGTTTCCTTCTTGTGCGCCACATCGACCATGCGGGCGCGGCCCTGATCGTCGAGATGAGACAGCTGGGGTGGCTGGGCGTCGGTGGTCACAGCGGCCACACCTCCACGTCGGTTCCTGCGGCGAGTTCGGTTGTCTCGGAGTCGATATCGATCAGCACATCGGCCCATGCCAGTGCGGCCACCAGGTGGGAGCCGGGGCCGGCGACGAGCTCGACCCGACCGTCGTCGCGTAATCGGCCACGAAGTAGTTGTCTGCGACCGGGCGGTGACACGATCGGTTCGTGCAGGGCCGCGGTGGTCGAGAGGACCGGCGGCAGACCGGCCGCTCGCCGAACGATGTTGCGCGCGAACATGATGTACGAGACGACCGTACTGACGGGATTGCCGGGAAAGCTGAGCACGGGGACGCCGTCGAACATCGTGGTGCCCTGCGGTCCGCCCGGCTGCATTCGAACCGATCCGAAGTTGCCGCCGAGCGGGCGGAGTATGTCCTTGACCACCTCGAAGTCGCCCATCGACACTCCGCCGGAGGTGATGATCAGCTCGGCCGATTCGGCTGCGGCGTCGAGGATCTCGCGAAAGCGGCTCGGCTCGTCGGAACTGCGCGAGACGGAGACCACCTCTGCGCCGCTGGCGCGAAGATGTGCGGCGAGGGTGATGCCGTTCGAGTCGTAGATCTGACCGGGCGTCAGCGTCGAACCGGCGTCGACCAGTTCGGCACCGGTGGTCACCACGGCCACGCGAGGGCGCGAGCGAACGTCCACTTCGCCGAAGCCGACGGCGGCGAGAACGGAGATGTGGCGGGGTTCGAGCACTCGGCCCGACTCGACCAGGATTGTCCCGACGCGTACGTCGCTTCCTTGTTCACGTACGAATTCGCCTGCTGCGCGGCTTCTTTCGATCGTCACGGAACCGGCCGTCGGTACCGAGGTGTCCTCGACGGGGACGATGGTGTCCGCTCCTTCCGGAATGGGGGCACCGGTCATGATCTTGGCGGCGCTGCCCGGCGCGAGAACTGCAGATTCCGTCGGGCCTGCGGCGATGATCGTCGAGACCGGAAGCGTCACCGGGGTCGTCGCCACGGATCGAGAATCCACGGCGTAGCCGTCCATCTGAGAGTTGCGGAACAGTGGCAGATCGACCGGAGATCGGACGTCCTCGAACGAGACGCGGCCCAACGCGGCGTCGAGAGGAATTCGCTGAGCGGTTCGCGCTGTCAGCGCCGCGAGCAGACCCTCGACCGCGGTGGCATGTTCCTCGACCGATACCGCGGTCACCGTGCGGATCCAGTGATCGCGTGCCTCTGCTCAACCGTCATGGGTGCCAATCCTAGGCACGCCGATCCGTCCGCTCGGTGTGGGCTGCGGCATAATGGGTAGACACATCTACGACAGGCGTGATTCCCGACAGAGACGAGGTACGAGGTGACGGTGGACAGTGTCACCTCGCTCGGCATTCCAACGTTCGGCACCACCACGGGTTCTGCGGCAGGCGGGGTGAACTCCGTGTCCGATCGGCCGGACGTGCCACACCTGATCGATCGATTCGGCCGGGTGGCCCGCGACCTGCGTATCTCGATCACCGAAAAATGCTCGCTGCGCTGCACGTACTGCATGCCAGAGGAGGGCCTTCCGGCTATCCCGGCGGCAGCGTTGCTGACGCCGGCCGAGATCGCTCGCGTGGTCTCGGTGTCCGTGCGGCTGCTGGGTATCAGGGATGTGCGTTTCACCGGAGGTGAACCGCTGATGCGCCGCGACCTCGACGACATTCTGCGGTTGTGCCGCGATGCCGCGGAGGGTGTGCCGCTGTCGATGACCACCAACGCCGTCGGTCTCGAACACCGGGCTCGGTCCCTGGCCGATGCCGGGTTGACCCGAGTGAACGTCTCGCTGGATTCCGTCGACCGCGAAGATTTCGCTCGCCTGACCCGACGAGACCGGTTGCCGTCCGTTCTCGCCGGAATCAGGGCAGCGCAGCGAGCCGGGATCGGACCGGTCAAGGTCAATGCCGTTCTGATGCGCGACACACTGTCCGGTGCCGTCGATCTGCTGCGCTGGTGTCTCGACGAGGGGGTGGCACTTCGATTCATCGAGCAGATGCCGCTCGACGCCGATCACGAGTGGGCCCGCGCGAACATGATCGACGCCCAGACCTTGCTCGACGAGCTGTCCACCGAATTCGATCTGCGTGAGGTGGGGCGTGCCGACCCCTCGGCCCCGGCCGAGGAGTGGAGCGTCGACGGCACCGACGCCACCGTCGGCATCATCGCGTCGGTGACACGCTCGTTCTGCGGTGATTGCGACCGCACCAGGATCACTGCAGAAGGAACGATTCGGTCCTGCCTGTTCAGCGACGACGAAACCGATCTGCGGGCCGCTCTGCGCGGCGGTGCCACCGACGAGGAACTGGCAGCGGTATGGCGCGGGGCCATGTGGAACAAGTGGGCGGGACACGGCATCGACGCCGACGGCTTCGTGCCTCCCACCCGCAGCATGGGAGCCATCGGTGGGTGACACCCAGGTGGAGGTGCGGTATTTCGCTGCAGCGGTCGACGCGTCGCACTGCGAGTCCGAGTACCTCACCGTGCCGGTCGGTGCCACCCTCGCAGATCTGAGAGGGCTGATTCTGTCCCGGCACGGCGCGCCGATGGAGCCGATTCTCAGGGTGTCGGCGTACCTGGTGGGAGAAGATCTCACCCGCGATCTGGGGCGCGTGATCGGCGGCAGGGTCGACGTGCTGCCGCCCTTCGCCGGCGGCTGAGCACACCCCGCCGCCGACCCGTGGCTGCCCGATTCAGCTGCTTCTCTTCCACCAATCGTCGAACGGCGTAACGGGCACCGTGCGCTTGTGACGAGTTGCGAGGAACATCTTCTCCAGCTTGTCGGCGACCTCGTCGGTGACGTCCTTGCCCTCCAGGTAGTCGTCGATCTGCTCGTACGTGACACCGAGCGCTTCCTCGTCGGGTAGCGCAGGTCGATCGTCTTCGAGATCTGCGGTGGGAACCTTGCGCCAAGTGCTCTCGGGTGCGCCCAGCTCGCGCAGCAGTGCCGCGCCCTGGCGCTTGCTCAAGCCGGTCAGCGGAGTCAGATCGACGCCGCCGTCACCGAATTTGGTGAAGAAGCCGGTGATCGCCTCGGCGGCATGATCGGTGCCCACGACGACGTAGCCGAGTTCGCCTGCGAGGGCGTACTGCGCCACCATGCGCTGGCGAGCCTTGATGTTGCCGCGGACGAAGTCTCGGATTCCGGCACTACCGAGTGCTTCCGCCGTCGCGGCCGCTGCGGCGTCGGCGGCGTCCTTGATGTTCACCGTCACCGTGCGGTCGGGATCGATGAACTTCAGCGCGATCGAGGCGTCGTCCTCGTCGGCCTGCACGCCGTAGGGGAGGCGAACGGCGACGAACTCGGCCTCGTGTCCGTCCGCTCGGAGCTCCGTCGCAGCCTGTTGGGCGAGCTTGCCGGTGAGCGTGCTGTCCTGTCCGCCACTGATGCCGAGCACGAACCCCGAGGCAGGCGTCGACGCCAGGTAGTCCTTGAGGAAGTCGACTCGCCTGCGGACCTCCGTGATCGGGTCGATGGTCGACTGCACGGCCAGCTCGCGCATGATCCCCGTGCGCAATTCCGAGTTGATGTGTCCCATCACGTCATCCTAATGACGAATGCCGGGGCAGATCTCGCGCCGTGCGTAGTGTCGGTGGTCGTGAGTGGAACCTCCGATACCTTCGTCAAGCGAAACCCCCAGGCACACCCCGACTTCTACGCCGCCGAGGCCACCGGGCTCGGGTGGCTCGGCGAGGCCGGGGCCCCGGTCGTCGGGGTCGTCGGGCACGGCCGGGCGTACATCGAACTCGAGCGGCTGGTTGCAACCCGTCCCAGGCCGGCCGCAGCCGAACGATTCGGGCGCGCGCTGGCCGCGACACACTCGGCCGGAGCCGCCGGGTTCGGTGCGCCACCCGAGGATGCCGACGGCGTCGCCTTCTCGGGTCAGCTGTTCATCGGATCCCGGCCCATGAGCAGTACGGTGCACCGATCCTGGGGAGCCTTCTACGCGGCCGAACGAGTGTTGCCGTTTCTCCGAATCGCGGTCGACGCCGGAACCGTGACGTCGGGGGAGGCGTCGATCGTCGAATCGGCGTGTGGACGCATCGCGGACGGCGACTTCGACGATGCAGAGCCGCCGAGTCGTATTCACGGCGATCTCTGGAACGGCAACGTGTTCTGGACCGACGCGGGAGTGGTGCTGATCGATCCGGCGGCGCACGGTGGGCACCGCGAAACCGATCTGGCGATGCTGGCGCTGTTCGGTTGCCCCCACCTCGACGTCGTCGTCGGCGGCTACGAGACGGTGCAGCCGTTGCGAGCAGGGTGGCGCGAACGCACAACACTGCATCAGCTGCATCCACTCGCCGTTCACGCAGCCGGTCACGGCCGCTCGTACGGCACCGCGCTGCACGCGGCGGCCGCCGCCGTCGTCCGTCTTTGAGCGCAGGACCTTCCGAGTGCGAGTTGCCCCGATGGCTATCGGACTCGAGTTGCCCTGCGTACCAAGTCTTCCCAACCGTCGGCAAGGCGATCCATCGGCATTCCCAGATCGCGGTACTGATGGAGGACCAGGGTGGCTTCGAGTGGTGTGAGCAGCCAGTACGCGAGCAATTCGAGATCCCCGTCCACCTCGGCGGCGCGGAGCAGCGACAGCACATGGGTGAAGTTGACCATGTGCGCCGGGGCGGAATACCGCGCGTCGTCGGCGCTCTCCGCGGCGCGGAGCACTTCCCCTTGAACGTTGACGAATTCCAGTCGCGCTCGGCCGAAGGCGACGAGACGATCGATCGGGTCGGCTCCCGGGCCCAGCGGCGGATCGCCGAACATGAACGAGTGTTGCAGTTTCTTCTCGGTGTGGTCGAGCAACGCACGCATCAGCCCGGCCCGGTTCCCGAAGCGACGGAACACGGTGCCCTTGCCCACTCCGGCCTTGGTGGCCACCGCGTCCATGGTGATGGCGTCGGCTCCGACGGCCGCCACCAGATCCGTTGCGGCATCGAGGAGAAGGCGACGGTTGCGGGCTGCGTCGCACCGTTCGGAGTCCTCGCCCGCTATGGGCAGCATGGGGCCGGTCACAGAGGAAGCCTACCTTGCCGGGAACATAAATGGACCACGGTCCGTTTGGATGGTAGGAATTGACACGACGATCACGTCATCCGAACTCGCGAAGGAATAACCTCATGTCAGACGCTCATGTACTCGTTCTCGTCGGAAGCTTGCGCGCCGAGTCGGTGAACAAGCGGATCGCCGAGACTGCTGTCACCGTGGCACCCGCCGGTGCCGAGGTAGTGGTCTACGACGGACTCGGAGATGTCCCCTTCTACAACGAGGACATCGACGTCGAGGGATCGGTGCCCGAGGGCGCACTCGCTCTGCGGGCCGCTGCCGAGAAGGCCACGGCGTTGTTGCTGGTCACGCCCGAATACAACGGCACCATTCCGGCCGTGCTGAAGAACGCCATCGACTGGCTTTCGCGCCCCTACGGTGCGGGTGCCATGGTGGGCAAGCCGGTCGTCGTCATCAGCGCTTCCCCCAGTGGCAACGGAGCCAAGTGGGCGCACGAGGACACCAGCAAGGCCGTCCGCATCGCCGGCGGAACGGTTCTCGAGGATGTTCGGCTCTCCATCGGTGGCACCGTCGACAAGTTCGGCTCGGCCCACCCGCGTGAGAACGCCGAGGTCTCCGGTGAGATCGGCCACGTCGTTGCCGAACTGGTGAAGGCCGCCGACGAACTCGTGAGTGCGTGACCCGTTCGGTTATGAGAATCGTTTTCATGTAGGGTTGCTGCATGAAGGTGAGAAACTCTTTGAAATCGCTCAAGAACAAGCCCGGCGCACAGGTGGTGCGACGCCGTGGCACGGTGTTCGTGATCAACAAGAAGGAACCGCGGTTCAAGGCGCGCCAGCGCTGACCACTGCGTGATCGCCGAAGGGCCCTCGGAGAAGTTCGAGGGCCCTTCGGCGTGTCGTGGGGAGGGTCGGCGGTTCTCGGTACACGTCATGGACCCGGCCCGGTCTCCCTGTGACGAACAACATGCGCGCGATGTGACGTGCGACACGCCGATGTCCTCCGATTCTTGCGGCTTCACAACGCCGTGACCAGCGAATACCAAGCATGTTGTTCGCAACATCTCGTGTTCTAGGCAGATGTCGGACACTAGGTGTAGTGTTTGACCAACCGAGAGACCACAACTCGAAGAGCCTGCACACATGGGTTCGAGCAGGTCGAAGTCGCCCTGAGCGGGAGATGTTCTCGGTGCCACACGCAGAGCACATCGGTCGCGTCGGTTCACCCGATGGCGACAACGGAAAGAGGGACACCATGAGCATCACCGTTTACACCAAGCCCGCCTGCGTTCAGTGCAATGCCACCTATCGCGCCCTCGACAAGGCCGGTATCGAGTACTCCGTCATCGACATCTCGCAGGACCCCGAAGCGCGCGACTACGTCATGGCTCTCGGTTACCTGCAGGCTCCGGTCGTCGTTGCCGGTGACGATCACTGGTCCGGCTTCCGTCCGGACCGCATCAAGAGCATTGCAGCGAACGCTGCTTGAACAGAACGAGGAAGTGAGTGAGCGGTGAGTTTCCAACCGCAGTCCTCCCACTCACTGGTCTATTTCTCCAGCGCGTCCGAGAACACTCATCGCTTCGTCTCGAAGCTGGACATTCCCGCGACTCGCATTCCATTACGTGATCCGGACGGCACCTTTCGTGTCGACACTCCCTACGTCCTCATCGTGCCGACGTACGGGGGAGGGGTCACGTACTCCGGGCGCGACACCAACTACGTCCCCAAGCGTGTGATCAAGTTTCTCAACGACAAGCACAATCGGTCGTTGATCCGAGCTGTCATCGCTGCCGGAAACACGAACTTCGGTGACTCGTTCTGCTTCGCAGGAGATGTCATTTCGCAGAAGTGCGCAGTTCCGTATCTCTACCGATTCGAATTGATGGGCACCCCCGAGGACGTAGTGCGGGTCCGCGAGGGGCTGGAGGACTTCTGGGAACGTGAAGTCCGACGCGCCGCCCACACGCACTAGAGCACCACACACCACATACCCAGTAGGAGCATCGCCGTGGCACCGACCATCACCGACGCAGGACCCGTACCCAGCACCGTCCGCGGCGACGGCGACATGGACTACCACGCGCTCAACGCGATGCTCAATCTGTACGGGCCCAACGGTGAGATCCAGTTCGAGAAGGATCGCGAGGCTGCCAATCAGTACTTCCTGCAGCACGTCAATCAGAACACCGTGTTCTTCCACGATCTGGACGAGAAGCTGGACTACCTCGTCGAGGAGAACTACTACGAGCCCGAGGTTCTGGACCAGTACTCTCGCGAGTTCGTGAAGTTCCTGATCAACCACGCGTACTCGAAGAAGTTCCGGTTCCCCACGTTCCTCGGGGCGTTCAAGTACTACACCTCGTACACGCTCAAGACGTTCGACGGCAAGCGTTACCTCGAGCGGTTCGAGGACCGGGTGTGCATGGTGGCGCTGACGCTGGCCGCAGGCGACGAGGCCCTGGCCACCGATCTGGTCGACGAGATCATCGCAGGCCGCTTCCAGCCCGCGACGCCCACCTTCCTCAACTCCGGCAAGAAGCAGCGCGGCGAGCCCGTCTCGTGCTTCCTGCTGCGTATCGAGGACAACATGGAGTCCATCGGTCGCTCCATCAACTCGGCCCTGCAGCTGTCCAAGCGTGGTGGCGGAGTTGCGTTGCTGCTGAGCAACATTCGCGAGGCCGGTGCGCCCATCAAGCGCATCGAGAATCAGTCCTCGGGTGTCATCCCGATCATGAAGCTGCTCGAGGATTCGTTCTCCTATGCCAACCAGCTGGGTGCGCGTCAGGGCGCGGGCGCGGTCTACCTGCATGCTCACCACCCCGACGTCTACAAGTTTCTCGACACCAAGCGTGAGAACGCGGACGAGAAGATCAGGATCAAGACGCTCTCGCTCGGAATCGTCATCCCGGACATCACGTTCGAGCTGGCCAAGAAGAACGAGGACATGTACCTGTTCTCGCCGTACGACGTCGAGCGCATCTACGGAGTTCCGTTCGCAGACATCGACGTCTCCGAGAAGTACTACGAGATGGTCGACGACAAGCGGATCCGCAAGACCAAGATCAAGTCGCGCGAGTTCTTTCAGACTCTCGCCGAGTTGCAGTTCGAGTCCGGTTACCCGTACATCATGTACGAGGACACCGTCAATCGCGCGAACCCGGTGAAGGGCAAGATCACTCACTCCAACCTGTGCTCGGAGATCCTTCAGGTCTCGACGCCGTCCACGTTCAACGACGACCTTTCGTACAGTCATGTCGGCAAGGACATCTCGTGCAACCTCGGTTCGCTGAACATCGCCAAGACGATGGACTCGCCCGATTTCGGTAAGACCATCGCCGTGGCCATTCGCGGACTCACCGCAGTGTCCGATCAGACGCACATCTTCTCCGTGCCGTCGATCGAGCAGGGCAACAACGATTCTCACGCAATCGGCCTCGGGCAGATGAATCTGCACGGCTACCTAGCACGGGAGCGCATTCACTACGGCTCGACCGAGGGCATCGACTTCACCAACATCTACTTCTACACGGTGCTGTTCCACGCTCTCCAGGCATCGAATCAGCTGGCCAAGGCTCGTGGGCAGTACTTCAAGGGGTTCCCGGACTCCAAGTACGCGTCGGGTGAATTCTTCGACAAGTACACCGATCAGGTCTGGGAGCCGGCCACACCCAAGGTCGCGAAGTTGTTCGCCGATGCGGGCGTATCCGTTCCCACTCAGGCGGATTGGACGACGTTGAAGGCGTCGGTGCAGGAGTACGGGATCTACAACCAGAATCTGCAAGCCGTCCCGCCGACCGGTTCCATCTCGTACATCAACAACTCCACCTCGTCGATTCACCCGGTGGCGTCGAAGATCGAGATTCGCAAGGAAGGCAAGATCGGCCGCGTCTACTATCCGGCACCGTATCTCGACAACGACAACCTGGATTTCTACCAGGACGCGTACGAGATCGGGTACGAGAAGATCATCGACACCTACGCTGCCGCAACGCAACACGTCGATCAGGGCCTGTCTCTGACGCTGTTCTTCAAGGACACGGCCACCACTCGTGACATCAACCGCGCGCAGATCTACGCATGGCGTAAGGGCATCAAGACGCTCTACTACATCCGCCTGCGCCAGTTGGCCCTCGAAGGCACCGAGGTGGAGGGTTGCGTGTCCTGCATGCTGTAGTCGACTCGGTCGGTCGGCCTGTGGCGAATACCGCGATATCGCGGTGCGCCGCGGAGCATAATCAGGCATGGACACCGAAGCGGGCGACGAGGTCGAATCCGATATCGATGTGACAATTGCTCGGAAGGAGCACGTCCTTCCGAGCAATTGTCGCGTGGTCGACACGCCCGACGGCGTGTACCTCGCAGCGGGTTGGGCGAGTGGGATCCAGCCTCACGTGGCCATGATGCGCTCGAAACGGTGCTGGCACAGAACACCATTCGGGTGCCGGAGCTACTCCCGATCCGCTACGCCCGCATGTCCGCGTCGCCGTGGACCTACTTCCGTGGGGCCGCGGCCGTGATGGCGGCCGATCTCGCGTCGACTCCGCACACCGGCATCGAGGTCCAGTTGTGTGGCGATGCCCACGTGTTGAACTTCGGATTGTGGGCCACCCCCGAACGGAACCTGTACTTCGATCTCCGCGACTTCGACGAAACGCTGCCGGGCCCGTTCGAGTGGGATCTCCAGAGGCTGGCGACGTCTCTGGTGGTTCTCGGTCGCGAGAACGGGGTCGATGCGCGGCGCTCCGATCGGGCGGTCGCAGCGATGACAGCAGCGTACTGCAGAAAGATGAGGGCGTACGCGAAGACCCCGGAGATCGACATCTGGTACGACCGCATCGACGTCGCGGGTTTGCTCGGTCACTTCTCGTCGGGCATCGCCCGCCACGCCGAGAAACTCATCGAAACGAAAGCCGAGCGTCGTACCAGCCGTGGAGCGTCCCGCAAGTTCACCGAGACGAGGGACGGGCGTCGACGAATTCGCGAGGACCCGCCTTTTCGCACCCACGTGGGTGATTCCCAGATCGAACTGGTGCAGGCGGTCATCGCCGGTTACAGCGAGTCGGTGGACGACCATATCTGGAGTCTGCTGTCCAGGTTCCGAGTTCTCGACGTCGTTCGGCAGGTGGTCGGCGTCGGGAGCGTAGGGATGCGGGTGTATCTGGCGCTGCTGGAAGAACGGCGGACGGGCGATCCGTTCTTCCTGCAGATCAAGCAGGCGGGGCCGTCGGTGTTCGAGCGGTTTCTCGAACCGAGCAGGTACGACAATCACGGTGCGCGCGTGGTCAGCGGACAGCGAATGCTGCAGAGTGCCACCGATATGTTCGTGGGATGGACTGCAGTGGGGGACATGAACTTCTACGTTCGGCAGTTCCGTGACATGAAGGTCATTCCCGACGGCGAGATCATCGGGCCGTACCTCACCGAATTCGCAACCGCATGCGGTGAGGTGCTCGCACGAGCGCACGCCCGAAGTGGTGACGCGGAGGCGATCGCCGACTACCTCGGACGAGGAGACAAGGTCGATCGGGCGATGGTGGCTTTCGCCCACGCCTACGCCGATCAGAACGAGCGCGATCACGCGCAGTTGGTCGAGGCCATCGAAGCCGGAACCGTCCCGTGCTCGGTGGGGTGGTGACCGACCGAAGCAGGCGTAGGGGTCGTCTCTGCGGGCAACACTCGCGGCACACTTTGTAGTGCCTACCGGACTTGTCGGACACAACGGGTAGTGTTCGTGTCAGCGACTTTTCACGTAGTTCCGTCCCAGTTCTCGCTCATCGACCTGTAGGTAGGCACCCATGGTAAAGCTCATCGATCGCGTCTCCGCGATCAACTGGAATCGGGTCCAGGACGACAAGGACTCCGAAGTGTGGGAGCGCCTCACCAGTAATTTCTGGCTGCCGGAGAAGGTGCCGGTATCCAACGACATTCCGTCGTGGGCAACGCTGACCGCCGTCGAGAAGCAGTTGACGATGCGTGTGTTCACCGGATTGACACTGCTCGACACCATTCAGGGCACCGTCGGCGCCGTCAGCCTCATTCCGGATGCCATCACTCCCCACGAGGAGGCGGTGTACACCAACATCGCGTTCATGGAGTCGGTGCACGCCAAGAGCTACAGTTCCATCTTCTCCACCCTCAGCTCCACCCGCGACATCGACGACGCATTCCGCTGGTCCGAGGAGAACGTCAACCTCCAGCGCAAGGCCGAGATCGTCCTGAACTTCTACCACGGTGACGATCCGCTCAAGCGCAAGGTCGCGTCGACGCTGCTCGAATCGTTCCTGTTCTACTCCGGCTTCTACCTGCCGATGTACTGGTCCTCACGGGCCAAGCTCACCAACACCGCTGACCTGATCCGTCTGATCATCCGCGACGAGGCCGTGCACGGGTACTACATCGGATACAAGTACCAGAAGGGTCTCGAGAAGGTCAGCGAGGCGCAGCGCGAGGAACTCAAGAACTACACCTTCGAGTTGCTGTTCGAGTTGTACGACAACGAGGTCGAGTACACCCAGGACCTCTACGACGAGATCGGCCTGACCGAGGACGTCAAGAAGTTCCTGCGCTACAACGCCAACAAAGCACTGAACAATCTCGGCTACGAGGGCCTGTTCCCCAAGGACGAGACGGACGTCAACCCGGCGATCCTGTCGGCGCTCTCACCCAACGCCGACGAGAACCATGACTTCTTCTCCGGTTCGGGTTCCTCGTACGTCATCGGCAAGGCCGTCAACACCGAAGACGAGGACTGGGACTTCTGAGCCCGTTCGCCACGCCGGGACGCTCACGAATTCGGTGGGCGTCCCGGCGGGCGAATGTCCTCGGCGTCCTTGGGCATTCGGCCCTTCTCGCTCAGAGCGCGGCGCAATAGGAACTCGATCTGAGCATTGGTGCTCCGCAACTCGTCGGAGGCCCAACGGGCGAGAGCGTCGTGCACCGCTGGGTCCAACCGCAGCAGAATCTTCTTACGCTCGACGGCCATGGCTCACTGGTACAGCGATCCGGTGTTGACGACCGGTTGCGTGTCTCGGTCGCTGCACAGCACCACGAGCAGATTCGACACCATCGTGGCCTTGCGCTCCTCGTCGAGCTCGACGACGTGCTTTTCCTCCAGCTTCCCGAGCGCCATCTCCACCATTCCGACGGCACCTTCGACGATCTGCTGACGGGCGGCGATGACCGCGCCTGCCTGCTGCCGTCGCAACATTGCCTGAGCGATCTCCGGGGAGTAGGCCAACCGGTTGATTCGGGTTTCGATCACCTCGACACCGGCCGAACGTACCCGTGCGTGCACCTCCTCCGACATGGCGGCGGTGATCTCGTCGGCGTTCTCCCGCAACGACATTCGCCCTTCGGCGTCGTACGGGTAGCTGCCGGCGATGTGCCGGACGGCGGACTCGGTCTGGACGGCGACGAACTCCTCGTAGTCATCGACCTGGAACGACGCCAGTGCGGTATCGGCGACCTGCCAGACGACGATGGCGGAGATCTCGATCGGGTTGCCGTCGGCGTCGTTGACCTTGGATTGTCCGGTCTCGTGGTTGCGGATTCGCGTCGAGATGGCCCTGCGATACGTCAACGGATTGGTCCAGCGCAGCCCCGGCGTCCGCAGGGTGCCGCTGTACGAACTCCCGAGGAGCTGAAGAACGCGAGCCTGATTCGGTTGCACCAGCGTCAGGCCCATGAGTGCCGGAAGTGAGAGGACGAACAGTACGACCCCGGTCACGATCAGTCCGACGACGGAGAAGACCAGTCCGACAGTGAACGCGGCGATTCCGCCGAGAAACAGCGCGAGGCCGATGCCGAGCATCGACCAGCCGGGTAGATCCCATCCCGGGCGCTCGGCGATCGTGGTGGTAGGAGTACCCGTCGGCTTCTCGGCGACGGTTGCAGGTGCGGACATGAGAACCTCCCTCTCGATGGTCATATTAAAGTGATATCACATTACGAATCGAAAGGGGAAAGGTTCGGTTGAACTGTGTCCTCGGTGCGGTCGGGAGTCAGCGCCGGAACCACGCCGACGGCTCGTCGGCAGTGGCCTTCTCGATTCGCAATCGCGAAGTGGCCGTGAGGTTTTCGGGGAGCTCGTCGAGTGCGAACCAGGCAACGTCGAGATTCTCGTCGTCGGCCACATGCGGGATGCCGCCGGTGTATCGAGCGAGGAACGTGATGTCCAGATACTGCGCGACGTCGCCGTTGGGGTAGGTGATCGGCTCCGTCACGTCGACGCTCGTCAAGCGCTCGATCGAGGCGTCCACCCCGGTTTCCTCGCCGATTTCACGCAGCGCTGCCGGGGCGGGTTCCTCGCCCGGTTCGAGAATTCCCGAGACCACGGCCCAGGTGTTGTTGTCCGCTCGCAGGGTCAGCAGCACGCGCCGGTCGTCGTCGAGAACGACTGCGCTGACACCGGACAACCACAACGGCGACGTTCCGACGACACTGCGCAGGGCACGGACGAATTCGGGAATCGGCATCGCGTCAGGAGACGTAGGCGTTCAGGGAGGCGGACAGGTCGTCCAGAACGGCCCGTGCCGCGACGACGCCGCTGCCCGACCACACCGTGTCGTTGACGGCGAAGACCCGACCGTCGGTGACCGAACCGAGAGCGTGCCACGCATCGGAGTCCATCACCTCGCGCCCGAAGCTCTCGCCGTCGGGGCCCGCGAATCGCACGTAGACGATGTCTCCCTCGACCGGCGTGAGGTTGTCCGACTCGACCGAGAACGTGACGTCGCGCTGGCTCTGGGGCCGGCCGACTCCGACCTCCTCGAGTATCTGGCCCGCGAACGAGTTCGGTCCGTCCACCTCGATGGAATCCGCAGCGAATCGGACGACGGACGCCTGAGTCTGGGTGGCGTCGATCTCACGACCGACTCGTTCGGCGTCGGCGGAGAACGATGCGAGTGCCTCGAATGCCGCCTGGCCGCGACCGAGCGCCGCCGCGGACTGCAGAAAGGTGTCTTTCCAACCTTGCCCCGTTGCGGTGAAGACGGTCGGGGCGATGGCTGTCAGCTCGTCGTAGGTAGTCGATCCGAGCGACTCGGCACCGAGGATCAGATCGGGGTCGAGGGCGGCGATGGCATCGATGTCGGGTGAACCCACCGGCCCGACGGACGGAACGGACGCCAGTCCGGTGCCCAGGTACAGCGGTTGGTCTCCGTCGCCCCGGAAATCGGGGTCGATCGTGGCCGCCCCGACGACGCGCTCCCAGATGCCGACCGCGCAGCTCGCGTCCAGGCCTGCGGCATCGAGCACGACGATGCGCTGGGGGTCGGCCGGAAGGACGCTGATGCCCTCGGCATGTCCGACGGGTCTGGTGTCACCCTCGATACCGGTCGGATCGAGTGGTGCCAGGGCGGGGCACAGACCCGCGGTGTCCCGGTTGTTGCCGACCACTCCGGCACCGGCGATGTTCGTGGTGGTGCGAACGATGGTGGATGCGTCGTCCTGCGCCTCGGAGTCGGAACAACCGACCAGCGCCACGGCAGCGGCGAGGCACACGGAGGCGACGGCACCGATCCTGCGCGGCGCACACGAACGGGGGACTCGTGGATGGAGTGGCAACGCGGGACTTCCTTCGACGGGTCGGGTGGTCTCACACAGTATCGGAAGGCGGCCGTCGCAGAACACCCGAACGGGCACCGCGGAGCGTGCGGAATCGGCAACTCCCGCGGCGTCCCCGACTGCGCCGGAAAGGCCGACAGCGCAGGCAGATCGCACGATCCGGGCACGGCCGATCGGGCCCAATACGACACACGGTAGGACCGGTTCGGCAAGCGTCGGTCCGAAGGTCTACGATTCGAGGAGCGCACGACTAGATGACGTCGCCTCGTGGTTCGAGGTCCGACGCGCAATCAGGAGGATCTGTGACTGCCCTAGCGCCTAGGCCCGCACCTGCGGTGGATGCTGCTCGGCCGTTCCCGCCGCGGACGGGACCGAAGGGGTCGTTCCTGCACAAAGCGGTGACGACAACCGATCCCAAGGTGTTGGGAATCATGTACATCGCGACATCGTTCGCGTTCTTCCTGGTCGGTGGACTCATGGCGCTGCTGATGCGCGCCGAGTTGGCCATACCGGGAATGCAGTTCCTGTCCAACGAGCAGTACAACCAGCTGTTCACCATGCACGGCACCATCATGCTGCTGCTGTACGCGACGCCGATCGTGTTCGGATTCGCCAACTACATCCTGCCGCTGCAGATCGGTGCCCCCGATGTCGCGTTCCCACGGTTGAACGCGTTCTCGTACTGGCTCTACCTGTTCGGTGCCCTGATCACCACGGCCGGGTTCATCACTCCCGGTGGCGCAGCGGACTTCGGTTGGACCGCGTACACCCCACTGACGTCGGCTCTGAACTCGCCGGGTGTCGGCGCGGACCTGTGGATCATGGGTCTGGCCGTTGCCGGTCTCGGCACCATCCTCGGTGGCGTCAACATGATCACCACGGTGATCTGCCTGCGCGCCCCCGGTATGACGATGTTCCGTATGCCGATCTTCACCTGGAACATCCTGGTGACGTCGATCCTGATCCTGCTGGCCTTCCCGCTGCTGACGGCGGCGCTGCTCGGCCTGGCGGCCGACCGTCACCTGGGCGCGCACCTGTTCGATCCGGCCACCGGTGGCGTGTTGCTGTGGCAGCACCTGTTCTGGTTCTTCGGCCACCCCGAGGTGTACATCATCGCGCTGCCGTTCTTCGGAATCGTCTCCGAGGTGTTCCCCGTCTTCTCGCGTAAGCCGATCTTCGGCTACTCGGGTCTGATCTACGCGACGATCGCGATCGCCGCCCTCTCCATCGCCGTGTGGGCGCACCACATGTACGCCACCGGCGCTGTGCTGCTGCCGTTCTTCTCCTTCATGACGTTCCTCATCGCGGTGCCCACCGGTGTGAAGATCTTCAACTGGGTCGGCACGATGTGGCGAGGCCAGGTGACACTGGAAACGCCGATGCTGTTCTCGATCGGGTTCCTGATCACCTTCGTCTTCGGTGGTCTGACCGGTGTTCTGCTGGCATCGCCGCCCATCGACTTCCAGGTCACCGACACGTACTTCGTGGTCGCCCACTTCCACTACGTGGTGTTCGGCACCGTGGTGTTCGCGACGTACGCCGGCATCTACTTCTGGTTCCCGAAGATGACGGGCCGGATGATGGACGAGGCTCTGGGCAAGTGGCATTTCTGGCTGACGTTCTTCGGATTCCACGCCACGTTCCTGGTGCAGCACTGGCTCGGAAACGAGGGCATGCCGCGTCGGTACGCCGATTACCTTCCCTCGGACGGGTTCACCGAGTTGAACGTCATCTCCACGGTCGGTGCTTTCATCCTCGGTGCCTCGACACTGCCGTTCGTGTGGAACGTGTTCAAGTCCTACCGATACGGCGAGGTCGTCACAGTCGACGATCCGTGGGGCTACGGCAACTCGTTGGAATGGGCCACCTCGTGCCCGCCGCCGCGACACAACTTCACCGAACTGCCTCGGATCCGTTCCGAGCGTCCGGCGTTCGAGTTGCACTACCCGCACATGGTCGAGCGGATGCGCGCGGAAGCGCACGTCGGGCCGGGAGCGCACGGCGGTAAGACCACCGCAGTGCTCGAACAGGCCCGCCGGGCCCCGATCGCCACCAGCGATCACGAAGGGTCAGGAGACCCGGACCCCAAGTAGTCCACAGCGCAGCGAGAGCCCCTCCCGGCTACCGGGTGGGGCTCTTCGCTTGCGACAATCTCGTGGCGTGTTCGGACTCGCTCGTCCACGACAGGTGACACGAAGACCTATCCGGCCGCTGGGGCCGTGCACGAAAGGGAGATTCGGTGACTTCGAGTGACACCGCAGTGCTGGTGACGGTGACGGGACCCGACAAGCCGGGCGTCACATCGGTGCTGTTCGCAGCACTGTCACGGCACAACGTCAGTCTGCTCGACGTCGAGCAGGTGGTCATCCGCGGCAGATTGACACTGGGCGTTCTCCTGTCCTGCCCGCGCGATCCCGAGGCGCTCCAGGAGGAGCTCGAGGACGCGATGGCGACGGTCGGCGTTCACGTCGATGTCGAGATCGACACCGCGCGTGGCGGTGGTCAGAGCTTGGCCACCCACGTCGTCGTCGTTCTGGGACGACCCGTGACAGCGCGTGCTTTCAGCACCATCTCCCGTGAACTCGCCCGCCAGGGCGCGAACATCGATTCCATACGCGGAATTGCCGACTATCCCGTCACCGGCCTCGAACTGCAGGTGACCGCGACCGACACGTCGCCGGATGCCGACCTGCAGTTGCGCACGGGGCTCGCGGCCATCGCCGCCGGAATCGGCGTCGACATCGCCGTGCAGCGCGGCGGAATCGCACGGCGATCCAAGCGACTGATCGTGTTCGACGTCGACTCCACGCTCGTCCAGGGCGAGGTCATCGAAATGTTGGCTGCTCGCGCGGGACGCGAGGACGAGGTACGTGCGGTCACCGAAGCTGCCATGCGCGGTGAGATCGACTTCGCGGAGTCGCTCGAACAGCGGGTCGCCGTGTTGGCGGGACTCGACGAATCCGTCATCGACGAAGTGGGCGAAAGCCTGGAACTGACCGCCGGGGCCAGAACCACCATCCGCACCCTCCGGCGTCTCGGCTTCGCCTGCGGCGTCGTGTCCGGGGGATTCCGACAGGTCATCGAGGGCCTCGCTCACGAACTCGAACTCGACTACGTCAAGGCGAACACTCTCGAGATCGTCGACGGCAAGCTCACCGGGCGAGTCATCGGAGAAGTGGTCGATCGTGCTGCGAAAGCGACCGCACTGCGTGAATTCGCGGCGCAGTCGGGAGTGCCGATGGAGCAGACCGTCGCCGTGGGCGACGGAGCGAACGACATCGACATGCTCACCGCAGCAGGCCTCGGGGTTGCCTTCAACGCCAAGCCTGCGTTGAGAGAGATCGCCGACACCGCTATCTCCCATCCGTACCTCGACGCGGTCCTGTTCATCCTCGGCGTCACCCGCAACGAGATCGAAGCCGCGGACGCAGTGGACGGGGGAGTCCGCCGCGTCCCCATCCCGTGACCGGCGATCCCGTGACCGGCGATCCCACTACCGGCGACACACCGGATGACGTGGCGGCCGAGACTGCGGTCGAGGAATTCTCACCCGACAACACGTTCGTCTCGCGGCACGCCGAGCTCGCTCGTGGGTACGGCGGAGCGGAGGACCCGGCAGATCCGGCACAGGTTCTGGCCATGCCGTTGGTGCTGCACATCCCCAAGATCGATCCGCCCCTCCGCAGCGAGTTGCTCGAGGCGGCTGCACGAGCAACCGTTGCGTTGTGCCTGGACCCACGAGTGGGCGTGGGCGCGTCGTGGAACGAGGCCTTCACCGAATGGACGTCGGCACGCATCCGGAAGGTTGCCCGACGTGCACGCGGTGCGCAGTGGCGTGCGGCGCAGGACGTTCCTGGTGTCACGGTCGACGTCGGGGGAGCGTCGGCACGTGCGTTCGTGCCCGGTCGGGTCGGAGATCTGGATCCTCGGATCAAGCGGCTGCAGATCGGCGGAACCGATGTGTCGGCCGACGACGAGCCTTCGGTATCGGCCGGACCGGTGCTGTGGGTCGACGCCTCCCTGTCGATGACGGTGGGGAAAGCAGCCGCTCAGGTGGGGCACGCGTCCATGCTGCTGGCGGGCGCGATGAGCACAGCGCAATGCCGCGAATGGGCTGCGTCGGGCTTCGAATGTTCGGTCCGATCCGCGAACCCGGAACAGTGGACGCGTGCACTGGGCGAGGTTCGCGCCGGTCGCGCCGTCGCGGTACGGGATGCAGGCTTCACCGAAGTGGCACCCGGTTCGACGACCGTGATCGCCGTTCCGTAGCTCTGGGGTCCACTGTCGCACAAGTGGCTATGCCGAACATATCCAGTAGCCCCGAGACTGGAAGCATGTTCACCTCACCACGTCGTCTACTCGCCGGTCGCCGACTCCCTGCTCGGTTGGCTGCCCTCTACGTGGGGCTGTGGCTGTACGGGGCGTCGATGTCGTTCATGATCGCCGGTGGACTGGGCGTCAACCCGTGGGACGTCTTTCGTCAGGGGCTCGAAAGCCACCTGTCGCTCAGCTTCGGAACCATCACCGCGATCACCGGCGCGGCCGTACTGCTGATGTGGATCCCGCTACGGCAACGTCCTGGCCTGGCCTGGGCACCGTGAGCAACGTGGTGGTGATCGCCGTTGCGGTGGACACGACGTCGGCGATGTTGCCGGACCTGGACGGGCTGCCGATGAGGACCCTGGCCATGGTGTCGGGCATCGTGGTCAACGCGTTCGCAACCGCGCTGTACATCGGTGCCGGGATGGGTCCGGGGCCGCGAGACGGACTGATGACCGGTCTGGTGGCCAGGACCGGATGGTCGATTCGCCTCACCCGCACCGGAATCGAGTGCACGGTGGTGCTCACCGGTTGGTTGCTCGGCGGGACGCTCGGCGTCGGGACGGTTCTCTATGCGCTCGGAGTCGGTCCGCTCGTGCAACTGTTCATGACTCACCTGCCTGCGCTGCGCAGCACGAGGACCGTCGATCCGGTCACCGATATCGTCGAACCCGGTTCCAGCGCAGTGGTATCGGAGGGCACACCGTCCACACTCGAGGAATCGAGAACCGGAACGAACCGAGACGACGACCAACTCGGGCACGCCAGAACGATATCGGCTGGGCCTCCGGAATGGAGAACGAGGAGCGAGCTGGCATCGTCGACCTGCCCGCCGTCGGAGGCGAAGGAGCGGACGTCGGAACCGTCCACCCAGGCCTGAATGGTGCGCACCGAGTCGTCGTTCCATCGGTCCGTGTCGAATTCGACTCCGGCGGAATCGAACCACACCAGATCGGGTCGGCCGGTCGGTGTCGCGCGGCCGGTGAAGAATTCCTGCTGGCGCAGTGTCGGAGCGCTCGCTCGGACGCGAAGGAGTCGACCCACGAAGCGAATCATGTTCTGATCGGCACTGTCCCAGTCGATGGCCCAGGCGTCGGCCGCCGGTGCATCCTCGGCGATGCAATACGCGTTGTTGTTGCCTCCCTGACTGTGTCCCAGTTCGTCGCCGGCAAGGAGCATCGGTGTTCCGGTCGAGAGCGTCAGGGTTGCCAGTAGTGCCCGGACATGGCGTGCCCTGGCCTCGGCGACGGATGGATCCTCGCTCGGACCCTCTACTCCGTGGTTGACCGACGAGTTGTTGTCGGTACCGTCCCTGTTCTCTTCGCCGTTGGCCTCGTTGTGCTTTCGGTCGTACGACACCAGATCTCGGGCGGTGAACCCGTCGTGCGCGGTGACGAAGTTGATCGACGCCCATGGCAAGCGTCCACTGCTCGCGAAGAGGTCCTCCGAACCGGCCAGGCGCGAGGCCAACTCGCGGACGCCGTGTTGGCCCGCCCAGAAGCGTCGGACCGTGTCACGGTAGCGATCGTTCCATTCCGACCAGGCCACTCCGAAGTTGCCGACCTGATAGCCGGCACCGGTGGCATCCCACGGCTCGGCGATCAATTTGACCCGAGCCAGTACAGGATCGGTGGTGATGGCGGTCAACAACGGTGCGCGAGAATCGAATCGCCAACCGCCGGGTCGGCCGAGAGTGCTGGCGAGGTCGAATCGGAACCCGTCCACGCCCATGTCCTCGACCCAGTACCGAAGGCTGTCGCACACCATCCGCACGACCGCGGGCGACGCGGAATCGAGAGTGTTGCCACAGCCGGTCAGATCGACGTCCGATCCGCGGCCGTCCAGCAGGTAGTAGCCGGGCGCATCGAGCCCACGCCAGCTGATGGAGGGGCCGTCGATCGCGGATTCGCACGTGTGGTTGTAGACGACGTCGAGGATCACCTCGATTCCGGCAGTGTGCAGCGCGTCGACCATGGTGCGAAATTCGTCCACCTCGTCACCGGGAACGGCGGCGAAGCGCGGATCCGGTGCGAAGTACGCACCCGTCGAGTACCCCCAGTGGTTTCGCATCCCCCTGGCACGGACGCCGGGTTCGGTGAATGTGGTGTGCACGGGCAGCAATTCGACCGACGTGATGCCGATGCGAGCGAGATGTTCGAGGACAGCCGGCTCGGCCAGGCCGAGGTACGTACCGCGAAGATGCTGGGGGACAGCAGGATTGCGGGCCGTGAACGATCCCACGTGCAGCTCGTACAGGACGGTTCGGTCCCACGGCACCTCGGGGCGAGCGGGACGGCCGACGCGATCGGGGGCTGCGCGGACGACGCCGAGCGGGAGGTGCCCGAGCGAGTCGCGAGAACTGGGCGCACCGAACGGGTCGTCCTCGTAGGCGAGCAACGCCGACGGGTCTCCGAATGCGCCGATCACCTGGCGTGCCGCGGGATCGAGCAGAATCTTGGCACCGTTGAACCGGCGGCCGGAGTGCGGATCCCATCTTCCGTGGGCACGGAAGCCGTATCGATCACCGGGCCGCACTCCCGGGACGAAGGCGTGTCGAACTCCGAATGTCCGGGTGTTCAGTTCCACCCGTCGTTCGCCGCCGTCCGGATCGATCAGGCACACCTCGACTCCATCGGCCTCGGGTGCGTGGACTGCAAATTGCGTGCCAGTCGGCAACGCGGTGGCACCCAGTGGGAACGGTGATCCGGGCGGGTTCGAGGCGGACTCGTCGCCGGTGGTCCGGTGGGAGCTACGAGGCAGATCGTCATTGGGCGACACGCGTGCACATCCTGCCGTGAATGCGCGGTCGATGTGCGGGAAGATAGGCGTCGTGTCTGAACCGGATCCCGACCTGCTCGTAGGTTTCACCGACGTAGTCGTCCGCCGCGGCGGTGCGACCCTGGTGGGACCCGTCACCTGGAAGGTGGAACTGGACGAACGGTGGGTGGTCCTCGGCCCGAACGGTGCCGGAAAGACGTCTCTGCTGCGCATCGCTGCGGCCGAAATCCATCCCACGTCCGGTGTCGCCCACGTTCTCGGCGAGGTCATGGGCAAGGCCGACGTCTCCGAACTCCGGCCGCGGATCGGTCTGTCGTCCTCCTCGCTGGCGCAGCGCATTCCGGCCGACGAACTCGTATCCGATCTGGTGGTGTCCGCCGGCTACTCGGTGTTGGGGCGCTGGCGTGAGAAATACGACGCGGTCGACACCGAGCGTGCAGTGGAAATGCTCGAGAGCCTCGGTGCCGAGCATCTCGCCACCCGCACCTACGGCACGCTGTCGGAAGGCGAACGAAAGCGCGTTCTCATCGCCCGCGCTCTGATGACCGATCCCGAACTGCTGTTGCTGGACGAGCCTGCGGCAGGGCTCGACCTCGGTGGACGCGAGGAACTGGTGGCGCGGCTGACCGACCTCGCTGCCGATCCCGACGCCCCCGCGACCGTGCTGATCACCCATCACGTGGAAGAGATTCCGCCGGGATTCAGTCACGCGTTGCTGCTCAAGGAAGGCGGGGTAGTGGCGCAGGGACTGGTCGACGACGTCATCACCGCAGAGAATCTGACCGAGGCGTTCAGTCAGTCGATCGCACTCGATCGCGTCGACGGTCGCTTCTTCGCGCGGCGGACCCGCGCTGCCGGGGCGCACCGCCGATAGAGCGGACCGATCGACTCCGCTGCGCAGTGCAGCGGTACGTTCCCATTCATGAGCTCGAACAGTGCTGCCGATCACGTACAGGCCCGGGACGCCTCGACGGTCATCTTGATTCGTGACGGCCTGTCACGACCCGACATCGAGGTGTTCCTGCTCGAACGTGTCGGTGGCATGGCCTTCGCGGGTGGCATGACGGTGTTTCCCGGTGGCGGCGTCGACCCCTCGGACGCGGCAGCTGACGTCCGCTGGGCAGGACCGCCGCCGTCGTGGTGGGCCGAGCGCTTCGGAACCGACGAGGGCAAGGCACAGGCCTTGGTGTGTGCCGCGGCGCGCGAGACGTTCGAGGAGTGCGGTGTACTGCTGGCCGGCTCGACACCGGATTCGATCGTTGCCGATACGGCTCCGTTCGCGGCAGAGCGGGGTCGGCTCGAGCGCCGTGAGGTGTCGTTCGCCGAATTCCTCACCGCCCACGACCTCGTTCTGCGATCGGATCTGCTCCGGCCGTGGTCGCACTGGATCACCCCGGTGGGCGAAGCTCGACGGTACGACACCCGGTTTTTCGTCGCAGTGCTTCCCGAAGGACAGAATGCGGACGGCGAGACCAGCGAGGCGGCGTCGGTGAGCTGGCGGTCCACCGGTGACGCACTGGCGGACTGGCGGTCGGGGAACACCATCCTCCTTCCGCCCACCTGGAGCCAACTCGACGCACTGTCTCGGTTCGACACCGTCGCGCAGGTCGTCGATCACGACCGCGAGATCGCCCCGGTTCTGCCGATCCTCACCCGCGACGAGGGGACGGTCCGGGTGCTCTTCGACGGCGACGACGCGTACTACGCCGGAACGCGCCATCCCTGGTCGGATCGCTAGGCCTCGGCCCGGTAGCCTTTCGGCCCATGGCTGAGTTCGTGAATCTCGAAGTTTCCGACGGCATCGGCACCATCCGCCTCGACCGTCCGCCGATGAATGCGCTCGATCGGCAGATGCAGGACGAGATCCGAGCGGCGGCTCGCGAGGCCACGGTGAATGCCGACGTCAAGGCCGTCGTCGTCTACGGCGGCGAGAAGGTCTTCGCCGCCGGTGCCGACATCAAGGAGATGGTGGCGCTGTCCGCGTCGGAGATGGCCGCGATCGCCGGAGATCTGCAGTCGGCCCTCGGCTCGCTCAGTACCATTCCCAAGCCCGTGGTCGCGGCTGTGACCGGGTACGCACTCGGTGGTGGGCTGGAGGTTGCACTGGGTGCGGACCGTCGGATCGCCGGCGACAACGCCAAGTTCGGTGTCCCCGAGGTGCTGCTCGGTGTCATCCCCGGCGGCGGCGGAACGCAGCGGCTGGCTCGGTTGATCGGCCCGAGCCGTGCGAAGGACATGGTCTTCACCGGCCGCTTCGTCGGTGCCGAGGAAGCGTTGCGTATCGGATTGGTGGACGAGGTGGTGGCACCGGACGAGGTGTACAACGCAGCGCGCGCCTGGGCCATGCAGTTCACCACGGGTGCATCGCGAGCGCTCGCAGCGGCGAAGGCGTCGATCGATCAGGGGCTCGACGTCGATCTCACCACCGGTCTTCGGATCGAGGCTCAGCAGTTCGCGGCGTTGTTCGCCACCGAGGATCGCACGATCGGCATGACGTCGTTCGTGGCCGACGGCCCTGGTAAAGCGACTTTCACCGGGCGGTGAAGCACCGGTCCCGCAGAGCAGAGTTGTTCCACAGCTACCGGATAGTAGGCTCGCCTGATGACTGCAAGCCCCCACGACGGTGTCAATCGATCGATCTCGAACTCGGTGCCTTCGGCGTCGTCCGAGACCGATGACCGCCAGGTCGATCCAGCCCCGAACCCGCACGCCACTGCCGAGCAGGTAGAGGCCGCACGGTCGGACACCAAACTGGCTCAGGTGCTCTATCACGACTGGGAAGCCGAAACCTACGACGACAAGTGGTCGATCTCCTACGACGAGCGATGCATCGACTACGCGCGCGGCAGATTCGATCAGGCGGTGTCCGGTGACGCGTCGGCGCAATCCGCACTTCCGTACGGCCGCGCCCTCGAGCTGGGCTGCGGTACCGGGTTCTTCCTGCTCAACCTGATGCAGGCCGGCATCGCAGACAAGGGATCGGTCACCGACCTCTCGCCCGGCATGGTCAAGGTCGCTCTTCGCAACGCCGAGCACCTCGGCCTGGATGTCGACGGCCGGGTCGCCGATGCGGAGACGATTCCGTACGACGACAACACGTTCGATCTCGTCGTCGGGCACGCCGTCCTCCATCACATCCCGGACGTCGAACAGTCCCTGCGAGAGGTGCTGCGGGTACTCAAGCCGGGCGGTCGCTTCGTTTTCGCGGGCGAACCCACCACGGTCGGCAACTTCTACGCACGGTGGCTCGGACGCATCACGTGGGAGGCGACCACCCGCGCGACCAAACTTCCGTTCCTGGCGAGCTGGCGCAAGCCGCAGGAAGAGCTCGACGAATCCTCGCGAGCGGCGGCACTGGAGGCCGTCGTCGACCTGCACACGTTCGATCCCACCGATCTCGAGCACATCGCGCTCTCGGCCGGTGCCGAGTCCGTGCAGGCGAACACCGAGGAGTTCGCCGCCGCTCTGCTCGGTTGGCCGGTGCGGACCTTCGAGGCCGCAGTACCCGAGGGCAAGCTGGGATGGAACTGGGCGAAATTCGCCTTCGGCGGTTGGAAGACACTGAGCTGGGTGGACGAGAACGTGCTGCAGCACGTGGTACCGCGCGGACTGTTCTACAACGTGATGATCACCGGCATCAAGCCCGCCCCTCGCGCTTGATCGGCACGGACCGCCGCAGGCTCTGCACTCGAGTCCGCTAGTGGGCTACGAATTCACCGGCACCGACCTCGACTTCCTACGAAGCGAGGCCGGTGCCGGAGCTCTTGCTGCGGTCGACGATCTCGAGCTCAGCGCTCGAACGTCGGTGCGCGACACGGCCTCGGTGCGCACTCGCTTCCCGGACCACGCGAGTGCACTGATCGAAACGGTCACGGTCCGCCGCAAGGCCCGAGTGAAGTTGGTCGACTCCGATCGGTGGCTGGTGACCGACGAGGCGGTCCAGCAGGCCACTCCGACGCTCGTCGCGCGGAGGCGGGCCGCTCGACTCGCGGGGCGTCGGGTGCACGATGTCACGTGTTCGATCGGCAGTGAACTGTCCGTCCTCGTCGCTACGGCGGAGTTGGCGGTGGGCAGCGATCTCGACCCGATTCGGCTTCGGATGGCCGCACACAACGTTCCTGAGGCCACTCTGCTGCGCGCCGACGCACTGACCCCGACGACGCGTGAGACCGTCGTCGTTGCCGATCCCGGCCGCCGAGCAGGTGGGCGGCGACGCCACGACCCGGCGGCTCTGCAGCCGCCGCTCCCGGATCTGTTCGACGCCTATCGAGGCCGAGACCTGGTCGTCAAGTGTGCGCCCGGCCTGGATTTCGATGCGCTCGACTGGGCCGGCGAGATCGAGGTGGTCTCGCTCGACGGGGGAGTACGAGAAGCGTGCCTGTGGTCGGAGGGGTTGAGCGAGCGCGGTATTCGGCGCCGGGCAGCGGTTCTTCGATCCGACGGCAGTGTTCTGGAATTCACCGATGCGGAGTCGGACGACATTCCGGTTCGGCCCCCCGGCCGCTATCTGGTCGATCCTGACGGGGCGGTGGTCAGAGCCGGCTTGGTTCGGCACTACGGAGCCAGATTCGGTCTGTGGCAACTCGATCCGAGAATTGCGTATCTGACCGGCGACACCGTCCCGGCCGGGGTGCGCGGCTTTCGAATTCTCGAGCAGTCCAAGTTCTCGGAGAAAGTGCTTCGGCAACAACTGAATCGGATGGATTGCGGCTCGGTGGAGATTCTCGTCCGCGGGGTCGACGTGGATCCGGCGATACTGCGGCCCAGGCTCAAACTTCGCGGCTCCGTGGCGTTGTCGGTGGTGATCGCCCGAGTCGAACGGTCCGCGGTGGCGTTCGTCTGCGCTCCGGGCGCTGTCGCTCAGCCCGTGTAGGTGAAGATCTCGCCGAGGTAGCTCGCGGTGACGACCTGGCCGTCCGGGCCGACGGACGTGCCGACGGTGGTGCCGACGACGTCGGGAACCGGTTGCACGTCCACCGTTTCTCCGGTGGCCGCGTCGAACGTGAGCAGGGCCAGCCCGTCGTCCTCGCGTACGACGGTATGGCCGCGTCCGTCTGCGGATTGGGCTGCGCTGCCTGCCTGTTCGATGTCGTCGCGGACCCACACTCGCTCGGCCGAATCTCCGTTGTCTCGCACGCCCATGAGGGTGCCGTCTCCGCCCGACGGCACGATCGTGCCGTCGGAAGCGATCGAGGGACTGGCACCGATGCCGAGCCCGGTGCCCTCGGTCCACTTCCGTCGCCCATCGGCGGTGTCGAACGCGGTCAACCTGCCGTCGACGTCGGCCAGGTAGACCGTCGACCCGTCCTCGGACAGCACCGGACTCGACGCGACTCCGGCGGGCAGCAGGTCCGAGGACCAGCGTTCGACGAGTCCGGGAGAGCCGTCACGGTCGTACTGCACCGAAACGAGTTGTGGTGCAATCGAACCCGGACGCCACAGTGTCAGGTACATCGTTCCGGTCGCACTGTCCACCGCGGGTGCTGCGGGTACGGGGCATTCGGATCCACCCGAGCTGCACTGGGCGAGTCCGGTGTCCACCGGCTGAAACTCGGAGTTCGGATCGGTCAGGAAATCCGGCGTCGGAACCAGATCCAGAATGGGCACTCGAAGTTGCCCGTTCTGCGAATCGAGAACACTGACCTGGCCCATCTGGGTGATCGAGAGCAGGCTGCCGTCCCCGAGGAACTGGGCGGACTTGGGCACTCCGTACACCGGTGTGCGCCAACGCAGTTGCCCGTGGTCGTTGTACGAGTTCATGCCGCCGTCGTCGCCGATGTAGACGTTGATGGCCGAATCGACGGTCGGCGTTGCAGTGACGACGGACGGCCCGACCCGATTGCACCAGCGCTTGCGGGCGGAGTCGATCTCGAACGAGAAGAGGTTGCAGCCGGATTCGGTGGCGGCGGTGACGAACATCTGGCCCGTCGATCCGATGGACACCGGAGAGGTCACCGTGCCGCCCGTGGGGCGCGTCCAGTCCAGGGACAGCGGAGTCGACACCGATACGGCCGTCGAACCGCTGTTGTGCGAGTTCGCATGCGCTGCGGGCCACGAATCGGGGGAGAGCGGTTCGATGGCCGAGGTGTCGGCGCTGCAACCGCTCACGGTCACCACGACTATCGCCGCAGCGACCGCAGTGACCTTTCTGCCGGTCCTGCCCTTGGCCGTGACGCCGCGCATCGATCGCTCCCGTGTCTTGATTTCCGTGCCCGACGTGGTGCCGGGGCGTCTGTGTTCGTCTCGTCGACGAGCAACAGTCGACAGGCAACCCTAGCCCGCGCAAGGGTGCCGGCAGAGAGCGGGCGAACGAGAAACTAGGGTGAACGTCCATGACGAGTATGTGGAACGCGCCGCTGCGGACACGCTGGCGCGGGTCGAGACGACGCGACACCGAGCAGGCGCGGTTCCTCACGCGTGCGTCCCTCGACTGGGTGCTCGCGAACAAGGCGTACACGCCGTGGTACCTCGTGCGGTACTACCGCCTCGCGAAGTTCAAGCTCGCCAATCCGCACGTGATCCTGAGGGGCATGGTGTTTCTCGGCAAGAACGTCGAGATCCATTCGACCCCCGAACTCTCTCGTCTCGAGATCGGGCGCTGGGTCCACATCGGCGACGGTAATGCCATTCGCTGCCACGAGGGCTCGCTGCGGATCGGCGACAAGGTGGTGTTCGGCAAGGACAACGTCGTCAACACCTACCTCGACATCGAGATCGGCGCATCGACGCTGGTGGCCGACTGGTGCTACATCTGCGATTTCGATCATCGGATGGACGATGTGAACATGCCCATCAAGGATCAGGGAATCGTCAAGGGCCCGGTGCGGATCGGGCCGGACACGTGGATCGCCGCCAAGGTGACGATCCTGCGCGAGACCAGGATCGGGCGGGGCTGCGTGCTCGGAGCCCACGCCGTCGTCAAGGGTGAGATCCCGGATTACAGCATCGCGGTCGGGGCCCCGGCCAAGGTCGTCCGCAATCGCAAGGACGCGTGGGAGGCCGGTGCCGCCGACCGCGCGAAATACATTGCTGCGCTGGAGGATATCGCTCGTAAGAAGGCGCTCGGACAGGCCGAGGCGGCGCGAGAGATCTGACCCCGGTGTTCTCAGGAACGGCCGGGGATCGCGCGCTCGGCGATGTGCGGGCGGGCCAGCGGATGCCGAACCTTTCGTTTGGCCTCGAGGTAGACCTGGGCCGTCGACTCGGCGACGTGTTTCCAGTCGAAATCCACGGTGAGCCGGTCGCGGGCGGCCACGGCTCGTTCCTGCGCGGCGTCTGCGTTGTCGAGAACGCGCCGCACGGCGGCAGCGAGCCCACCGACGTCGCCGGGCTCGAAGGACAGGCCGGTCACGCCGTCGACGATGGCTTCACCCAGACCGCCTGCGGTGGACGCGACGAGAGGGGTGCCCGCAGCCGCCGCCTCCAGCGCGATGATGCCGAACGGTTCGTATCGACTGGGTAGGACGATGGCGTCGGCTCCGTGCAGCCAGCCGAGCAGTTCGGTGTGGTCGAGATTGCCCAGAAAAGACACTGCGCGGGCAACCCGATGGGTGCGCGTCAGCCCGGCCAACCAGGCGAACTGCGTTCCCTCGCCGGCGATGTGCAAGGTGGTGCCCGGGTGGCTTCGTCGGATGCGGGGCAGGGCCGCGATGGCATCCTGGATGCCCTTCTCGTACTCGAGTCGGCCGACGTAGAGCAGCTTGGCCGGCTCCGATCGAGGCTCTCGTCGACGAAAGTGCCAGGTGGATCGGTCGATTCCGTTGCGAATCACCGTCACCGCCGACTCGGATACTCCGAACAGGGTGGTGACCTCGTCCTTCATCGACCCCGAGCAGGTGATCACTGCATCGGAATCGTTGGCGAGCCACCACTCGACGGAGTGCACCTGACGGTTGACGGGGCCGGAGATCCAGCCGCTGTGGCGGCCGGCCTCGGTGGCGTGGATGGTCGAGACGAGCGGTACGTCGTAGAACTCGGCGAGTGCGATCGACGGGTGCGCGACGAGCCAGTCGTGCGCATGCACGACGTCGGGTTGCCAGCCGTCGCCCAGACCCGGCTTTCCCAGCGCGACGCCGGCACGCACCATCGCGTGCCCCATCGCGAGGGTCCATGCGAGCATGTCCTCCCCGAAGACGAAGTGAGCGGGGTCCTCGGCTACCGCGACGACGAGCACCCCGTCCTCGATGTGGTGAGACGTCGGGTGGGTGGCGGCGTCGGTTCCGGTGGGTCGACGCGACAGCACCACGACCTCGTGGCCGCATCGGACCAGTTCGGTTGCCAGGTGATGAACGTGCCGACCGAGACCGCCCACCACCACGGGTGGGTACTCCCACGACACCATCAGAATCTTCATCGACGCCCCCCTGCATTTTCTCTCTCGCCGCCGACGTGTGCACCGGGCAGTCGGCGCGCGTCCAACGCAGGAAACAGCCCGTCCGCGTGGTTCCACTGCCGAGCCAATTTGTCCGCTCGGACAGGTGACCCACCCGCGGCCGCGGCAGCGATCTCGCGCAACGCATGTGCGTGAACGTGTGCCCGTTCCCGCGCGTAGCCTGCGGCGGAATCCTTGCTGACCATGAATGCCCAGTCGCTGGCCACGGCCATCAGTGTCTCACGCAGTATCTGATCGTTGACGCGATTGCGGAGTTCGGGTCCACCGGCGCGACGCTGTGCAGCTCGGGCGGTATCGACGGCGTCGAGAGCGGTCCGAGAGACCTCGGCAATGAGCGCGACCAGGTCCGCGACGTCGTCGCCCGCCCACACCCGCCAGTCCTTGCCCGATCCCCACGACGAATCCTGCAGTTCCAGTGGCGCTCCGACGTATCCCTGCTCGCGGGCGTCGCCGAGCGTGCCGACGGTGATGCCTGCGGCGGGAAGCGCGCGCATCAGCTTGCCGAGCCACTGCGGACCCTCGTGCCACCAGTGCCCGAACAGCTCGGTGTCGAATGCCGCGACGACGAGGGCGTCGCGACCGATCCGCTCGGACTCCGAGATCAGGCGCCGACGAACCACATCGACGAAGTCGGCCACGTGACGGTCCACCGTCGCCGCCGCCCGCGCGGGATCGTAGGGAGCCTTGTCGTTCGACGCGACCGAGCGGCCGGTGACCCGGGCCGGTTTGAGACCGGTCGCGTGATCGTAGGTGTGGAAATCTCGATAGGAACCGTGGCCGGGATAGCCGGACTTCGGTGACCAGACGCGGTAGCTGACCGGCAGGTCGCGTCCGAACGCGACGACGTCGGAGTCCCAGACCGGCCTGCCGAGGGAGGTGTCTCCGCGCATCGCGGGCCCGTCGACCATGAAGTGCGAGACCCCGGCGGCGGCGTATTCGGTCTCCATGCCGGGGGTGAATCCGCATTCGGGTGCCCAGATGCCCCGGGGCGTGGTGCCCCACCGGGCGCGGGCGTCGAGCAGACCTTCGCTCAGTGAGAACTGCCGAAGCCGCGGATCGAGCAGCGGCTGGAAGGGATGCGCCAGCGGCCCGCCCAGCAGTTCGACGGTGCCGGTGTCGACCAGCGGCCGGAGTACCGCCGAACCGCCGTGTCGCCACCGGGCCTCGAATCGATCGAGCGCAGCGGCAGAACCTCGGTGCTCACGAACGGACAGATCGCGATCTGTTGCCTCGTGGGCCCTGAGCTGCCAGTTCCCGAGCCAGTGGTGCATTCCGGACAGACAGTGTGGATCGTCGAGTTGAGCGGCCAGAACCGGGGTGATCCCCAGCGACAGCACGTCGGTGTGACCGTCCTCGGCCAGTTGCTCGAGCACCGCGGTGAGCGGCAGGTAGCAGTCGGCCCAGGACTGATACAGCCACTCCTCGCCTACCGGCCACCTGCCGTGATTGGCCAACCACGGCAGGTGGGAGTGCAGAACGAGAGAGAACATGCCCGGCACGGTGGCACCGGATGTCACCCGATCACCGTGCTCGAGCTCTTGCGGGCAACGGCGACCAGGTCGAGGCTGTCGTCGATGCGGTCGGCGGTGATGTCGAAATCCTCGATCGAGACGGCCGCGACGTCCTCGGTGAGTTCGGCAGGCCAGGGTTCGCCGGCCAGTGCTCGTTCGATCTGAGCGTCGATGAACGAACCGCCGTGCTTGGCATCGAGGGCGGCCAGAGTGCGTCCGTGCCTGACCCCGGTGAGTTCGTCGACCTCGAGCCGAGCGTCCACGAGTAGTTCGGTGAGTTCGGCCGCGTCGAGTTCGCGGGTGTGGAAGGGATTGAGCGGGGTGTCACGGCCGGGCGAGAACGTGATGCGGTTCGGTGTGCTGATCAACAGAATGCCCCCGGGCGCGAGTACCCGGTGCACCTCGGCGAGGAACGCACCTTGGTCCCAGAGGTGCTCGATCACCTGGAAATTGACGACGACGTCGATCGAGGAATCGGCCAACGGCAGGCGGTCGAGGTTGCCACGCAGCATGGTCACCTTCGGGTAGCGGGCATGCACGTGTGCGGCGGCTGATGCGTCGTAGTCGAGACCGAGAACGTTCGACGCGACATCGGCAATCATGTTGGCTCCGTAGCCTTCTCCGGATCCCGCTTCGAGCACCGTTCGGTCACGGCAGCGGTCGACGAGTGCGCGGTAGACCACCTCGTGGCGGCGGAACCAGTAGTTCTCCTCGGCGATGCCGGGCACGGTGCGTTCTCCGGTGAGGGGGAGTGGTTCCGGTGCCGGTGCCTGAGCCGATGAATCGTTCACCGCCGAAAGGTTAGTGGAGGCGCGCGGGAGGTAAGCCAACGTGGTCTCCATAACAGTCGGGGTGCAGATGTATGGTCGGACAGGCAGGGAGGTAAGTTACCCACGAGTAACTACGGTGAGGTAACCTCGTCCCAGACCGTAGAACTGCACGAACCAGTACTGCACCAACCGTTAGAACACTTACGATCAGCAGAACATGACCAGGAGGTCGACGCAGACCCATGACGAACATCGTTGTTTTGATCAAGCAGGTTCCAGACACGTGGTCCGAGCGCAAGCTCACCGACGGTGACTACACCCTCGATCGCGAGGCTGCCGACGCCGTCCTCGACGAGATCAACGAGCGGGCCGTCGAAGAAGCACTGCTCATCAAGGAAGCCCAGGGCGGTGAGGTGAAGGTTCTGTCCGCAGGCCCCGACCGCGCCACCGACGCCATTCGCAAGGCCTTGTCGATGGGTGCAGACAGCGCAGTGCACCTCAACGACCCGACCCTGCACGGCTCCGACGCGATCCAGACCGGATACGCGCTGGCCGCAGCGCTCGGCAACGTCGCATTCGAGAACGACGAGCCGGCCGATCTCATCATCGCCGGCAACGAGGCCACCGACGGCCGCACCGGTGCCGTTCCCGCGATCATCGCCGAATACCTGCAGATCCCGGCCCTGACGCAGATGCGCAAGCTCGTCGTAGCCGACGGCAAGGTCACCGGCGAGCGGGAGACCGACGAGGGCATCTTCGGCCTCGAAGCCGCGTTGCCCGCCATCGTGAGCGTCACCGAGAAGATCAACGAACCGCGCTTCCCGTCCTTCAAGGGCATCATGGCCGCGAAGAAGAAGACGGTGCAGACCATCACGCTCGCCGACATCGGTGTCGAGGACGGCATCGTCGGCGTCGACAACGCGGGAACGACCGTCACGTCGTCCACCCCCAAGCCTCCCAAGACTGCAGGCGAGCGGCTCACCGACGAGGGCGACGGCGGCGACAAGATCGCCACCTACCTCGTCGGCCAGAAGATCATCTGATCCCGCCCCACCGAGCAATCGAAGACAAACGAGGAGCAAGTCATGGCAGAAGTACTCGTGCTCGTGGAGCACGTCGAGGGAACACTGAAGAAGGTCAGTACCGAGCTGATCACCGCCGCTCGTGCGCTGGGTGAGCCGTCCGCGGTCGTCACCGGCCCGGTCGGCACCACCGACAAGGTCGCCGACGCACTCACCGAAGCCGGTGCCGAGAAGATCTACGCCGCCGAATCCGACGCGGTCGACGGATTCCTCGTCACCCCGAAGGTCGACGTGCTGTCGGCACTCGCGGAGTCGGTCTCGCCGGCAGCGATCATCACCGCTGCCACGATCGAGGGTAAGGAAGTTGCGGGACGACTCGCAGCACGCCTCGGCTCGGGCTACCACAACGACGTCGTCGCAATCAACGGCGACGGCAGTGCCGTCTACTCCATCTTCGGTGGCGCGTTCACCGTCGAGGCCAAGGCCAACGGCGACGTTCCGGTCATCTCGCTGCGCCCCGGTGCAGTCGAGGCCGAGCCGAAGGCCGGAGCGGGCACCCGCGAAACCGTCGAGGTTCCCGCGCAGGAAGAAGGGGCCGTCAAGGTCACCTCGCGTGACCCGATCGTCGGCGGCGACCGTCCGGAGCTCACCGAGGCATCGGTCGTCGTGTCCGGTGGACGTGGTGTCGGCAGCGCCGACAAGTTCTCCGTCGTCGAGAGTCTGGCCGACTCGCTCGGTGCCGCAGTCGGTGCCTCGCGCGCCGCTGTCGACTCCGGCTACTACCCCGGCCAGTTCCAGGTGGGTCAGACGGGCAAGACCGTCTCCCCGCAGCTGTACGTCGCGCTGGGTATCTCCGGAGCCATCCAGCACCGTGCAGGCATGCAGACCTCGAAGACGATCGTCGCGGTCAACAAGGACGAGGAAGCGCCGATCTTCGAGATCGCCGACTACGGCATCGTCGGTGACCTGTTCAACGTCGCACCGCAGCTGACCGAGGCAGTGAAGAAGCACAAGGGATAGCCTTCAGTGCTGTTCGACGACAGGCCCTCACCGCTCGCGCGGTGGGGGCCTGTCGTCTCGGGCAGCGCAACCTTGTTCACACAAACTCTTCCGACACGTTTCCCCGACGATGCCCGGTGGCCTTCCCCGCTCGTTAGACACACCTCATGACCACTTCCGTCATGAGCTCGACTGCATCGATCGTCCCGGCCACCGACCGTTACTCGCTGGTGTTGTCCACCGACCCGGAGCACCGACTCGCCGCGCAGCGTCTGCGCTACGAGGTGTTCGCTTCCGAGCCGGGGTTTTCCATTCCCACCGACACCGACGGCCTCGACGCCGATCGGTTCGACGAATTCTGTGATCACCTGCTCGTTCGTGACCAGTGGACCGACACGTTCGTCGGCTGCTACCGCATGTTGCCTCCGCAGGCCGCCGTGTCCGCCGGCGGGTACTACACGGCAACCGAATTCGATATCTCCGCGCTCGATCCAGTCGGCATGAACATCGTCGAAATGGGAAGGGCTGCAGTTCATCCCGATCACCGGTCTGGGTCCGTGCTCGGGCTGATGTGGGCCGGAATCCTGCACTACCTCGATGTGACGGGATACGAGTGGGTCATGGGGTGCGTGTCGGTGCCCATGCAGTCGGCAGCAGGGGATCCGATCGGGGCCAACGTTCGCGGGGTTCGAGACCGCCTGTTGGGCAAGCACGCCACGCCGCCCGACCGTCGGGTCCGGCCGTACGCTCCGGTCGTGGTCGACGGGGTGGATCTGATCGACATCGAACCCGCGAAGCGAACGTCGATGCCGCCGTTGATGAACGGCTACCTCCGGCTCGGTGCCTCCATCTGCGGTGAGCCGGCTCACGATCCGGAATTCGGTGTCGCCGATTTCGTCGCATTGCTCGGGCTGCACGAGGCCAACACTCGCTATCTCGACCGGTTACGTTCGGCAGCAACGACGTTCGAGTCGGGTGTCCGGTGACACGACCGATCGTGCACGCGTGGATGCCGTCGTCGCCGTGCAGTGACGGTTGTCTGCCGAAGAACCCACCGACGGTGGGACGAATCGTCCTCGCGCTCCGAATCGCACTGGCGATGGTGGCCTTCGGGTTGCTGCCGGTGTTGGTCGTCCTCGGGGTTCCGTTCCCGCGGGTTCGCCGCTCGCTGACGCGGATCGGTGCTCGCACTCTGCTGTTCGCCATCGGGATCGATCTGACCGTGCTCGACGCTCGCTCCGACCGCGAACGCTCCCGCACCGCCGCAGGTGCACTGCACGTCGCCGGTCACATCTCCTGGACCGACGTCGTCGTGCTCACCGCGGTACAGCCGTCGACCTTCGTGGCGCGTGCCGACCTGATCGACTGGCCGCTGCTCGGTCGCCTGGCGCGGGCCATGAAGGTACTTCCGATCGATCGAGCTCGACTGCATCAGCTCCCCGGCGTCGTCGATCAGGTTGCCGATCGTGTCCGCGCAGGCGGGTCGGTCGTCGTCTTCCCCGAGGCCACCACCTGGTGTGGTCGTGCATACGGCTCGCTACGGCCGGCGCTGCTGCAGGCCGCGATCGATTCGGAGACCTGGGTACAACCGATTCGGCTGCGCTACATCGACCGGACCGGCGAGCAGACCACCGCCACGTGCTTCGTGGGAGACGAAACGATCGGTGCCTCCATCGGCCGGATCTTCCGACTGCGAGGACTACGCGCCGAGGTGGAGTTCACGGCCCCGGAGGCGCCCGGCGGCGATCGACGCGACCTCGCCCGGCGGTGCGAGGTGGCGATTCGCCGGGACGACGTCTACGACCCCGCTGTGCACGAGGTCGTGGCCGAGGCCGAACGCAGCCCGGTGCCGCCGAAGGTCGCGGCGGCCTGACCGAGTATCGATCACCGTGACCGCGGACCCACCTCGCGCAGGTAGGTCCGCGGTCACGGCAGCGGGTATCGTCTAGCCTGTTATGCCTTCTGTGCGCAGTACGACTGCTCCCGTCCCGCCGCGGCCACCGGTGTACCTCGATCACGCAGCGACGACCCCGATGCTGCCGAGCGCGATCGAGGCGATGACATCTGTGTTCGCCACGGTGGGCAACGCGTCCTCGCTGCACACCTCCGGTCGGTCCGCTCGGCGTCGGGTGGAGGAATCCCGCGAGTCGATTGCTGCGGACCTGGGCGCGCGCCCGTCCGAGGTGATCTTCACCTCAGGCGGTACCGAGAGTGACAACCTCGCCGTCAAGGGCATCTTCGCGGCCCGTCGAGACTCCGATGCGGCGCTGACCAGGATCATCGCCAGCTCGGTTGAACATCACGCGGTACTCGACGCCGTGGAGTGGCTCGTCGCACACGACGGTGCGAGTGTCACGTGGCTCCCGGTCGACTCCGAGGGGCGGGTCACCCCGGATGCCCTGCGCGCCGAGCTGGCCCTGCATGCCGACGAGACCGCGTTGGTGACGATCATGTGGGCCAACAACGAAATCGGCACCGTCATGCCGATCGCCGAGCTCGCAGCCGTGGCCGCCGAATACGGGGTTCCGATGCACAGCGATGCGGTCCAGGCCGTGCCGCATCTGCCCGTCGGGTTCTCCGAGAGCGGCCTGTCCGCTCTCAGCATCGCCGCGCACAAGTTCGGCGGACCCCAGGGCGTCGGAGCGTTGTTGCTCGGCCGCCAGGTCCCGTGTGTTCCGCTCTTCCACGGCGGGGGGCACGAGCGAGACGTTCGATCGGGCACTCCGGACACTGCAGGCGTCGTCGCGATGGCGGCTGCGCTGCGTTCGACCGTCGAGGACTCCGCGCGGCACCGAGCAGAACTCCGAGCACTACGAGATCGGTTGATCGCCGGAATCCGAGACGCCGTTCCCGACGCGATCCTCAACGGTCCGGAAGGCGACGACCGGCTGGCCGGGAACGTGCATTTCACCTTTCCCGGGTGCGAGGGTGATTCGCTGTTGATGTTGCTCGACGCGGCGGGCATAGAATGCTCGACGGGCTCGGCGTGTACCGCAGGCGTCGCCAGCGCCAGCCATGTACTGATTGCGCTCGGGTGCGATCCGGCCGTCGCCCGTGGATCACTGCGGTTCTCGCTGGGAGCCGGCTCGTCCGAATCGGACGTCACCACTGTGCTTGCGGTTCTGCCGCAGGTCGTCGAACGTGCTCGCGCCGCCGGAATGGCCGGCGTCGGAGCTCGAGGAGGAAATCGCTGATGCGTGTTCTGGCTGCTATGAGCGGGGGAGTCGACTCGGCCGTGGCCGCGGCCCGTGCCGTGGACGAGGGCCACGACGTCGTCGGCGTGCACCTGGCTCTGTCGACCGCTCCGGGAGCTCTGCGCACCGGTTCGCGTGGTTGCTGTTCCAAGGAAGACGCGGGTGACGCTCGTCGGGCTGCCGACGTTCTCGGAATTCCCTTCTACGTATGGGATTTCGCCGATCGCTTCAAAGAGGACGTCATCGACGACTTCGTCGCGTCCTATGCCGCGGGCGAGACCCCGAATCCGTGCCTGCGCTGCAACGAGAAGATCAAGTTCTCCGCTCTGGCGGACCGCGCTCTCGCGCTGGGCTTCGACGCCGTGGCGACCGGGCACTACGCGCAACTGCACAACGGCGTCCTGCGACGCGCCGTGGACGCGGACAAGGACCAGTCGTACGTGTTGGCGGTACTGAACCAGGCACAGCTCTCGCGTGCGATGTTCCCCATCGGCGACACACCGAAGTCCGAGATTCGCGAGGAAGCTGCCGAGCGAGGGTTGGCCGTTGCCGACAAGCCCGACAGTCACGACATCTGCTTCATCCCCTCGGGCGACACTCGCGCATTCCTGGGCGCGCGCATCGGCGTGCGCCCGGGCAAGGTCGTCGACTCCGAGACCGGAGCCGAACTGGCCGATCACGAGGGCGTTCACGGCTTCACCATCGGGCAACGCAAGGGCCTCGGTGTGGAAGGACCGGCCGCCGACGGCCGTCCCCGTTACGTGACGTCGATCGAACCCGACAGTGGCACGGTCATGGTCGGCTCCGCGCAGAAGCTCGACGTCTGGGCCATCAGCGGTGACCGTGCGGTGTGGACCGAAGGTACCGCCCCGACCGGCCCCATCGAGTGCGTCGTCCAGGTTCGCGCGCACGGTGGACTGACCGAGGCCGTCGCCGAGGCAGCGGGCGACGGCATGGAGATCCAACTGCGGTCTCCACTGACCGGTGTGGCCAAGGGTCAGGCAGCGGTGCTGTACCGCAAGGACATTCACGGTGACATCGTCATCGGCAGCTCGACCATCTCGGGCACTCGATCCGAGCGCGAGTGACCCCGAGCGCTTTCTCAGGGCTCGCGACCGGTATCGGTTCGTGGCCGGGCACCGACATTCGTGAGGCCGCGGCGGTCGTCGTCGGGGAGTTCACCGAGCTTCCACACATCGTCGAACTTCCGGCCCGGGGCCTGGGCGCAGACATGATCGGGCGCACCGGAGCCATCATGGTCGACGTCGAACTCGACGTGCGCACCTCCGGCTATCGCGTCGTGCCACGCCCGATGCTCGCGGGCCGCCGGGCAACCGACTTCCTGGCCGAGGACCTCGATGTGCTCGAGGAACTGTGGGAGGTCTCGGGGCTTCGCGGTAGTGGCCGCACCATCAAGGTCCAGGCCGCCGGTCCGTTCACGATGGCAGCGCAGGTCGAACTTCGGCACGGGCATCGGGCCCTGACCGATCGCGGGGCGCTGCGGCACTTCGCCGAATCTCTCGGCGAAGGGCTGCGTCTGCACTGTGCGGAGTTGACGCGTCGGCTGGGGGTCGAGGTCGTCGTTCAGCTCGACGAACCAAGTCTCGCAGCCGTTCTGGCCGGCAGCCTGACGGGCATCACCGGGCTCGATTCGGTGCGGGCAGTCCCTGAACCGGACGTTCTCGACCTGCTGGATTCACTGATCGAGACGATAGACCTTCCCGTTGCGGTGCATTGCTGCGACGGCGACGTTCCCTTCGATCTTCTTCGCCGTTCGCGTGCCGTTGCGGTTTCCGTCGACGCGACTGCGCTGCGCCGCAGCGACTTCGACGGAGTCGGCGAGCTGCTGCAATCCGGCAAGACACTGATGCTCGGGTTGATTCCGTCCGAAGCCCCCGCGCGGCCACCCCAGTGGCGCGAACTGGCCGAGCCCGGTGTCACATTGATCGACCGACTCGGTTTCGACAGGTCGGTTCTCGCCTCCCGGATTTCTGTGACGCCTGCATGTGGATTGGCGGGCAGCACACCGGAGTGGGCCCGTCGCGCAACAGGACTCGCCCACGACGTGGCCGCCGCGTTCGGAGATTCACCCGATTCGTTGTGAGATCACACAGCCGGACGGAGTGAAACACCGCGGACTCCGGACGATCGAGCCCACTACTATTAGTACGTCGAACAGGTGTGACACTATTCACATGGCCGTTGGGGGTCTGTTGAATACGTGGGAGTTCGGAAATGGCATCAGGTGGTCGCGACTTCGACGAGGTTGCCTCCCTCCGGCGTTCCGGCAGGCACCGCCGAGGTCTCCTGGCGAAACTGGCCGCGGCCACCTCCGACTGGTATCGGGCTCCGCACGATTTCGAGTGGATCCTCAATCACAGATCGACCCGTCCGCTGACCGGGATCATTCGTGCCGTGTTCGGCACCGCCACGATGCTGTACGCCGTCACGTCGATACTGATGCTGTTCAGCGATCTCGGTCCTCAGGGCAGTGTGGCGATCGGCTGGGTTCTCTTCGTTCTCGTCACCCAGGTGTTCGTCGCCGCACGGTGCGTGTTCGGTCCGCTGCCCGGAAAGAAGTTCTTCGTCGCGTTTCTGGCCTTCGGGGACATTCTCACGACCTCGGTGTTGATTCTGTACGCACCCGTCGCGTCCTTGATCGGAACCGTGTTGTTCGCCGTCACGGGAGCGTTCTGCACCTACTTCCTCAGTCCGCGACTGCTGGTGGCGCACCTGGTATGGACCGCGACGTTCATCATCGGGTTCGGCGTCCGCGTGTTCCTGGCAGTGATGAACGGGGAGGTCGAATACATCGACGGGCCTTCGGTGGCGACGGCCACCGTGGTTCTCCTTCTCGCCACCGTCGGTGTACCGGTGTTCGCCCAGGTGGCGTGGACGACGCTGTCCAACGACGCCAAGCGATCGGTTCTCGATCCTCTGACCGGGGTGTACAACCGGCGCGGCATCGACAGCGAACTGCTGGACCTGTGGCATCAGGCCAGCAAGCGGGGCATGTCCATGGCATTCCTGGTTGTCGACATCGACAAGTTCAAGTCCGTCAACGACCGATTCGGGCACAGCCGCGGCGACGAAGTGATCGTGCGCGTCGCCGATCGGCTGCGCCGCTTGGTCCGGCATCAGGGCGGAGTGCTCGCCCGAACCGGTGGCGAGGAGTTCCTCGTCGCCATGGTCGGTGATGCGCGGGGGATGGTCGATCTCGGCTTCGACGCGGTTCGGGTGCTCTGCGACCACCGCGACGACATCCCCGTCACCGTCAGCGTGGGAATGGCGTTGTTGCGCGAGGATTCGGCTCTGTGGGACGTGGGGAAGTCCGTGGTCGGCAGAGCAGCCCGTACGGCGGACGCGGCGATGTACCGGTCCAAGCAGTCCGGAGGAAACAGCTTGGTCATCGACGAGATCTGAGCCATAGCACCACGTCGCTCGATGCGCCGGTGTGCCTGGGTGGGACCTCTGCGATGATCGTGCGATGTATCGGCTATCGGATGCTCAGCGACGTGGACTGCCTGCCGGAGTGCTGTTGTCGGTGATGGCCTCCGTGCTCGGCGGAATCTACGCCGACTCCTTCGTGACCGGATTCGCCTTGACCGCCGGTGTCTGCGCGGTGGCGATCATCGCCGCGACGCTGTTGCTGGGTCTGCTGGGGCGGTAGTCGCTGCGCTGCAGCCCGTGCTTCTCTGTCGGTGGGTTCGGATAATCTTCGACACGTGCCAGAAGCGACCGAACCGCCCGCAGGAAACGACGAGACCGCAGGGACCGTCGGTGTCGAACTCGATGCCGCGTCGTCGGCCGATCGTGAGCGATGGCAGATGCTGGCCGAGGAAGTACGCGGTCATCAGTTTCGCTACTACGTGCGCGACGCCCCGATCGTGTCCGACGGCGAGTTCGACGCGTTGCTGCGTGAGCTGAACGAGCTGGAAGAAGCACACCCGGATCTGCGCACCGCGGATTCACCGACGCAACTCGTCGGGGGAGGCTTCGCAACGGAATTCACCGCCGTGGACCATCTCGAACGAATGTTGAGCTTGGACAACGTGTTCGATCACGACGAGTTGCGTGCCTGGGCCAAAAGAGTCGAGACCGAGGCAGGGCCTGATCTGGAGTACCTGTGCGAGGTCAAGATCGACGGCGTCGCCCTGAATCTGGTGTACGAGAACGGGACGCTCGTGCGCGGTGCCACCCGAGGTGACGGGCGGACCGGTGAGGACGTGACGCTCAACGCACGCACGATCGACGACATCCCGGACACTCTGACGGGTAGCGAGCAGTACCCCGTGCCGGAGTTGTTGGAAGTGCGCGGCGAGGTCTTCTTCCGGCTCGAGGATTTCCAGGCGCTCAACGCCTCGCTCGTGGCAGAGGGCAAGCCCCCGTTCGCGAATCCACGAAACTCGGCGGCGGGGTCGCTGCGACAGAAGAATCCGGCGGTCACCTCCAAGCGACGTCTGGGAATGATCTGCCACGGCTTCGGTCGCATGGTGGGTTTCACCCCGGAGTCGCAGTGGCACGCGTACGAGGCGCTTCGCTCCTGGGGGCTGCCCATTTCCACCCACACGACCCGCGTGCAGGGCGTCGACGCAGTCGTCGAGAAGGTCGTCTACTGGGACCAGCACCGTCACGACGTCGAACACGAGATCGATGGCCTGGTCGTCAAGATCGACGACATGTCGCTGCATCGTCGACTGGGGACGACGTCTCGCGCGCCGCGGTGGGCCATCGCGTACAAGTACCCACCGGAGGAAGTCACCACGACGCTGCTCGACATCCGCGTCAGCGTGGGCCGGACGGGCAGAGTGACGCCGTTCGCGTACATGACGCCGGTGCTCGTGGCCGGGTCGACAGTGTCGCTGGCGACGCTGCACAACGGTTCGGAGGTCAAGCGCAAGGGCGTTCTGATCGGTGACACCGTGACCATTCGCAAAGCGGGAGAGGTCATTCCGGAGGTTCTCGGCCCGGTCGTCGACGCCAGGACCGGCGATGAGACCGAGTTCGTCATGCCCACCGAGTGCCCGGAGTGTTCGACGCCACTGGCCCCGGCCAAGGAGGGTGACGCCGACCTGCGGTGCCCCAACTCGCAGTTCTGCCCGGCGCAGCGTCGCGAGCGAGTGTTCTTCGTCGCCGAGCGGCAGCGATTCGACATCGAGGGCCTCGGGTACGAGGCCGCATCCGACCTGTTGGCCACCGGGGCCATCGAGGACGAGGGCGATCTGTTCTCGCTCACCGAGGACGACTTGATGAAGACGGCGATCTTTCGCACCAAATCCGGGTCGTTGTCCGCCACCGGTCGAAAGTTGCTCGACAACTTGGCCACCGCACGGAATCAGCCGCTGTGGCGGGTGCTGGTCAGTCTGTCCATTCGGCACGTGGGGCCGTCGGCAGCCAGGGCACTGGCAGGGGAGTTCGGCAGCCTCGAGCGGATACGGGCGGCGTCGGTCGAGGAGCTCTCGGCGGTCGACGGGGTGGGCGGCACCATTGCGGCCGCAGTCTCCGAGTGGTTCGAGGTCGACTGGCACCGCGCCATCGTCGACAAGTGGCAGGCAGCGGGCGTGCGGATGGAAGACGAGCGTGATGCGTCGATCGAGCGGAACCTGGAGGGGCTCTCGATCGTGGTCACCGGGTCGCTGACGTCCTACTCGCGTGACGAGGCCAAGGAAGCGATTCTGTTGCGAGGTGGCAAGGCTGCAGGTTCGGTGTCCAAGAAGACGGCGTTCGTGGTCGTCGGCGAGGCTCCGGGGTCCAAGCACGACAAGGCAATCGAGCTCGGCGTGCCGGTACTCGACGAAGCGGGTTTCACCCTGCTGTTGACCGAGGGACCCGATGCGGTGGCTCCGACCGAATCAGAACCCGATTCGGCGGATTGATCGGGTCGGGACGCGTCCGTTCGGTCGCGTCGGTTCGGTCGCGTCAGTTCAGTCGCGTCAGTTCAGTACCGTCGCGACGATGCCGGCGAGATAGCCGAGGCGGGCGACCTCCGAGGGCCTGAACTCCGGGCCGCCCGGCCTGCCCAGCATCAGCACGGTGCCGGTGGTACCGAGGGGAGCAGCGGCGATCTTGGTGTCCATGTCGCGCCATACCTGGGGCACCCACTCGGCGTCGGAGTCCAGAGCAGCGGGGGCGTTCAGCGGAAACCACGGTAGCTCGGCGGCGTGAGTCTCGGGAGCACCGGAGCTGCCCACCAGCCGGAACGGGCCGTGCGCGTTGGTGGCAACGACGGTGCTCCACCCCACTCGAAGGACACGGGGCGCTCCGTCGACGAGCACCTGCAGTCGATCGTCGGACGCCGCGGCGACCCGATCGATCAGTTCCAGTTCGCGATGCGTGTCGAGGACGCCGGTGTACGGGCGGATGGAATCGACCCGGACATCGGTGAGGTTCTCGGCAGCAGTGATCAGCGTGTCCGGCAGCGAACCCGGAGCAACGTCGACCACCAGATCGTCGACCGCATAACCGTCGCCGCGTTCGATGACGTCGAGGGAGAGGATGTCCGCCCCGACCGACCCGAGCGCGACGGCCAACGATCCGAGGCTGCCCGGACGATCCGGCAGTTGGACGCGGAGCAGGTAGGACATGTCACGCTCCCTTTCGACTTCTGGCGTACTGCGGCCACCCCAGCGTCAGCGGTCGTTGCTGGCTGGCAGAAGGGAACACTGTGCACCCCGGCGCGAGCAATCCTTGCATCTTCGACCTGTCCGGTACGTCGCGCAACGCGGGCCGTGACAATTCCGACACTCGACGCAAGCCACGAGGCGTGAGTGAAGCCTGCGTAATGCTGCGCACTAGGCTGGACCGCGTTCGCGAACCCGTGAGGTTCGCTCTGCACGAATACGGGGCCGCTTCTGCGGGCTCCGCTCCTCACGTCTGAAAGGGGTCTACGCGGTGCCAGACATCTCCCGCGACGAGGTCGCTCACCTCGCCCGGCTGTCGCGCTTGGCTCTCAGCGACGCCGAACTCGACGAGTTCGCCGGCCAGTTGGATTCGATTCTTCATCACGTCAAGGCAGTGGCGGAGGTGGCGACGGACGACGTTCCGCCGACGGCCAACCCCAGTGACATCGTGAACGTGACGCGTCCCGACGTGATCGTTCCCGGCCTGACGCCGGAGCAATCGCTGTCCGGTGCACCGAACGCCGAGGAGGGCCGTTTCGCGGTGCCGCAGATTCTGGGAGAGAGCGAATGACCGACCTGACGAAGCTCGACGCGTCCGAGCTCGCGACCCGCATCCACGCGCGTGAGATCAGCGCCGTCGAGGTGACCCGGGCGCATCTCGACCGGATCTCCGAGGTCGATGGTGACCTGCACGCATTTCTGCACGTCGCGGGGTCCGAGGCACTCGCAGCAGCGACCGACGTCGATGCGGGATTGTCGGCGGGAGACGCACCTGCCTCGGCTCTGGCCGGCGTGCCGCTTGCTCTCAAGGACGTGTTCACCACGACCGACATGCCGACGACGGCCGGATCGAAGATTCTCGACGGGTGGATGTCGCCCTACGACGCGACGCTGACCACGAAGCTGCGGGCTGCGGGCATTCCGGTGCTGGGCAAGACCAACATGGACGAGTTCGCGATGGGCTCGTCCACCGAGAACTCGGCGTACGGTCCGACGAAGAACCCCTGGGACACCACTCGGATCCCCGGCGGCTCCGGCGGCGGCAGTGCTGCGGCGCTCGCGTCTTACCAGGCCCCGCTGGCCATCGGCACCGACACCGGTGGATCGATCCGTCAGCCGGCGGCTCTGACCGGCACCGTGGGAACCAAGCCGACCTACGGCAGCGTCTCGCGCTACGGACTGATCGCCTGTGCCTCGTCACTCGATCAGGGTGGCCCGTGTGGTCGGACCGTGCTCGACACCGCGTTGCTGCACGAGGTCATCGCCGGATACGACGCGCGGGACTCCACATCGGTCGACACGGCTGTTCGACCGGTCGTCGCAGCGGCACGAGAGGGTGCTCGTGGTGACCTGACGGGCGTGCGCGTCGGTGTGGTGAAGGAATTGCACTCGGACAAGTACCAGCCCGGTGTGATCTCGTCGTTCGATGCTGCGGTCGCCGCACTCACCGAACTCGGTGCCGAGGTGGTCGAGGTGTCGTGCCCCAACTTCGTGCATGCACTGGCCGCTTACTACTTGATCCTTCCGTCGGAGGTGTCGTCCAACCTGGCTCGGTTCGATGGCATGCGGTACGGATTGCGTGCGGGGGACGACGGCAAGCACAGCGCCGAGCAGGTCATGGCCACCACGCGCGCGCAGGGGTTCGGGCCGGAAGTCAAGCGTCGCATCATGATCGGGACGTACGCCCTCTCCGCGGGATATTACGACGCCTACTACGGCTCTGCTCTGAAGGTGCGCACGCTCATCGCACGTGACTTCGATGCCGCATACGAGAAGGTCGACGTGCTGGTGTCGCCGACGACCCCGACGACGGCATTTCCGTTGGGGGACAAGGTCGGCGACCCGATGGCGATGTACCTCAACGACCTCTGCACGCTGCCGACCAATCTTGCCGGTCACTGCGCGATGTCGGTTCCGTCGGGTCTTGCCACCGAGGACGGACTACCCGTGGGTCTGCAGATCATGGCTCCGGCGTTCGCGGACGAGCGGCTCTACCGCGTCGGTGCCGCATACGAGGCCGCTCGCGGCGATCTGAGGTAGTTCGAGGTGCTGCATCGGTGGGCTGCCGATCTGGCTCATCTGCCCTTGCTCTCCGGTGCAGTGCCCGTGCTCGCGTCGACGGCGGCCGTTGTCGTGACGTCGGTCCTGGCCGTCGCTGTCGTGCTGCGGGTCCGGCGAGGCCGAGCACTGGGAGCGGTGTTCGGTCCGCTGAGCGCTCTCGGGCTCGTGGCGTCGCTTCTGTTGGCGGCGACGGTGCTCACCAATCTGACCGTCACTCGATACCCGACGGTGGCCGTGGCGCTGGGCCACCGTCCGGCCGTGACCGAGGGCACCGGCAGGTTGGTCGATGTGGACGTGCCCGGCACTGTGTCGCACTTCGCCGCGCGGCCCGCCACCGTCTACGTTCCGGCGTCGTACGACGCCGGAGCGAGCGATCTACCGGTGCTGGTGCTGCTCACCGGCCAACCCGGCCACGTCGTCGACTGGATCGAGGGTGGTCGTCTGGCCCAGACGATGGACGCCTTCGCGGCGCGGCACGGCGGTGCGGCTCCGATCGTCGTGGTGGCCGACGGTCTGGGTGACACCGAGGCGAATCCGATGTGCATGGATTCGAACCTCGGAAATGCCGCGACGTACTTGTCGGTCGATGTGCCGCACTGGATTCGGTCGAATTTTCGGGTGTCCTCGGATCCGAGGGCCTGGGCGGTCGGCGGGTATTCCTACGGGGGAACGTGCGCGCTACAGCTGGCGGTGACAGCACCGTCGGTGTACCCCACCTTTCTCGACATCTCGGGTGAGGACGAGCAACGTCGGGGCACGAGGAGCGAATCCGTTGCAGCAGCATACGGCACGGACACCCCGGCGAACGAGGAGCGTTTCGAGCGCATGACGCCGCTGAACATACTCTCGCGCACCAGCTTTCCCGATTCGGCCGGTGCCTTCGTCGTGGGAGCCGACGACGAAGAGTTCCGGCCGCAGACCGAGCGAACCTACAGGGCCGCAGAGACCGCGGGTCTCGACGTGCACTACAGCGAGCTGCCCGGCGGGCACTCGATGCAGGTCTGGGCCCCGGCGCTGGAACAGGAGATGGACTGGCTCGGCGAGCGTGTGGGTCTGCTCGACTGACGCACGGCCTCGCCTCGACGAAGTGAGCATCGAACGGTACCGACGCGCGCAGCATGCCACGCCCGATTAGGCTGACGTCCGTCACCGGGTCCGCTTCACGGACCTGCGAGCAGAGAGGCGAAAATCGATGCGCATCGGAGTTCTGACCGGAGGCGGCGATTGCCCAGGGCTCAATGCGGTGATCCGCGCAGTCGTACGCACCGCGGACGCCCGGTACGGCTCCACCGTCGTCGGTTTCCAGGACGGATGGCGAGGTCTTCTCGAAGACCGTCGAGTGCAACTGCGTAACGACGACCGCAACGACCGGTTGCTCACCAAGGGCGGAACGATGCTCGGCACCGCCCGCACCAATCCGGATGTGTTGCGCGCCGGACTCGATCGGGTCAAGCAGACTCTCGAGGACAACGGCATCGACGTGTTGATCCCGATCGGCGGCGAAGGAACCCTCACCGCTGCCGCGTGGTTGTCGGAAGAGGGTGTGCCGGTGGTCGGTGTGCCCAAGACGATCGACAACGACATCGATTGCACCGACGTCACATTCGGCTTCGACACGGCTCTGACCATCGCCACCGATGCGATCGACCGACTGCACAGCACCGCGGAATCCCATCAGCGCGTGATGCTCGTCGAGGTGATGGGTCGGCACGCGGGGTGGATCGCTCTGCACGCCGGCCTGGCGTCCGGTTCGCACATGACGCTCATTCCAGAGCAGCCGTTCGACGTCGAAGAGGTGTGCACGTTGGTGCGCAAGCGTTTTCAACGTGGAGACTCGCACTTCATCTGTGTCGTCGCCGAGGGTGCCAAGCCGATCGAGGGCTCGATGCAGCTTCTCGACGGCGGAATCGACGAGTTCGGCCACGTTCGATTCACCGGAGTTGCCCACCAGCTCGGCGTCGAGATCGAGCGCCGTATCAACAAGGAAGTACGCACCACGGTGCTGGGCCATGTCCAGCGCGGTGGAACGCCGACGCCGTACGACCGTGTTCTCGCAACACGATTCGGCGTCAACGCGACCGATGCGGCGCATTCGGGAGACTTCGGCAAGATGGTCTCGTTGCGCGGCACCGAGATCGGCCTGGTGTCTCTGGCCGAGGCCACCAAGCAACTCAAGCGGGTACCGCAGACCCGATACGACGACGCCGCTGCGTTCTTCGGCTGAATTCGGTGTGGCGTCGTGAGCCGTCAGATGCGACCGGAGGCCTGCTGGATTTCGGCTTCGCGTTCCTCGGTCTCGCGGCGTAGTTCGCGCCGTCGCCGCGCTGCCTCGAAGCGCTGAGCACCGACCTCGGTGGTCGGCGTCAACTGGGGCAATGTCTTCGGCTTGCCGTCGTCGCCGATCGCGACCATGGTGAAGTAGCAGCTGTTGGTGTGGCGCAATTCACCGCGCTGAATGTTCTCGGTTTCCACGCGGATACCGACCTCCATGGAGGTGCGGCCGGTGTAGTTGACCGACGCGGAGAACGTGACCAGTTCTCCGACGTGGATGGGTTCGCGAAACACGACGCGATCGACCGACAGAGTCACGACATAGGCCCCCGCGTAGCGGCTGGCGCAGGCGTACGCCACCTGGTCCAGGAACTTGAGAATCGTGCCGCCGTGGACGTTGCCCGAGAAGTTGGCCATGTCGGGTGTCATCAGCACGGTCATGGACAGTGTCTGCTTCTCTGGGGGAGTCACCCGTGCACGGTAACGAGTGCACGTGGTTACTCGCGCGTCGTGTGCAATGCATAAACTACTGACCATGACTGCTGCAACCGTCGATCTGATCGATTACGACGATGTGCTCGCCAAGTTCGACCCCGTGTTGGGCATGGAGGTCCACGTGGAGTTGGGCACGGCGACCAAGATGTTCTGCGGCTGCCCCACCGAATTCGGCGCCGAGCCGAACACCCAGGTGTGCCCGGTGTGCCTGAGCCTTCCCGGCGCGCTTCCGGTGGTGAACTCGGCTGCGGTGGAGTCGGCGATTCGGATCGGGCTGGCGCTCAATTGCTCGATCACCCCGTGGGGACGGTTCGCTCGCAAGAACTACTTCTACCCGGATCAGCCGAAGAACTATCAGATCTCGCAGTACGACGAGCCCATCGCCACCGAGGGCTACCTCGATGTGCTGCTCGACGACGGCAGTACGTTTCGAGTCGAGATCGAGCGCGCGCACATGGAGGAGGACACCGGTAAGTCGACGCACGTGGGCGGTGCGACCGGCCGTATCGAGGGGGCGTCGCATTCGCTGCTCGATTACAACCGTGCCGGGGTTCCGTTGGTGGAGATCGTGACCAAGACCATCACCGGAACCGGTGCCCGTGCGCCCGAGGTCGCACGGGCGTACGTCACCGCGTTGCGCGACCTGTTGAAGTCGCTGAACGTGTCCGATGTGCGGATGGATCAGGGCTCGTTGCGCTGCGATGCCAACGTGTCTCTGATGGAGAAGACGGCAACCGAATTCGGCACGCGCACCGAGACGAAGAACGTCAACTCGCTCAAGAGCGTCGAGGTTGCCGTTCGGTACGAGATGCGGCGTCAGGCAGCGGTTCTCGAATCGGGCGGAGAGGTGACGCAGGAGACTCGGCACTTCCAGGAGTCTGACGGCACCACCACCGCCGGCCGCAAGAAGGAGACCGCCGAGGACTACCGCTACTTCCCCGAGCCCGATCTTGCGCCCGTCGCTCCCGCCGCGGCCTGGATCGAGGAGCTTCGGACGACGTTGCCCGAGCTGCCGTGGTTGCGCCGCGGTCGGATTCAGAAGGAGTGGGGTGTCTCCGACGAGGAGATGCGCGATCTGGTGAATTCCGGTGCGCTCGAGCTGGTCGCGGCGACGGTCGAGGCGGGTGCGTCGGCGCAGGCGGCGCGGTCGTGGTGGGTGTCGTACCTGGCGCAGCAGGCCAACATCGCCGGAGTCGAACTGACCGATCTGTCCATCTCCCCGGCTCAGGTCGCCGAGGTGGCGGCGTTGGTCGCGGACGGCAAGCTCAACAACAACGGTGCCCGTCAGGTCGTGGACGGGGTGCTGGCGGGGGAGGGTGAGCCTGCAGAGGTGATGGCTGCGCGCAATCTCGTACTGGAGAAGGACGACACCAAGTTGCAGGCCGCCGTGGACGAGGCGCTCGCAGCGAATCCCGGTGTGGTGGAGAAGATCCGCAGCGGCAAGGTTCAGGCCGCCGGGGCCATCGTCGGTGCGGTGATGAAGGCGACACGCGGCCAAGCCGATGCCGCTCGCGTCAAGGAACTCGTACTAGAGGCCTGCGGCCAGCCCTGATCACGACGGGAAACGACCGAGGCCGAGCGCAATCGAGCGCTCGGCCTCGGTCGTTTCTCGTTCAGTCGAAACCGCCTCCGCCGCCGCCGGGGAACGGCACTTTGACGACGCGGTCGTCGGTGGGTCCGGGCTCCGCACCGTTCTTGTTGACGGTGCCCACCAGAATCTGTCCATCGGCCGAGCTCGTCGCGCCGTTCAACTGGCCGTACTCGTCCTGGATCAGCAGTGTCGGTTCGGCCGAGACAGCTCCGGTGTTCGCGTCCGTGGTCAGTGCTGCAACAGCTTTGGCCGTTGTGAGTGCAACCGCCACGCCACCTTCTCCCGCTGCGCATCCGGCAACACCCGGACGGTCCGGCCACGTCCACACCGGGTTGAACACTGCGCCCAGTGAGTCGATGCGCTGCAGGCGATCCTCGAGCGCGGTGCGGTCGGTGACGTAGATGTTTCCGGTGCCGTCGGTGCAGACGTCGCCCGCCGTACCGATACCGCTGAGCGCGATCTGCGGTCGCGGCGGGTTCGTTGTCGGCGACAGTGAGGTCACCCGTAACAACTTGCCGGACAATGAGTTCGGGCTGGCCGCCGCACCCGGATCGCCGTTGTCGCCGGTGAGGACGAGCAATTCGTTCGGCGTGTAGAAGTCGATCGCCCCGCGATTGCCCGTCGTGCCGCGGGGGATACCGGTCAGGATGTCCTTGGGTACATCGCCCTGGGCCAGGCGGACCACCCTGGTGTCCGCGGATGTGGTGATGAGGGCGTAGAGCAACCCGTCCTCGATGTACGTCGGAGACAACGCGATGTCGAGAAGGCCGCCGTCGCCGGTGCCGTCGACATCGATTCGCGCCACCTCGACCGGCGTCCGGCCGGCGGTGACCTCCATGATGCGACCGGTGCGACGCTCGGCAACCAGCGCCGACTGTCCGTCGGGGAGCGCTACCAGCCCGCCCGTGGTGTCCAGGCACGTCGCGATGACCGCCGGATCGGGGTCGACACACGGACCGGACGGCGGTGGCGGTGCATCGGGATCGGACGGCGGCGTCGTCTCGCTGGGGGTCGTCGGCTCCAGTTCGGCCGCGCCCACCTCCGGCGCAGGAGTGAACGGCGACGCATTCGAGTCGTCGAATCGGGCGCACCCGGCGAGCAGGGCAGCGGTCATCGACAGGGCGACGACGGCAGCGGTTGCAGTTCGTGGCGACGCTCCGACCGGCTTCATACTTCGAACGGTACGGAACGCCGGGGAAGACTCGCCACGCGGCCGTGAGCGTCAACGTCGGTGAGGAGCACTCATCGGCTCTAGTGTGGAGAGGTGACCGATACACCGCGCGACCCCAACCGGCCGGATACGCCGTACGAACCGGCCGAGAGCCCGTACGACAACCCCACGGAGAAGATTCCACCCTCGCGCTCCACCTCCGAGACGCCGGCGTCCGACCGCACCGACACCTCGGGTGCGCCGACCACGGCGTTTGGCGCTCAGCGTTCGGACCGACTGCCGCGAACCGACGACGAACTCGACTTTCCGCACTCGTCCTCGTCCGATGCACGCTCGGCCGATGCACAGCCGACGGAGAAGATGCAGGCCTATCGCCCGTCGGCCTTCGCCGATTCGCCAACCGATCGCCCGTCGGCCTCCGACAAGACGTCGTCGAGTGCGTACTCCGATCGCTCCACCGAGTATCTGGGCACCACCACAGCCGCAGCTCCGGTAGCAGCAGTCGCGTCCGAGCCGGAGATTCGTACGGAGACCGTCGAGGTTCCCGCGCGCCGCGGCAGCACTGACCTGGGCCTGTTCGTCCTTCGCGTCACCATCGGCGCGGTGTTTCTCGGTCACGGACTGCAGAAGCTCGTGGGACTGTGGAACGGCCCTGGCCTCGACGGATTTCAGAACCTGCTGGAGACTTCCGGATTCCGCTACTCGGAGATCCTCGCGATCGCGGCCGCGGCAGGCGAGACACTCGGTGGCGCGCTGCTGATCCTGGGTCTTGCAACGCCACTGGCGGGTGCCGCTGTGCTGGCCACGATCATCAACGCCTGGTGCTTCAAGCAAGCCGTCGAGCCCGGACTGCAGTTCTCGGGCACCGGCGGCGTGGAGTACGAGACGGTTCTCGGCTTCGCCGCTGCCGCGATCATTCTCACGGGCCCGGGCAAGATCGCATTCGACGGCCGACGCGGATGGGCCACCCGTCCGCGGATCGGTTCGTTCCTCGCACTCGTCGTCGGTATCGCCGCGGGCGTGTGCATCTGGATCTTCCTCAACGGGGCCAACCCCGTCGTTCGCTGACTCCGGACGCTGTCCCGACCACGTGAGCGGAACCTCGTAGCCTGCTACGACGTTCCGCTCACGTGCGTTTCACCCTCAGGGGACGTAGCGAACTGCACCCTTGTCCGCCGATGTCGCCAACGCCGCGTAGGCGCGCAGAGCGGTGGTGACCGTGCGCTGGCGGTCGACCGGCTGCCAGGGGCGCTCGGACGCGTTCATCTTCGCTCGCCGCGTCTCGAGGGTCTCCTCGTCGACGAGGATCTCGAGGGTGCGGGTCGCGACGTCGATCCGGACCTGGTCGCCGTTCTCCACGAGTCCGATCACACCGCCGGCCGCGGCCTCGGGGGAAATGTGTCCGATGGACAGTCCCGACGTTCCGCCGGAGAAGCGGCCATCGGTGATCAGTGCGCAGACCTTGCCCAGACCGGCACCCTTGAGGAAAGCCGTCGGGTGCAGCATCTCCTGCATGCCCGGACCGCCCTTGGGGCCCTCGTAGCGAACGACCAGCACGTCACCGGGCTGAATCTTCTTCTGCAGGATGGCCGAGACGGCTTCTTCCTGCGACTCGACGACCAGTGCCGGACCCTGGAAGGAGAACAGGTCCTCGTCGATGCCTGCGGTCTTGAGGATCGCACCGTCGACGGCGATGTTGCCGCGCAGTACCACCAGGCCACCCTCGACCGTGTAGGCATGTTCGAGATCGCGGATGCAGCCGCCTGCGGCGTCGGTGTCGAGCGAGGACCAGCGGTTTCCCGTGGAGAACGGTTCGACGGTGCGGACTCCGCCCGGGGCGGCGTGGAACAACTCGACGGCCTCGGCGGACGCCTTGCCGGATCGGATGTCCCACGTGTCGAGCCACTCGTCGAAGCTCTTCGTGTGCACGGTCGAGACGTCGGTTTCGAGCAGGTTCGCGCGCCGCAGTTCGCCGAGGAGAGCCGGGATTCCGCCTGCGCGGTGCACGTCTTCCATGTGGTAATCGGAATTGGGGGAGACCTTCGACAGGCACGGGACCTTACGGCTGATGGCGTCGATGGTGTCGAGGTCGAAGTCGACCTCGCCCTCCTGTGCGGCGGCGAGGGTGTGCAGCACCGTATTGGTTGACCCTCCCATCGCCACGTCGAGGGCCATCGCATTGCGGAACGCGGCCGGAGTGGCGATGTTGCGGGGGAGTACGGATTCGTCCTCGTCGCGGTAGTACTTCAGAGCGGCCTCGACGATAGTGGTGCCGGCACGCGTGAACAGTGCTCGACGGGCCTGATGAGTGGCCAGGGTGGAGCCGTTGCCGGGCAGTGCCAGGCCGAGCGCCTCGGTGAGGCAGTTCATCGAGTTCGCCGTGAACATGCCCGAGCACGAGCCGCACGTGGGGCACGCGCTGCGCTCGACCTCATCGAGGCCTGCCTCGGACACGGCGTCGTTGGCACTGGCGGAGATTGCGGTGATCAGGTCGGTCGGTGCCTGCGCGACGCCGTCGACGACCACGGCCTTGCCCGCCTCCATCGGTCCACCGGAGACGAACACGGCGGGAATGTTCAGGCGCATCGCCGCATTGAGCATGCCGGGAGTGATCTTGTCGCAGTTGGATATGCAGACGAGCGCGTCGGCGGTGTGCGCATTGGCCATGTACTCGACGGAGTCGGCGATGATCTCGCGGCTGGGCAGCGAGTACAGCATGCCGCCGTGGCCCATGGCGATCCCGTCGTCGACGGCGATGGTGTGGAACTCCCGGGGGACTCCGCCTGCCGCTCGGACGGCGTCGGCGACGATCTCGCCGACGTTCTTCAGGTGCACGTGGCCGGGGACGAACTGGGTGTACGAGTTCGCGATGGCGACGATGGGCTTTCCGAAATCCGAATCGGTCATTCCGGTGGCGCGCCACAGCGAGCGCGCGCCCGCGGCATTGCGTCCGACAGTGGTGACCCGTGAGCGTAGCGGCGGCATAGTGCGTTGTCCTCGTTCGTTGCAGCGGTTTCTCGCATCGACGAGGTTACTCGCCGCCGACTACTGCTCCTTCGCTGCCTGTTCGTCGCCGTTCTCGCGGTCCTCGCCGTCCTCGCCGTCCTCGAGGTCTCGAGCTTCGGCCTCGGCTTCGGCTTCGGCCGCGGCTGCTGCAGCGGCATAGGGGTCGGTGATCCGGCCGCCGCTGGCCACGGCGAGTTGGGGGAGCAGATCGAATCGCACCAGCGGCAACGACTTCTCGCTCTTGTCGGTCAGGACCACCCGCGCCCAGCGGCGATCCGGGAAGTGCAGCCCCGCCACCGATTCCCACGCGATCACATCCGAACCCACGAACCGTCGAGCCGTGATCGCCTCGGGAGAGATGACCGTGCGCACTCGAAACACCCAGATGCCCGCGACGATCGGCAGGATCAGCAGCCATCCCATGGCCGCGGGCCAGCTGGCGGCAGTCAGTCCGGTGCCGAACAACAGCAGGCCGACGCCGAGGAGCGCGAGGCGCGGGACTCGAATGACCTGGGTTCTCGATGGTTGCGCTCCCTCGGCACCGTTCGGTGACTCGGGTGCGGTGTGGGATGATGGCCGAGGTGGTTCGGACTGCTGCGAAGACGACACCCATTCATCTTCGCATTGCATCTACGCGATCTCACATAATGGGATTGCGTCGTGACGAGTTTGACTCTTCCCTGTGCGCGCGCCTACCGTCGAGCGCGTGAAGCGGAATTGGATACTCGTAATCGGCCGGCGCGTCAACGCCTGAGCCGGTTGTTCAAACTCGCATCGACGCGCCACCCTCGTACAGCTCATGCTGACGGGGGTTTTTTCTTGCCCAGAGATCGCCCAGCAATTTCACATTCCTGAGGAAGCAATCAGTGAGCGCACCAACCGCACGCCCAGGGCCCACGACCCGTAAGTCGGGGACAGCCTCCAGCCCGTCGACCAGCCCGTCCGCAGAAGCGGCGACCAACGGTTCGCGACGCCACGTCGCACCGGAGAAGGTCACCGGCGCACAGTCGGTCGTCCGGGCCCTCGAAGAACTCGACGTCGACACCGTATTCGGCATTCCCGGTGGCGCGGTTCTCCCGGTCTACGACCCGCTCTTCGACTCCGTGAAGGTGCGCCACATTCTGGTGCGCCACGAGCAGGGTGCGGGCCACGCCGCGACGGGCTACGCCCAGGCGACCGGCAAGGTCGGCGTCTGCATGGCGACGTCCGGTCCCGGCGCGACCAACCTCGTGACCCCATTGGCCGACGCTCAGATGGATTCGGTTCCGGTCGTCGCGATCACCGGTCAGGTCGCCCGCAGTCTGATCGGGACGGACGGCTTCCAGGAAGCCGACATCTCGGGTATCACGATGCCGGTCACCAAGCACAACTTCCTCATCACCGACGGTGCCGACATCCCGCGCATCATGGCCGAGGCGTTCTACATCGCCTCCTCCGGCCGTCCCGGTGCCGTGCTCGTCGACATCCCCAAGGACGTGCTGCAGGCGCAGACCACGTTTTCGTGGCCGCCGGAGATGCGTCTGCCCGGATACCGTCCGGTCACCAAGCCGCACGGCAAGCAGGTCCGCGAAGCGGCCCGCTACATCGCCGACGCCAAGCAGCCGGTGCTGTACGTGGGCGGCGGCGTCATCAAGGCCGACGCCTCGGCGGAGCTGCTCGAGCTCGCCGAACTGACCGGAATTCCGGTCGTGACCACTCTGATGGCTCGCGGCGCGTTCCCCGACTCGCACAATCAGAACCTGGGAATGCCGGGTATGCACGGCACTGTCGCCGCGGTGGCCGCGTTGCAGCGGAGCGATCTGCTGATCACGCTCGGTGCCCGGTTCGACGACCGAGTCACCGGCCAGCTCTCGTCCTTCGCCCCCGATGCCAAGGTCATCCACGCCGACATCGACCCGGCCGAGATCGGCAAGAACCGCTACGCGGACGTGCCGATCGTCGGCGACTGCCGTGAGGTCATCACCGAGCTCATCGAGGCACTGCGGGCGGACCGCGCGACCGGAACCACGCTCGACCTCGAGCAGTGGTGGGTCTACCTGAACGGCATCCGCAAGACCTACCCGCTGAGCTACGACCGCCCGGCCGACGGATCGATGTCCCCGGAGTTCGTCATCAGCTCGGTCGGCAAGTTCGCCGGACCCGACGCGATCTACTGCGCCGGCGTCGGTCAGCACCAGATGTGGGCCGCGCAGTTCATCAACTACGAGAAGCCGCGCACGTGGCTCAACTCGGGTGGCCTCGGCACGATGGGGTACGCGGTCCCGGCCGCAATGGGTGCCAAGAGGGGCCTCCCCGACGCCGAGGTGTGGGCCATCGACGGTGACGGATGCTTCCAGATGACCAACCAGGAACTCGCGACCTGTGCGGTCGAGGGCATCCCGATCAAGGTCGCCCTCATCAACAACGGCAACCTCGGCATGGTCCGCCAGTGGCAGACCCTGTTCTACGAGGAGCGCTACTCCAACACCAATCTCGGTACCCACGGTGCCGTCCGCATCCCCGATTTCGTGAAGCTCGCCGAGGCGCTCGGTTGCGTCGGGCTGCGGTGCGAGCGGGACGAGGACGTCGATGCGGTGATCGCGCAGGCACGAGCGATCAACGATCGTCCGGTCGTCATCGACTTCATCGTCGGAGCCGACGCGCAGGTGTGGCCGATGGTCGCTGCCGGAACGGGCAACGACGAGATCATGGCCGCCCGCGGAATCCGTCCGCTGTTCGACGAGGACGAGACCGTGGGCAGCGAGCCAGGCCTCGACGAGGCCATGGAGCGCGAGCAGGCCCCGCACCCGCAGATCGACGACGTGAAAGGCACCGACAAGTGAGCACGAGCCATACCCTCAGCGTCCTCGTCGAGGACAAGCCAGGTGTGCTGGCCCGCGTCGCCGCGCTGTTCTCGCGCCGTGGATTCAACATCTCCTCGCTTGCCGTCGGCGGCACCGAGATTCCCGAGATCTCGCGAATGACGATCGTGGTGACCGTCGACGAATTCCCGCTCGAACAGGTGACCAAGCAGCTCAACAAGCTCATCAACGTCATCAAGATCGTCGAGCAGGACGACGACTCCTCGGTGGCTCGCGAGTTGGTGCTGATCAAGGTCCGCGCCGACGCCAGTGTGCGCAGTGAGGTCATCGAAACGGTGAACCTGTTCCGCGCCAAGGTGATCGACGTGTCTCCCGAGGCCGTGACGGTCGAGGCGACGGGCACCCGCTCGAAGCTCGATGCGTTGTTGAAGATGTTGGACCCCTATGGAATTCGAGAAATAGTTCAGTCGGGAGTCGTTGCCGTCGGACGTGGACCGAAATCGATCACAGCGTCGCGCTGAGCGGCGGACGTGATTTTCAGCGAAATCGAAGAGGAAAGGTTACAAACAGTGGCAGTCGAGATGTTCTACGACGACGATGCTGATCTGTCGATCATCCAGGGCCGCAAGGTCGCTGTGATCGGTTACGGAAGCCAGGGCCACGCGCACTCGCTGAGCCTGCGCGACTCCGGTGTCGATGTGCGCATCGGCCTGGCAGCGGGCTCGAAGTCCCGCGCCAAGGCGGAGGAGCAGGGCCTGAAGGTCGGCACTCCCGCCGAGGTGTCCGAATGGGCCGAAGTGATCATGGTGCTCGCACCGGACACCGCACAGGCCAAGATCTTCTCCGAGGAGATCGAGCCCAACCTGAAGGACGGCGACGCGCTGTTCTTCGGCCACGGTCTCAACATCCACTTCGACCTGATCAAGGCTCCGGAGTTCGTCACCGTCGGCATGGTCGCACCCAAGGGCCCCGGCCACCTCGTGCGTCGCCAGTTCGTCGACGGCAAGGGTGTTCCCGCGCTCATCGCCATCGACCAGGACCCCAAGGGCGAAGGTCAGGCACTGGCCCTGTCCTGGGCCAAGGGTATCGGTGGAACGCGCGCAGGCGTCATCAAGACCACGTTCAAGGAAGAGACCGAGACCGACCTCTTCGGCGAGCAGGCCGTGCTGTGCGGTGGCACCGAGGAGCTCGTCAAGACGGGCTTCGAGGTCATGGTCGAGGCCGGCTACGCGCCCGAGATGGCGTACTTCGAGGTGCTGCACGAGCTCAAGCTCATCGTCGACCTCATGTACGAGGGCGGCATCGCTCGGATGAACTACTCGGTGTCCGACACCGCGGAGTTCGGTGGCTACCTCTCGGGCCCGCGCGTGATCGACGCAGGCACCAAGGAGCGCATGAAGGCCATCCTGGCCGACATCCAGTCGGGTGAGTTCACCCGTCGCCTGGTCGCCAACGTCGAGAACGGCAACACCGAGCTCGAAGGCCTGCGCAAGGCCAACGCCGAGCACCCCATCGAGGTCACCGGCAAGAAGCTGCGCGACCTGATGAGCTGGGTCGATCGCCCGATCACCGAAACGGCTTGATTCTCATCGAATCACGTTCGCACGCATGCTGATCGAAGGGCACCCCTGCATCGGTAGGGGTGCCCTTCGGTGCGTGCACCAGGTGGCGTCGCAGCTCGACGTCTCCGGCCTCTAAACTGTTTCTGCTGCACCAGCTCCGAATTTTCATCGACAACAGTCTCGAACCGACATAGGGAGTTTTTCACGTGAGCCAGCCAGGCCGTCCTGTCGTTCTGATCGCCGACAAACTTGCGCCGTCCACCGTCGAGGCATTGGGCGACGGCGTCGAGGTCCGTTGGGTCGACGGCCCGGATCGCCCCGCGCTGCTCGCCGCGGTTCCCGAGGCCGACGCGATCCTGGTGCGTTCCGCGACCACGGTCGACGCCGAGGTTCTGGCCGCCGGAACCAAGCTCAAGATCGTCGCCCGCGCCGGTGTCGGCCTGGACAACGTCGACGTACCTGCAGCCACCGAGCGCGGTGTCCTCGTCGTCAACGCCCCGACGTCCAACATTCACACCGCTGCCGAGCATGCGGTGACGCTGTTGCTGTCGGCCGCGCGCCAGATTCCCGCTGCCGACGCCACCCTGCGTCAGCACGAGTGGAAGCGCAGCAAGTTCAACGGTGTCGAGATCTTCGGCAAGACCGTCGGCGTCGTCGGACTCGGCCGCATCGGTCAGCTGTTCGCGCAGCGTCTGGCCGCATTCGAGACCCACGTCATCGCCTACGACCCCTACGTCTCGGCCGCGCGTGCCGCCCAGCTCGGCATCGAGCTGGTGAGCCTGGACGAGCTGCTCGAGCGCGCCGACATGTTCTCGGTTCACCTGCCGAAGACCCCGGAGACCAAGGGAATCATCGGCAAGGAAGCCCTCGCCAAGACCAAGCCCGGTGTCATCGTCGTCAACGCCGCTCGCGGTGGACTGGTCGACGAGCAGGCCCTGGCCGACGCCATCACCAGTGGCCATGTCTTCGCCGCGGGAATCGACGTGTACGCCTCCGAGCCGTGCACCGACAGCCCGCTGTTCGAGCTGCCTCAGGTCGTCGTCACCCCGCACCTCGGCGCGTCGACGACCGAGGCCCAGGATCGCGCGGGCACCGACGTCGCCAAGTCTGTACTACTCGCTCTCGCAGGCGAATTCGTGCCCGACGCCGTCAACGTCAAGGGTGGTGCCGTGGGCGAGGAGGTCTCGCCGTGGCTCGAGATCGTGCGCAAGCAGGGTGTGCTGCTCGGCGCTCTGTCCACCGAACTTCCCACCTCGCTGTCGGTCGACGTTCGCGGCGAACTCGCCACCGAGGACGTCGAGATCCTCAAGCTCTCGGCGCTGCGCGGACTCTTCTCCGCCGTCATCGAGGACTCGGTCACGTTCGTCAACGCCCCCTCGCTGGCCGAGGAGCGTGGCGTCACCGCCGAGGTCACCACAGCCTCCGAGAGCGAGAACCACCGCAGTGTCGTCGACATCCGCGCTGTCTACGGCGACGGTTCTGTGCTCAACGTCGCGGGCACGCTGACCGGTACCACGCAGGTCGAGAAGATCGTCAACATCAACGGTCGCAACTTCGACCTCCGTGCCGAGGGCAAGAACCTTATCGTCAACTACGCGGATCAGCCCGGCAGCCTCGGCCGGATCGGCACCCTGCTCGGCGACGCCGGCATCGACATCCAGGCCGCCGCCCTGAGCCAGGACTCCGAGGGCGACGGTGCAACGATTCTGCTGCGCGTCGACAAGGACGTTCCGGAGGAGCTGAGCGCGAGCATCGCATCGGCGGTCGGCGCGTCCACCATCGAGCTGGTCGACCTGTCCTGAGCGTCGCTCGCAGTCGATCGAACGAAGTCGAACAATCACGAGGAGTGAGATGAAGCTGGCCGTCATCGCCGGGGACGGAATCGGACCCGAGGTCGTCACCGAGGCGCTCGCCGTGCTCGACGTGGTTGCACCCGGAGCCGAGAAGACCGAGTACGACCTCGGTGCTCGTCGCTACAACGCCACCGGAGAACTGCTGCCGGACTCGGTGTTGGCGGAACTGCGTGAGCACGACGCAATTCTGTTGGGAGCCATCGGAGATCCGTCGGTGCCCAGCGGCGTGCTCGAGCGTGGACTGTTGTTGCGAGCTCGGTTCGAGCTCGATCACCACATCAATCTGCGTCCGGCCAAGCTGTACCCCGGAGTGGTCGGGCCGTTGGCCGGTGACAAGCAGATCGACGTCGTGGTCGTGCGTGAGGGCACCGAAGGTCCGTACACCGGAAACGGTGGAGCGCTTCGCGTCGGCACGCCGCACGAGGTGGCCACCGAGGTCAGTGTCAACACCCGCTACGGCGTCGAGCGGGTGGTGCGCAACGGGTTCGAGCGGGCTCTGACACGGCGCAAGCACCTGACGCTGCTGCACAAGACCAACGTGCTCACGTTCGCCGGCAGCCTCTGGGCTCGGACTGTGAACGAGGTCGCGACGGAGTTCCCGGACGTCGAGGTCGCGTACCAGCACATCGATGCCGCGATGATTCACCTCGTGACCGACCCGGGCCGGTTCGATGTCATCGTCACCGACAATCTGTTCGGCGACATCGTGACCGACCTCTCGGCAGCGGTGACCGGTGGAATCGGTTTGGCTGCAAGCGGAAACATCGATGCCACCGGTACCAATCCGAGCATGTTCGAGCCCGTGCACGGCAGCGCTCCCGACATCGCAGGGCAGCAGAAGGCCGATCCGACGGCGGCCATCCTGTCGGTGTCGTTGCTACTCGATCATCTCGGCGACGCGGCGGGAGCGGCGCGAGTGGAAGCCGCTGTCGCAGCGGACCTCGCGCAGCGTGGAACCACGACTGCGTCGACGAAAGAGATCGGCGCACGAATCGCCGCTCGCCTCTAGCCGAACCGACACGAATGCCACGGTAGGCCGACCGGCCACCGTGGCATTTCGTGTTTCCGGACATCCCCACCGTGCTGGATCAGCCGGCGCGGTCGGAATTCTTTTCGGGACTGTCGGCCTTCTCGTCGGGACTCTCGGGACGTGGATCGTCGGGGACGATCGGCACGGAGAGTGCTGGGAAGACCGCCGACACCAGGAATGCGACGGGAAAGCTGACCGCCGCGAGGGCCCCGAACACCGGCGGCACGGCCGACGCGAACACGTATTGACTCGTGTTCTGCACGCCGAGGGCGCGTCCGCTCCAATACGGTCCTGATATCTCGGCAACAGCGGTGAAGGCAAGCCCGTTCGGGGCAACGGTGGCGACCGACGCGACGACGAGCATGACGATCGCGACGGGGGAGTCGAACCAGTCGGCCACTCCGAGTCCGAGCATGCTGACGGCGGCAGTCACCGCGACCCACCGGAGGGGCCGCATGCGGCTGCCGACCCGATCGGACAACGCGCCGACGCTCATCCGGCCCAGTGCGCCGAGAATCTGCGTCACCGTGACGAGGACGCCCGCCGCCGCTGCCGTCCATCCTCGGTCGGTCATCAGCCATACGAGCGCATACGTCCAGACCACGTACTGCGGCACCACCAACAGGATCGAGGTGGCGTGAATGCGCCACAGCTGCCTGCTGCCCCGGTACGGATTGTCGAGCAGACCCTGCTCCGCGGCATCGATGCGATTGGGACGCGGGGGGTCGACGACCGCCAGACACATCACTGCGGCTGTTGCGCACACGGCCGCGGGTACGAGCAGTGCCGCTCCGACGCCGTGGTCCCGGGCGATGGGTGGGATGGTCAGGGCTGCGATGGCGACGCCCAGAGGTACCGACATCTGTCTGATTCCCATGGCCAATCCACGACGCTGCGGCGGAAACCAGCCGACCACCACACGTCCGCTGGCGCTGTTCGCACTCGCCGCTGCCATTCCGCCGAGCAGGAGCAGGATTGCCAGCAGAGCAACGGACGTGGTGAACACGGCGGCTACAGCGGCGAGCGCCGTCAGGCCGAGCCCGACTGCGAGAACCAGTCTTTCGCCTATCCGATCGACCAACACACCCCAGGCGATCAGGGTGAACATGATGCCGACGGTGGGCATGGCGACGACGAGTCCGGCGGCGGGCAGGCTCAGGCCGCGGTCGTCGTGCAGGGCGGGAATGAGAAACGCTGCGCCGTTGATGAACACCGCGCCTGCGGTCTGCGCGAGCATGCCGAGGGCAAGCATGAACCATCGCCTGAACTCGCCGATGTCGGACAGCTGCGCGGTGGCGTCCATCAATTCTCCATCTCAATATATGGACGTGGTTTCTTGCAATATGGAACCGAAGCTCGACCCTACACCGGCCCGAACCGCGCTGAACGGACGGTGGCGGAGTGCACACCACGCTTGTCGATAGACTTCCGACATGCGTCTCGGTCGAATTGCAAGTCCTGATGGTGTGGCATTCGTGAGTATCGAAGGTGAGGGTGACTCGCAGACTGCGAAGGAAATCGCCGAACATCCTTTCGGCACACCCACGTTCACGGGTCGGTCGTGGCCACTGGCCGACGTGCGACTGCTCGCGCCCATCCTCGCCAGCAAGGTCATCGCCATCGGTAAGAACTACGCCGCGCACGTGGCCGAGATGGGCGGTGAAGCACCGAAGGACCCCGTGATCTTCATCAAGCCGAACACCTCCATCGTCGGCCCCGGTGCGTCCATCGTGTTGCCGCCGTCCTCGAACGAAGTGCACTTCGAAGGAGAACTGGCGATCGTCATCGGCCGTCCGTGCAAGGACGTCCCCGCCGCCAAGGCGTACGAGGTGGTGCTGGGATACACCGTCGCCAACGACGTCTCGGCCCGCGATCACCAGAAGCACGACGGACAGTGGACGCGCCAAGGGACACGACACCTTCTGTCCGCTCGGGCCGTGGATCGAGACCTCACTCGACCCGACCGATCTCGAGATCAAGACCGAGGTCGACGGCGTAGTCAAGCAACGGAGCCGCACTTCGCTTCTGCTGCATGACATTCCGAAGATCATCGAGTGGGTGTCCGCGGTGATGACGCTGCTCCCCGGAGATGTCATCCTCACCGGAACCCCCGAGGGAGTCGGACCCATCACCGACGGAGACAGCGTGTCGATCACCGTCGAGGGAATCGGTACCCTCACCAACCCCGTCGCAGCGAAGAAGTAGGGCGAACATGACCACACCAACAGATGTCCGCGTTCGGTTCTGCCCGTCGCCCACCGGTACCCCGCACGTCGGCCTGGTCCGCACCGCACTGTTCAACTGGGCGTTCGCCAGGCATCACGGCGGCACCTTCGTCTTTCGCATCGAGGACACCGACGCCGCACGCGACTCCGAGGAGTCCTACGCCGCCCTGCTCGACGCGTTGCGCTGGCTCGGCCTCGAATGGGACGAGGGTCCCGAAGTGGGTGGCCCGTACGAGCCGTACCGTCAGTCGTTGCGTCGCGACCAGCACCTCGCCGTCGTGCAGCAGTTGCTCGACGCCGGGGAGGCCTACGAGTCCTTCTCCACGCCGGAGGAAGTGGAAGCCCGACACAAGGCAGCCGGACGCGACCCCAAACTCGGCTACGACAACTTCGACCGCGATCTGACGCCGGAGCAGCGACAGGGATTTCTCGACGAGGGGCGCGGCGCCGTCGTGCGACTGCGGATGCCCGATCACGATCTGACATGGAACGACCTCGTGCGCGGGGAGACCACGTTCAAGGCGGGGACGGTGCCGGACTTCGCTTTGACCCGCGGTAACGGAGTTCCGTTGTACACGTTGGTCAATCCGGTCGACGACGCATTGATGAAGATCACCCACGTCCTGCGCGGCGAGGATCTGCTGTCGTCGACGCCTCGTCAGCTCGCTCTCTACGAGGCATTGATCCGGATCGGTGTCGCAGAACGCACCCCCGAGTTCGGGCACCTGCCGTTCGTCATGGGCCAAGGCAACAAGAAGCTGTCCAAGCGTGACCCCGAGTCCAACCTCTTCATCCACCGTGATCGTGGTTTCGTGCCGGAGGGATTGCTGAACTACCTCGCGCTTCTCGGATGGGGTATCTCGGACGATCACGACGTGTTCACGCTCGACGAGATGGTGGCGGCGTTCGAGATCTCGTCCGTCAATTCCAATCCGGCGCGCTTCGATCAGAAGAAAGCCGACGCGATCAACGCCGAGCACATCAGGATGCTGGCAGCGGAGGATTTCGCGGCGCGTTTGCGCGAATACCTCGTCGCACAGGGCCATCTCACCGAGCCGGTCGACGAGAAGGTCTTCGCTGTCGCGGCCGATCTGGTGCAGACCCGCATCGTCGTCCTGTCGGACGCATGGGGACTGTTGAAGTTCCTGTTCGTCGACGAGGCGGACTTCGAGATCGACCCCGCAGCCGCGGCCAAGAACCTCGGTGCCGATGCCGCACCCGTTCTCGACGCCACTGTCGAGGCACTGACGGCGTTGCAGACCTGGACCACGGCCGACCTGGAGGCGACTCTCAAGGACGTGTTGATCGAGAAGCTGGAGCTCAAGCCGCGCAAGGCTTTCGCCCCGATCCGGGTGGGAGTGACCGGGTCGCACATCAGCCCACCGCTGTACGAGTCCATGGAATTGCTCGGACGCGAGAAGACCTTGGCGCGCCTGGCTGCGGCACGCGCCCAGGTGGCGTGAGGGCGCACGGCCGCCGGCGCACCCCGGTCCTCGGGGAGAGCCTCGAATGAGTTTTTCCGATCGACTGGATCGACTCCAGCGCAGGCGGCCGGTTCTCGGATACCCCATTGCGGTGGTGTACAAGTTCGTCGACGATCAGGGTGGCTACCTCGCTGCCCTGATCACCTACTACGCCTTCGTCTCGCTGTTTCCCGCACTGTTGCTGTTCTCGACGGTTCTGGGAATCGTATTGGCCGGTAGCCCGGAACTGCAGCAACAGATCCTGAACTCGGCACTCGGTCAGATCCCGGTGATCGGGGACGAACTGGGCAGGCCCGACCGCATCGGTGGAGGCACCGTGGGTCTGGTGGTGGGTGTCCTGGGTTCCCTGTACGGCGGGCTCGGGGTAGCCGTGGCGCTCCAGAACGCGATGAACACGGCGTGGACGGTGCCGAAGAACCTACGGCCCGATCCCATCCGCGCCCGCGTGCGCGGCTTGGGTCTGCTGAGCACGGTCGGTCTGGCCGTCCTGGCCATCACCGCACTCAATGTGCTCAGTGCCGCAGGATATTTCGGTCCGGAATCGGGCCTCGTGGTGTTCGTGGTCGGCACGTTCTTCTACGTCGGTGTGTTCGTCGTGGCGTTCAGGCTCGCCACCGCGAGGTCGGTGTCGATCCCACAGGTTCTTCCCGGGGCCGTCGTTGCCGGTCTGATCTGGCAGCTGCTGCAGACCTTCGGCAGTGTGTACGTGAAGTACGTCGTCAGCAACGCGACCGTCACCAACGGTGTGTTCGCTGTCGTTCTGGGACTGCTGGCGTTTCTGTACGTGACGTCGGTGTCCATCGTGATGTGCATCGAGATCAACGTGGTTCGCGTCGATCGGCTCTTCCCGCGCGCGCTGCTGGCCCCGTTCACCGATGACGTCGAACTGACTCAGGGCGACAAGCTCACGTACACCGGGCAGGCAGAAGCGCAACGCAGCAAGCCGTTCGAGGACATCGACGTGACGTTCGTCGACCCGCCGCGAGCTCAGTCCGAATCCAGCTCGGAACCGGCAGCGGAGGCACCGTAGAAGCGGTCGACTCTGGTTTCCATCGGAAACCGGACGGCCGTGTCACCGAACATCAGCCGGGTGGCCGACAACGCCGATTCTGCAACAGCTTCGGCGACACGACCCGACTCGGCGATCGCACAATGCACCACCACTTCGTCGTGCTGAAAGAACACCAACTCGCTGCCGCTCCCGGAATTCCGGTCGCTCCTGCGGGCTCCGCTCCCTTCGTCGGAATTCCGGTCGCTCCTGCGGGCTCCGCTCCCGGCCAACCGTCCGCGCAGATCGGCCAACAAACACAGCGCCCACTCGGCGGCGGTGGCCTGCACGACGAAATTTCGGGTGAACCGGCCACGCGCATGGGCGTCACCGGTGGACCACCACTGCGCCGAGGGCGGTGGGCAGGCCCGTCCCAGCCAGGAACGAACGACCTCCCCCCGTTCACCGGCGCGGGCGGCCTCCTCCACCAGTGCAACGGCACCGGGGAACTTGGCCCGTAGTCGCGTCAGCAGAGAGCGCGCGTCACCCGAGGTTGCGCCGTACAGCACCCCGAGAACGGCGACCTTGGCGTGGCTGCGATCGCCGTCGAACGATTCTGCGGCCACCGGTGCGTACAGATCCGCGGTGCCTGCCGCGGCGACCATACGGGGATCGCCGGACATCGCCGCGAGGATGCGTGGTTCGAGCTGGCCGGCGTCGGCGGCCACAAAGGTGTGGCCGGGATCGGCGATCACACTGGCGCGCAGGGGTTTCGGGATCTGAAGGCCGCCCCCGCCGCGACTGGCCCACCGACCCGACACCACAGCGCCGGGAACGTAGACAGGCCGGAAACGATCGTCGCGGACCCACGCGTCGAGCCACGCCCACCCGTTCGCGGCATGCAGCTTCGAGAGGTCACGGTGCCGCAGCAGTAACGGAACCGCCGGGTGGTCGATGTCGCGGATGGTATGCGCGCGAGTCGATGTCAGTTCGATACCGACGCGCGCGAACGCGGCGACCAACTCCACGGGCGAGGCAGGATTGACGCGTCGGCCGAACGCCGAGGAGATTTGATTCTCGAGCTCTACGAGGGCCGGGGGAGGGGATCCATCGAGCGGCCGGGTACCGAGCATCGTCTCGAGATGACGGCGATGCGCCGACGCCGAGAACGGCAACCCGTCGAAGGTCATCTCCGCTGCGGCCAGTCCTCCGGCCGACTCGGCCGCTGCCAGCAGGTGCAGTGCGCGATCGTCACCGACGCCGCGGAGCTGACGCCGATACTCGGCGAGAACCGCCGCCGGATCGGAGTTCGGGTTCGCGTCGAACAGACCCGGCCTCAGGTCGGCGGGAGCCGACGGGACAGTCGCCGAGCCGGCCCGCATCGACAGGATGGCACCGACCAGTGCGAGATCGTGACAGCGGCGTACGCGGACTCCTCGTTCGAGCAGCCGAGGGTAGATACGGCTCGTGTCTTCCCACACCCACCTCGGCCGTTCGTCGCGCTCGAGCTCGGCTACGGCCGCGATGAGATCCTCGGCCACGGTGGGATCGCTCAGCATCGAGCCGTCGTCGGCGAGGTGGGTCAGCACGGCCTGCTCGCCCTGAGGGACGAGCAGAACCTTCATCGGACTCGGCCGGGTCTGCGATCGGTCACGGAGAACAAGTCTGCTCCACTCGTCGGCCGAGGTGTGGAGGGGGCTCTTCCGGTCTCCACTCGACGGTGCCTCGGCCGCCCCCGACGCGTCCACGGCGCGGTTTCGGTGGCTCTGAGCAGCCGATTTGGAGAATGGGTAGTCACCTTTGATAGTCTCTATCCCGGCTCGAAACGCAGTGCACATCGATCGTGATGAGCAATTCGATTCAAGCCCATTGGGGTATGGTGTAATTGGCAACACAGCGGTTTCTGGTACCGCCATTCTAGGTTCGAGTCCTGGTACCCCAGCGAGCAGGTGAAGGCGATTTTGTCGCCGAGGCCGAGGCAGTTAAGCTGGCTCGGCACGTACAAGCTCGAACACAATGCAGGTGAAGTTCCTGGCCCCGTCGTCTAGCGGCCTAGGACGCCGCCCTCTCAAGGCGGTAGCGCGGGTTCGAATCCCGTCGGGGCTACAACTGACAGCACCCTCTCGATCCGCGGATCGGGAGGGTGTTGTCGTTTCGGTGCGTGCGTCTCAGACGCTCTTGCGGCGGAACATCTTCTGATGGTCGGCCGGACCGTGGACGTTGTTGACCTTCGGTCCACCGTCCTTGTGTTCGACGGAATTGTGGGACTTGCTGTTCTTCTGTTCCAGAACCTCGCGGAACTTCTTCTTCAGTTCTTCACTGCCGGATTCGGGCATGGGGTGACTCCTCGCAGTCGTCGACCGACCGGGTAGGCCGCTCGAGACGAAGGTACCCCACTCTCGCAGCTCGATCAGCTCGTTTTTCTCGGGCCGACGGGGCTGCGGTTTACCTCAGAGTCGCTTGTGCAGAGCGTCCGCGGCGGCAAGAAGATCCGCGGCCCACCGCGCTCCGGGCTTGCGTCCGATTCGATCGATCGGTCCGGATACCGAGATCGCCGCCACCACAGTGTCGTTGCCGTCCCGCACGGGCGCGGCGACGCTCGCGACGCCCGGTTCGCGCTCGCCCGCGCTCTGTGCCCATCCGCGCCGCCGAACTTCGAGCAGAACACGCTCGCTGAATTCTGCATCCGGCAGAACTGTTCGTTGTGTCTGCGAATCTGCCCATGCGAGAAGGACTTTGGCACCCGATCCAGCCGTCATCGGCAGACGTGCGCCGACGAGTACGGTGTCTCGAAGTCCGGTCGGCGGCTCCATGGATGCCACGCACACCCGCACTGTCCCTTCGCGCCGATAGATCTGCACACTCTCACCGGTGATTTCGCGCAGGCGTGGGAGGACCGAGGCAGCAGCGTCGAGCAGGGTGTCCGATGCGCTCGCCGCAAGCTCTCCCAATCCCGGGCCGGTCCGCCACAGGCCGTCGGCATCCCGTACGAGAAGGCGGTGGGTCTCCAGTCCTACCGCGAGGCGGTGGGCCGTTGCCCGGGGCAGGCTCGTTCGAGCGCACAGGTCGTTGAGATTGCAGGGCGTCTCCGCCACCGCGTGCAGCACCGTCATCGCCTTGTCGAGGACACCGATACCGCTCGATTTGTCGACGAGGCCATTGGGGCTATGCTGTCTCATAGAACGATATTAGCCTCCCGAATGCTGAGATTGCACAACTACGAGATCTTCAGTGCGTGCCGGGGGCATGATGTCGAGACGATCACGCGAGGTGGACCAGCCCGTTCATCGGCGCGACGACGACAGGGAAGACGAGGTCCGCGACAGCGATGTCCGAAACACCGAAGACTTTGGCGGAGAAGGTATGGGACCAGCACGTGGTGGTCCGAGGCGGCGGAGAAGGCGGAGCGCGTGAGCCGGATCTGATCTACATCGATCTCCATCTGGTGCACGAGGTCACCAGCCCGCAGGCGTTCGACGGCCTTCGGCTGGCCGGCCGCGGACTCCGACGTCCGGATCTGACGATCGCGACCGAGGACCACAACGTCCCGACGGCCGACATCTTCGCGCCCATCGCAGATCTGGTCTCGCGCACACAGGTCGACACTCTTCGCCGCAACTGCGAGGAATTCGGTGTTCGGCTCTACCCGATGGGCGATCTCGATCAGGGCATCGTGCACATCATCGGGCCGCAGTTGGGTCTGACCCAGCCCGGCATGACCGTGGTGTGCGGAGACAGCCACACCTCGACGCACGGTGCCTTCGGCTCGATCGCAATGGGCATCGGTACCAGCGAGGTCGAGCACGTCATGGCGACGCAGACACTGTCGCTGCGTCCTTTCAAGACGATGGCGATCAACGTCGACGGTGAGCTCGCCCCCGGTGTGACGAGCAAGGACCTGATCCTTGCCGTCATCGCACAGATCGGCACCGGCGGTGGCCAGGGCTACGTCCTCGAGTACCGCGGTGAGGCCATTCGCAAGCTGTCGATGGAAGCGCGAATGACCATCTGCAACATGTCGATCGAGGCCGGTGCACGGGCAGGCATGATCGCACCCGACGAGATCACGTACGAGTACCTGAAGGGACGCCCGCACGCTCCTCGAGGAGCCGACTGGGACGCGGCGGTGGCGGCGTGGGACGAACTGGCGACCGATCCGGATGCAGTGTTCGACAACGAGGTCCACATCGATGCCGGCACGTTGACGCCGTTCGTCACCTGGGGAACGAATCCGGGTCAGGGTGCGCCACTGGGCGATACGGTGCCCGATCCGGAGGCGATGGTCGACGAGAGCGAGCGGGCGGCAGCCCAGAAGGCTTTGCAGTACATGGGCCTGGAAGCGGGTACACCCATCCGCGAGATCGCTGTCGACACCGTGTTCGTGGGCTCGTGCACCAACGGTCGAATCGAGGATCTGCGGGCAGTCGCGTCCGTTCTCGAAGGGCATCGGGTTGCCGACGGAGTGCGAATGCTGGTGGTACCCGGGTCCATGCGGGTGCGAGCGCAGGCGGAGGAGGAAGGCCTGGGTGAGATCTTCACGGCCGCAGGAGCGGAGTGGCGTCAGGCCGGTTGCTCGATGTGCCTGGGAATGAATCCGGATCAGCTGGCGGCGGGCGAGCGATCGGCGTCGACGTCCAACCGGAATTTCGAGGGTAGGCAGGGCAAGGGCGGTCGCACTCATCTCGTGTCGCCTCTGGTTGCCGCCGCTACCGCAATCCGCGGAACCCTGTCCTCTCCGGCGGATCTCGCGTAACGCGCGTCCTCGCTCGGATCGATCGAACGCATAGGAGCACATTCGATGGAAGCTTTCACTCGACACACCGGTATCGGAGTTCCGCTACGGCGGTCCAACGTCGACACCGACCAGATAATCCCCGCGGTCTACCTCAAGCGCGTCACGCGCACCGGATTCGAGGACGGGTTGTTCGCGGCCTGGCGCTCGGACCCGAACTTCATCCTGAATCTCGAGCCCTACAACCGAGGTTCGGTGCTCGTTGCCGGGCCCGATTTCGGTACGGGATCATCACGCGAACATGCCGTCTGGGCACTCTCGGACTTCGGATTTCGGGTTGTGATCGCCTCTCGCTTCGCCGATATCTTTCGCGGAAACTCGGGCAAAGCCGGGCTGTTGGCCGCCGAAGTCGATCAGTCGGACGTCGAATTGCTGTGGAAAGCCTTAGAAGAACAGCCCGGTCTGGAATTGATTGTCGACCTCGTCGACAAGACCGTAACGGCTGGAACGTTGGTGGTGCGCTTCGCGATTGACGACTACACGCGGTGGCGTCTGCTGGAGGGTCTCGACGACATCGGATTGACGTTACGCCAGGTAGAGGCCATTACGGAGTACGAAAAGTCAAGGCCTTCATACAAACCCCTGACCCTCCCGGCGCGGATCGAGACACCCTCCGAAAGCTGACCTGGCACCGGTCCGACACGCTTTGGGGCCGTGAACCATTCCGCGACACCGGAATGAAAATTGGCGTGGCGCATAGACTCTTGACGACTTGGGGTTTACCGTTGTAGTAGTCGGTCCGACGATGGACCACCATATAGCGGAGGAAATCCATGAACAAGGCAGAGCTGATTGACGCCCTGACCGAGAAGTTGGGGTCTGATAGGCGGAGCGCCACAGAGGCTGTCGAGAACATCGTCGACACCATCGTGCGCGCGGTCCACCGCGGCGAGAGTGTCACGATCACGGGCTTCGGCGTGTTCGAGCAGCGTCGTCGCGCAGCGCGTGTCGCCCGCAACCCCCGCACCGGTGAGACCGTTCGCGTGAAGCCGACCAACGTTCCGGCATTCCGTCCGGGCGCGCAGTTCAAGGCCGTCATCGCCGGTGGACAGAAGTTGCCCGCAACCGGACCTGCCGTCAAGCGCGGTTCGGCTGCAGCTCCGGCCAAGAAGACTGCGGCAGCGAAGAAGACGGCCGCCAAGAAGGCAGCGGTGAAGACGACCGCCCGCAAGGCCACCACCGCGGCAGCCAAGAAGGCAGCTCCGGCAAAGACCGCCGCCAAGAAGGCAGCTCCCGCAAAGACGGCCGCCAAGAAGGCAGCTCCCGCGAAGACCACCGCGCGCAAGACCACGACGGCTGCTGCCAAGAAGGCTCCGGCCAAGACGACCGCTCGCAAGGCCGCAACCACGACGGCTCCTGCCAAGAAGGCTCCGGCCAAGACAGCGGCCAAGAAGACCGTCGCCAAGAAGGCCCCGGCCAAGAAGGCTCCGGCCAAGAAGGCACCCGCGAAGCGCGCAGCGAAGAAGTAGAGCCTGCAGGTTTTCACTCGTGAGGCGCAGCCGCTGAAGCGGCAGCGTGAGTGAGGCAGGTTGTGAACGGCAGAAGGCCCCCGACTCGAAGATCGAGTCGGGGGCCTTCTGTTTGTCGTGTGGCCGCTCAGCCGTCGGCGGCGAGGGTGGGCAACGGACTGGCGATGTGATCGGCCGAGATGAGCCTGCCGTCGCGGCGTGAGAGCACCCATACGCTGCCCTTGCGATTTCTGTTGGCCGGCAACGTGATTCCGTCCTTCTCGGCCCACCAACGCATCAAGTCCGGGATCACTTTTCCCTGGCTGCAGACAACGGGGGTGCCGGGCAGTTCGGCGATGTCGCGAGCGCGATGGCGGCCCTTGCGCGGGTCGTCGGCATACCCTTCCTCGGACAAGAGGTGCTCGGGAGTGATGTCCACCCCCAACGATTCCGCGAATGGAGCAACGGTCTGCACACACCGAGCACGGTCGGCTGCGTACACGGCATCGCCGCCGAAGGCCCGAAGCAACGACACCAAGGATTCGGCCTGTCGGCGTCCGATCCTGTCGAGTGGACGGTCGACGTCGTTACCCTTGAACCGTGAGCGCGACCCGGCACTGCCGTGCCGAACCAACAGCACTGTGGAGGTGTCTGCAGGCTTGGCCACGAACCGGCGAAGGATCTTGTGGTCCATGGGATACGAGAGTTCGCGGCCGACGTCCTCGGGCGCTACCCAGCGCAGTTCGTCCACCTCGACGTTGGGGACGAACTCGCCCCCGGTGACCTCCGCTGCCCAGTACAGAACTTTCTTGACCCGACGGTGCCCCGGAATCGGGTACGTGACGTAGGACAGAGACCGTCCGAGTCTCGAGTCGAATCCGGTCTCCTCCTTGACCTCTCGGACTGCTGCGTCGACAGCTGTTTCACCGGGATCGAGCTTTCCCTTGGGGAACGACCAGTCGTCGTATTTCGGCCTGTGCACCAAGGCGACCTCGACACCCGAGCCGCCGCTCGGTGAGCGTCGCCACAGGATCGAGCCCGCCGCGAAGATGTTGGCGCGGGGGGAGCCGTCGGAAGTGCCCATCAGGAGCCCTGATTCCTCCGACTGCGCATCAGGTCCACCTGATGCTCACGAACTTTCTCACCCCGAGCCGGTGACGCGACCCAGCCGCCGTCCGGTCCCAGCTCCCAGCATCGAGTGGTGGGGTCGAGTGCAGAATCGAAGATGTCGCTCAGCTGGTTCGCCAATCGAGGATCCTTGACCTGAGCCATCACCTCGACTCGGCGATCGAGGTTGCGGTGCATCATGTCTGCGCTGCCGATCCAGAATTCGTCCGCACCCTGGAAGTGCAGAACACGCGAGTGTTCGAGGAATCGGCCGAGGATGGAACGCACTTCGATGTTCTCCGACAGACCGGGAACGCCTGGCTTGAGTGCACAGATTCCGCGCACCACCACCTTCACCGGTACTCCTGCCATCGATGCTCGGTAGAGCGCGTCGATGACCTGCTCGTCCACCAAGGCGTTGGCCTTGAGGCGAATTCCGGCGCTGCGGCCCTCCTTGAGGTGCTCGACCTCTGCCTCGATGCGCTCGACGATGCCGCGCCGAACTCCGTACGGTGCGACGAGAAGATTGCGGTACTTGGACTTTCGCGAGTATCCGGTCAGCGAGTTGAACAGATCGGTGAGGTCGGCCCCGATTTCGGGCGACGACGTCAGCAGGCCCACGTCCTCGTAGATTCGCGCTGTCTTGGGGTTGTAGTTGCCGGTACCGATGTGGCAGTACCGGCGAATGACGGATCCTTCTCGGCGCACCACGAGGCACGTCTTGCAGTGCGTCTTGAGCCCGACGAGGCCGTACACCACGTGTACGCCCGCCTTTTCGAGCTTGCGTGCCCACTCGATGTTCGCCTGTTCGTCGAAACGCGCCTTGATCTCGACCAGCGCAACCACCTGCTTGCCCGCGCCTGCGGCATCGACGAGCGCGTTGACGATCGGGGAATCTCCCGAGGTCCGATAGAGCGTCTGCTTGATGGCGAGCACCTGCGGGTCGGCCGCGGCCTGCTCGATGAAGCGTTGAACGCTGGTGGAGAAGGAATCGTACGGATGATGGACCAGGACATCGCCGTCGCGCAGGGTGGAGAAGACGCTCTTGGGGGTCTCGCGCTCACCGAATGCCGGGTGGGTGGCCGGAACGAAGGGGGCGTCCTTGAGGTTGGGGCGGTCGACGCTGTAGACCTGCCACAGGCACGACAGGTCGAGCAGTCCGGGAACCTGAATGACGTCGCCTGGATCGACATCGAGTTCGCGAAGCAACAATTCGAGCATGTGCTCGGTCATGTCGTCGGCGATCTCGAGGCGGACCGGAGAGCCGAAACGCCTACGGGCGAGCTCTCGCTCAAGTGCCTGGAGGAGATCCTCGTCGCGGTCTTCCTCGACCTCGAAATCGGCGTTGCGCGTGATCCGGAACGCGTGAGACTCGACGACCTCCATGCCGGGGAAGAGCACGTCCAGATGAGCCGAGATCAACTCCTCCATCGACAGGAAGGCGTCGATGCGGTGGTTGCCCTCGCCGCGCTTGACCCGCACGAAGCGATCGACGTTGTCGGGCACCTTCACGCGGGCGAAGTGCTCACCGGTGGTGGAGTAATCCTTTACTGTCACAGCGAGATTCAGGCTCAGCCCGCTGATGTACGGGAAGGGGTGGGCCGGGTCGACGGCCAGCGGTGTGAGAACCGGGAAGACCTGCTCGGTGAAGTACTCCGACAGCCGGGAGCGCTCGTCGCTGTCCAGGTCGGACCACCGGATGATCGCGATGCCCTCGGCGGTGAGCTCGGGCAGGATCGAATCCAGCAGTACTCGCGCATGTTTGAGCGCGAGCTCCTGGGTGCGTTGACCGATCACCGCGAGCTGCTCGCGTGGGGTCATGCCGTCGGCGGAGCGGACCGACAGTCCGGTTTCGTCACGGCGCTTGAGGCCCGCAACCCGAACCATGTAGAACTCGTCGAGATTCGACGCGTAGATCGCGAGGAACTTCGCCCGTTCGAGCAAGGGGAGCGACGAGTCCTCCGCGAGTGCGAGAACGCGCGAGTTGAAATCGAGCCAGCTCAATTCCCGGTTGAGATAGCGATTTTCGGGGAGCACGGTGGCAGCGTCGACGGATTCCGGTGTGGCGGCCGGAAGCGCGGAGGGAATACTCGGCATCGTCGCCGCGATCGGAGCGCTCCATGCCGGGTCCGAACCGGTGGCCTTTCCGGTATCGATCGGAGGATCCTGGTTCGCTGACTGCGCGTCGTCTTTGCTCACCGCACGATCATCCCCCATACCGGGCGTCGGTGAAACTCCGATGGCAGAACTCGAGTCTCCGTTCACTCGACTCCCAAGGCGGTACGCGCCGTCAGGCAGTCGTCGCCGATGCTTCGTCACTCCACCCGAGCGAGTGTAGGACGGCCGCCGTCGCCGGCCCGACTCCCAGACGGTGCGCTCCGCGGACGTCGTCGGCGGTGTCCACGTCCAGTCGAAGACCCGGCCAGGTGCCGTCGAGTTCCAGTGCGCCCGAGACGGTGTGGCGACGCGCGGAGTCCCGTCCGAACAGTGGTGCCAACTCGTCGGGGGAGTCCTTGAGGATCAGGGCGGCGGTCCCCGTGCCGTGATGGTCGATCACGAGCGATCTGCCTCCCCGGCGGGCACTGGCGTAGGCCTGCGCGAGTTCTGCCGAACGCATCGCAGGCAGGTCTGCTTGCAACGCGATGATGTCGACGCGGCGCGCGGCGACAGGCTCGCCCCCACGGACGTCCCCACGGGCGTCCACACCGACTTCACAGTGACGCAGTACGTGCGCTGCGGCCGCGAACGCGTGGTTCAGGCGTTGGTCCGGTTGCAGCGCAGGATCGCGGACCGGTTCGTCGAACACCAGTGCGCCGATCCTCCGGGCCGTCTCTGCGACGAGAGGATCCGGGGTGACCACCGTGACCGAATCGACCACCGAGACGGCGTCGGCGGCCGCAACGGTGTCGCTGAGCATCGCGAGCACCAATCGAGTCCGATCGGGTGCCGAGAACTCCGCCGCCAAGCGCGACTTCGCTGCGGTGAGATCCTTCACCGCGATGAGAACCCTGACGACACGGTCGCCGTCGTCGTCTCGTGATGCACCCATGGTGCTCGATCCTGCCAGCGTCACCGATCTGTGCCGACTCCGACCGCCCGAGCAGGTCTGCGAGTTAGGGTGATGCGCGCGTGGACAGGGCATCGGCGAAGTAGGCGAGGGGTTGGCGGAATGAGCAGAGCAGCGGTATTGGGGTCGGGTTCGTGGGGGACCGCATTCGCCAAGGTGTTGGCCGATGCCGGAACGGACGTCACCATGTGGGCCCGCCGCGAGGAACTCGCTGCATCCATCACCGACGACCACGAGAACAAGGACTACCTTCCTGGAATCGAGCTACCGTCGTCCATCCGCGCGACGAGTGATCCGGTGCGTGCCCTCGACGGAGCCGACATCGTGGTTCTCGCCGTGCCGTCGCAGAGTCTGCGGGCCAATCTGGGGGCGTGGACCGACTCGATCCCGCCGCAGGCAACGCTGCTCTCCCTGGCGAAGGGAATCGAGACCGGAACGCTCATGCGGATGAGTCAGGTGATCTCTCAGGTCACCGGTGCCGATCCCAGCCGGGTGGCGTGCCTGTCCGGGCCGAACCTTGCGCGCCCGATCGCCGAGGGGCAGCCCGCAGCCACCGTCATCGCCTGCTCCGACTCCCAGCGAGCCCTCGAGATTCAGAAGTCCTGCGCGACCGGATATTTCAGGCCTTACACCAACAGTGACGTCATCGGTGCCGAGATCGGTGGTGCCTGCAAGAACGTCATCGCCCTCGCCTGCGGGATGGCCGCAGGCGTCGGATACGGCGAGAACACCCTCGCGTCGATCATGACCAGGGGTCTGGCCGAGATCATCCGACTCGGAGTGGCGCTCGGTGCCAAGCCGTCGACGCTGTCGGGCCTGGCCGGCGTGGGCGACCTGGTCGCCACCTGCTCGTCGCCTCTCTCGCGCAATCGCACGTTCGGAGAGCGACTGGGTTCGGGTGGTTCCCTCGAGAGTGCGCAGGAGGCAGCGCACGGGCAGGTGGCCGAGGGCGTCAAATCCTGCACCTCGGTGCGAGCGCTCGCCGAGAGTTACGACGTCGAGATGCCACTGACCGACGCGGTGCATCGGGTGTGTCACGGCGGCATGTCCGTTCCGGATGCGGTCGGGCACCTGCTGGGACGTCGTATCAAGCCCGAGTGAGGCAGTGATCGCGGTCTCGCGACGAACAGGGCGAATCCGCGTTCGATGAGCCGCGACGGTACGGTTTCTCATCGTGAGTACTCCCCGCATCAAAGTTGCCGTCGTCTTCGGTGGCCGCAGCAGCGAGCATGCCGTGTCCTGTGTATCGGCAGGTAGCGTGCTGCAGAACCTCGATCCGGCCAAGTACGAGGTTGTCCCGGTGGGGATCACCGCGGACGGTGCCTGGGTACTCGGCTCCTCCGACATCGATGCGCTGGCGATTCACGACAGGGTGCTGCCGACCGTCGACAAGACGGGAGCCGCGCTTGCGCTCAGTACCGACCCCGGCCACGCCGGTGCTCTGCTCGCGCTCGGCGAGGGGGAAGGCGGGACGGTGCTTGCATCCGTCGACGTCGTGTTCCCCGTTCTGCACGGACCGTACGGCGAGGACGGCACGCTGCAGGGTCTGCTCGAACTGGCAGGCGTTCCGTACGTCGGGCCGGGCGTGCTGGCCAGCGCTGCGGGCATGGACAAGGAATTCACCAAGAAGCTGCTCGGTGCCGAAGGACTGCCGATCGGTCGCCAGGTCGTACTCCGACGCGCGGTCGACGACCTGACGGCTGCCGAGCGTGACCGAATCGGCCTGCCCGCATTCGTCAAACCGGCCCGAGGTGGATCGTCCATCGGAATCTCGCGCATCACCGCGTGGGACCAACTACCCACCGCGATCGCCATCGCACGCGAACACGACCCCAAGGTGATCGTCGAGGGCATGATCCACGGCCGCGAGGTCGAGTGCGGGGTGCTGGAATTTCCCGACGGCACCGTACGCGCGAGCGCCGTCGCCGAGATCCGAATTCCCGACGCGGACATCGACGATCATGCTTTCTACGACTTCGACACCAAGTACCTCGACGATGTCAGTGAGTTCGACATCCCGGCGGCACTCGACGACGCTACCAGCGACCGCATACGTGAACTCGCCGTCGCGGCCTTTCGGGCGTTGGACTGCCAAGGCCTGGCGCGCGTGGATTTCTTCGTCACCGAGAACGGTCCGGTCATCAACGAGATCAACACGATGCCCGGGTTCACGTCGATCTCGATGTACCCCAAGATGTGGGCGGAATCGGGCGTCGACTACCCGACGCTCATCGCGACTCTGATCGACACCGCCCTCGCCCGCGGCACCGGCTTGCGCTAGAGCCGTTGCGGCCCAGCGCTACTGCAACGGAGCCGGGTCGAGAGGTTGCTGGGGCAGCGCGTCCGACACGGCCGAGGACGCGTCCTGCAACGGGGTGGGGCCCGAGTCGCCCGGAATCGTCAGGGCAACATAGACGCCGCGATCGACGACGAACCATGTGCTGGCATCGATCCCGTCGCCTTCCCCGGACACCTCGAACCACTGAACGCCGTTGATCACCTGCAGCGGTGCGGCCACATCGAACCCGATGGGCCGGGGCAGGCCGCACCGCAACACGACCGGCTCGGCGTTCTCCACGTCCGAGGCCCACGCGCGGACTCCGACCGGGGCCGGGTCGGCCAACTCGGCTCCGGTGTAGTCGCCGAGGTTCTCGGGCAAGGCGTCGAGCAGGGATGTGCACTGCGCGCTCGCGGCATCGGGGGAGTCGACCGGGCCCAGTGCGACCGGATCGCGGACGGGTGAGCGGTTGACCGCGATGGCGGCAACCAGAACTCCGACTACCAGCGCGACCGGTAACGCGATCGCGGTGGCGATGACTGCGGGATGGCGCTGCTCGCGAGTGCTCTCGGTCTCGGCCGGGCTGTCTTCGGTGCCGGCGTCGTTGCCGGTGTCGGGTGAATTCACGAGCTATCCGACGGACGTCGTCGACTGCGGGGCCACGGGGCAGGTGAGGGTGCGAGTGATGGCATCGACCTTCTGGATGCGCGAGACGATCTCGGCGATCTCGGCGTCGGAGGCACCGTCGGCGCGCGCGATCACGTCGTAGGGCCCGACGACGGCCTCCGCCGACACGACACCGTCGACGGCCTCGATCTGCTGTGCGACGGCCGTCGCACGGCCCACCTCGGTCTGAACGAGAACGAATGCTTGCACCATCGGTGGTCCCTTTCCCCTGCCGGACTTCTCGACTGTAGGTTGGTTCGACTACGTTCTCTTCGCACGTAACCTGCTGCATCGGTACTGTCCCGACCGCCGCTAAAAGGTACCGCAGGCTCGGCGCGCGCTCCGCGTGAGACCGTCGCGCACGCACCGCGTTCTCAGGGAGGAACATCATCGACGACACCGTCACCGACTCGTCCACCGGCAGCGAGCGCACCGTCGCGCAGGTCGGTGAATTCGACGTGATCGCCCGCGCAATCGCAGACCGTGTGCAGCCACCGTCGACCATCGTCGGGCCGGGTGACGACGCAGCCGTCGTCGCCGCGTCCGACGGCCGGATCGCGGCGTCCACCGATATGTTGGTGCACGGCAGGCACTTTCGGCTCGACTGGTCGAGTCCGATACAGATCGGCCGCAAGTCGATCGCGCAGAACGGCGCGGACATCGCCGCAATGGGCGCGCAGTGCTCGGGTTTTCTCGTCTCGCTCGGGTGCCCGGCCGACACGCCGGTGAGCGTGACCGACGGCCTCAACGAGGGCATGTGGCTCGAGGCGGTCGCTGCTGGATCGGCCATCGTCGGCGGCGATGTGGTGCAGTCGCCGGAGCTGGTGATCTCGATCACCGCGCTCGGCGACCTTCAGGGCCGGGCCCCGGTTCTTCGATCGGGGGCGCGAGCCGGTGATGTGATCGCGTACGCGGGACGGCTCGGCTGGTCGGCGGCCGGACTCGCCCTCCTGCTCGGCAACAGGGACAGAACCGGCCACGACGCCGTGGTGGACGCGCACCGAGTGCCCGTTCCTCCATATCGCGCCGGGATCGACGCGGCAGAGGCGGGTGCGACCTCGCTCACCGACGTCTCCGACGGCTTGTTGGCCGATCTCGGCCACATCGCCGACGCGTCGGGCGTTCTGCTGGACGTCGATCCCGACCTGCTGGACATCCCGGTCGAAGTGCGTTCGGCCGCAACACTGATGGGTCACGATCCGCTGGACTGGGTGCTCACCGGAGGCGAGGATCACGCTCTCGTCGGCACCTTCCCCGATACCGCAGGCGTTCCCCGGGGATGGACGGTGATCGGCCGTGTCCAGCACGGCGGTGACGGACAGAGCCCACGAGTGACGGTCGGCGGACGCCCCCATTCGGGTAGATCGGGATGGTCGAGTTTCGAGGGCGAGTGAACGCGGTCGGGTCCATCGGGTCGGCTAAGTTGCAGAGATGGCTATCTACGCACTCGGTGATCGCGAACCCGACATCCACCCCGACGCCTACGTCCATCCCGACGCCGTCGTCATCGGAGCGGTGACCCTGGCGGCCGGATCGTCGGTGTGGCCCACTGCCGTTCTGCGGGCCGATTACGGCACCATTTCGATCGGCGAGGGTACCAACGTGCAGGACGGGACCGTGGTGCACTGCACCCCGATCGACGCAACGGTCATCGGTTCCGGTTGCGTACTTGGCCACAACGCGCACGTCGAGGGTGCGACCATCGGGAACAACTGCCTCATCGCCTCGGGCTCGGTGGTACTGAACGGCTCGAAGATCGGTGCCGGCTCGATCGTAGGGGCAGGCGCAGTGGTGCCGTTCAAGTTCGTCGTTCCCGAACGCTCCATGGCGCTGGGGGTTCCGGCGAAAATTCGCGAGGGGTACCAGGTTCCCGAAGGGCATGTCGACATCAACGTGCAGATGTACTCGGCCAATGCCGCGTACTACCGCGACGCGCTGCGCCGGATCGATCGGTGACGCCGCGTCCGCTCGCCGAGAGCGTCGAATCGGGGTGGGCGGCCGCCCTTGCTCCGGTCGAGTCGAATGTTGCTGCCATGGGCGACTTCCTACGGGCAGAACTCGCCGCAGGACGCCATTACCTCCCCGCCGGCGAGAACGTACTGCGCGCTTTTCGGCACCCCTTCGATGGAGTTCGCGTTCTCATCGTCGGTCAGGATCCGTATCCGACGCCGGGACACGCAGTGGGGCTGAGCTTTTCCGTTGCCCCGGATGTGCGACCAGTACCGCGCAGTCTGAGCAACATCTTCAAGGAGTACTCGGCCGATCTGGGGTTGCCCACGCCCAGCAACGGTGATCTCACACCCTGGGCGGACCGCGGGGTGATGTTGCTCAACAGGGTGCTCACCGTAGAGCCGGGTCAGGCTGCGTCGCACCGGAAGAAGGGGTGGGAAGCGGTGACCGAGCAAGCAATTCGTGCACTCGTCGCCCGGGCCGAGAATCCCGACGCGCCCGGACTGGTCGCCGTTCTGTGGGGACGCGACGCGGCTAGCCTGAAGCCGATGCTCGGATCGGTGCCCTACATCGAATCCGCGCACCCGTCTCCGCTGTCCGCGTCACGCGGATTCTTCGGATCCAAGCCTTTCAGCCGTGTCAACGAATTGTTGGTCGAGGGGGGAGACGAACCGATCGACTGGACGCTGCCGTGATCGAATCAGGAGAAGTCGGGCCGACGCTTCTCGACGAACGCGTCGACGCCTTCACGTCCGGCAGGTGACGACGCGGCTGCGGAGATCGAGGAGGCTTCGGCGTCCAACTGCTGTGTCAGCGTGACCGATTCGGCGGCCCGCAGCAGAGTCTTGACTCCCTGATACGCCGATGTCGGCCCGACGGCAAGGGTTCGCGCCAGGCGCTCGGCCTCGCTGTCGACGATGTCGTCGCCCACCAGGCGGCTGAGAATCCCGAGACGAACGGCCTCCTCTCCGTTGATGATCGAGTCGTTGAGCAGAATGTCCATCGCGCGGCCCGAGCCGACTATTCGGGGGAGTGTCCACGACATGCCACCGTCCGGAGTGAAACCGATCGAGGGATACGCGGGGCGAAGCTTGGTCGAGGGCCCGCCGATGGCGATGTCGGTGAGGCAGACCAGGCTCATTCCTGCACCGGCAGCCCAACCGTGCACACCGGCCACGACCGGGACGGTGACGGCGGCCAATTCACGAACGAAGGCGTGGAACGTGTCGGCGACAGAACCCACGAAGGCACCGCGATCGGCCGCACCGGCGAAGTCGCGAACATTGCCACCTGCGCAGAAATTCGGCCCTCGACCGATGAGCAGGACGCTTCCGATCGCGGTGGTGCCGTCGTTGGCGGAGCGCAGAGCCGCGGTGCCGTCGGCGATACCCTCCAGATCGAGCGACGCACCTCCGGCGTCGGTGGCGACGACGATGCGAAGTACACCGTCCTCGATGCGGACCTTGCTGGAAATGTCGGCGTCCGAATAAGTCACGTTCCGGACTCTAACCGACGTCGTGATTCCGTCGTGGGGCCGCGGTGCCTCGGTACGGATGCACGATCCCGCTTCCGGCACTTACCGGCTGTGTAGCAGAACGGAACGGAACGGTCCGGATGCACGAACGACTGTGCCCCGCCTCCGAAAATCGGAGGCGGGGCACAGTCGTTCGCACGCAGTCGAGGCCGTGGAGGAAATCGAAGAGCGAGGCCGAAATCAGCCCCGGACCACCTTGCCTGCCTTCAAGCAGGAGGTGCACACGTCCATGCGCTTGGAGTTACCAGGCGCAACCTGAGCGTGAACGGTCTGGATATTCGGGTTCCAACGACGGTTGGTCCGTCGGTGCGAGTGCGAGACCGACTTACCGAAGCCGGGCCCCTTGGCGCATACGTCGCAGACGGCAGCCATAGTCGCGAACTCCTTGATAGATGTTGATCGATACATGTGGTCGAAGACATCGAAACGAACTACGAGCAGATGCAAGGATTGCAATGCGTGAAGATCGCCTCGAGGCAACCCTGCAAGAATAGCGGCGCGGCCCGCAATCACCAAACCGCCACGGCAGACGCTGCGTGAGGGCTCACGGACGGCGCGCCACCGATCATGCCCGACTAAGCTTCGGGCACTGTCCGCGAGGGAGTTCGGACCAGGTAGCGGATGTGACGCGGGGGGAGGCTGCTCGACGTGGTCGACGTTCTCGAATCGATCGATGCGGCGGCCCTACGACGGTGGGCCTACCGCTGTGTCGATTCCTTGACCGCGCGGTGCGACGAGATCGATGCACTCAACGTGTTCCCCATCCCCGACTCGGACACCGGCACCAATCTCATGTTCACCTTCCGTGCCGCGGTGGAGTCGATGCGCGCAGCCGGGCCCACTGCGGACGCCCGCGCCATCGGGCGTGCACTGGCCGTGGGGGCGGTCGCGGGCGCGCGGGGCAACTCGGGAGTGATCGTGTCGCAGTTGTTGCGCGCTGTTGCCGAGGCCTCAGCGGACGGCCCGCTCGACACGGTGTCGATCCAGGCGATGTTGCGACGCGCGAAAGTCCTGGTCGCAGCCGCAGTGAGCGTTCCCGTCGAGGGCACGATGCTCACCGTTCTGGACGCCGCCGATCGGGAGGCCTCCGCCCACGACGCCAACGTCGGCCTCTCGACGCTGGTGGTCGACATAGCCGAGGCCACCGCTCGGGCTGTCGACAGCACGACCGATCAACTCGCCGAACTCCGCGAGGCGGGAGTGGTGGACGCAGGCGCTCTCGGTGTCTCGGTGATCATGGATGCCCTCGTGGAGGTGGTGATCGGCCGCACCCCGCCGCGCCGGCGTTACCGTCGTCCACTTGAGCACGAACGCCGGGCGGTGACCGGTGCGTCGAACGTGTCGTCGGAGTGCGGCGGTGCACCCGAGAGTGTGTCGGGGCACGGGTCGAGTCGCCCTCTCGGGTACGAGGTGGTCTACGTCGTGCACGGCCCGAACGACGCGAGGGCGATGGAACTTCGACGGGATCTGGCCGACATCGGAGATTCTGTCGTGGTCGCCGGTGACGGTTCCGGGGCATGGTCCGCACATGTGCACACCACCGATCCCGGCAGTGCCGTCGATCTCGGCATCGCAGCCGGAGATGTTCGCGGAGTGCGCATCTCGTGTTTCGGATTCGCCGAGTTCGACGGGGCGGTGAGCCCCCGAGCGCACGACGAAGCAGCGTTGTCGGTGGGTCGCGATATTTTGGCGCTGGTGGCCGGTGAGGGTGCCGCGGATCTCCACGTTCAGGAAGGCGCGACGGTGGTGCGGTGCGACGAGGCGATCGACTCCTCGGTGCTGCATCGTGCGATCGTTGGGATGAAGCACCGCGAGGTGTTGGTGTTGCCGAACGGCGCGTTGTCCGCGCAGGAACTGGTTGCCGTCGGCGCAGCTGCCCGAGCGGACGGCAAAGACGTGGTGATGTTGCCGTGCTCGGCCATGGTGCAGGGTTTGGCCGCGCTCGCGGTGCACGATGCAGCCAGGGCTGCGGTCGACGATGCATTCACGATGTCCGAGGCGGCGGCGGGCACGAGATGGGGATCTCTGCGTATCGCGCGGGAGCGATCGCTGACGTGGGTCGGCACGTGTGAGCCGGGCGACTGCATCGGGCTCGCGGGGCAGGAAGTGGTGATCGTCGCCGCTCGTCCGCTCGATGCGGGGTGTCGGTTGATCGATCAGCTCCTTGCGACGGGCGGGGAGATGGTGACAGTGCTCGTCGGTGCCGAGGCGTCGGAGGATTTCGGCGATCAGTTGGCCGAATACGTGGCGGGCGCACACCCCGGAGTCGACGTGGTGGTCTATACAGGTGGGCAGCCGGGGGATCTCGTGCAATTCGGAGTGGAATAGGGAATCTCGGACAATGGCAACGTTGGTGGACCGGCTCGATCACGTCCTCGGAGCCGCGGCGGCGACGCCGCTGGCCGACGTCTTCGGTATTCACACCGTCGAGGATCTGCTCCGGCACTATCCGCACCGCTACATGACGCACGGTTCGGAGCTGGGAGAGAAGGAGCCGCCCGAGGGCGAGCACATCACCATCGTCGCGACGGTCGAGTCCGCGACGTTGCGGTCGATGAAGAACCGCAACGGCCAGTTCCTCGCGGTGACACTCGCCGCCGACGGACAGCGCATCGAAGCCACCTTCTTCAGTCCGCACAAGCTCAAGCATGTGGTGGTGCCGGGTCGACGCGGGATGTTCTCCGGCAAGGTCAAGTATTTCGGCAAGCGGTGGAATCTCACGCACCCCAGCTACGTGATTCTCGGTGGCGACGACAACGACGGTGCCGTCGTGCCCGCAGGTCGAATCGTCGGCGGCGGCACCCTGGCCGGACTCGCTCGTGGCTCGGTCGATTCCTCCGGAGCGGTCGACATGTCGGTGTTCGATCGAGCATTCGTGCCCATCTACCCGGCCGCGAAGGACGTCGAGAGCTGGACGTTCATGCGCTGCGTGCGGCAGGTACTCGACCAACTCGACGCAGTGGTCGATCCGCTGCCCGAGTCGGTACGTGCGCAGCGCGGTCTCGTCGACATCGACACCGCACTGCGGTCGATCCATTTCCCGGACACCGCACAGGACAAGGACTCCGCGCGCGAGCGGCTCAAGTTCGACGAGGCGCTCGCCGTTCAACTCGTTCTCGCCGACCGCCGACGCGACGCATCCACCCGGGTGGCAGCGCGATGCCCACCGATCACCGACGGTATCGCGGCGGAGTTCGATCGGCGTCTGCCGTTCGAGTTGACGGCCGGTCAGCACCAGGTCGCGGCCGAGATCGCCCACGATCTGTCGGCACCACATCCGATGTCGCGGCTGCTGCAGGGTGAGGTCGGCTCCGGTAAGACGATCGTCGCGTTGCGGGCGATGCTGCAGGTCATCGACGCTGGACACCAGTGCGCGTTGCTGGCACCGACGGAGGTGCTCGCCTCCCAACATGCGCGCTCGATTCGCTCGATGCTCGGAAGCCTCGCAGCCGGTGGGGAACTCGGATCGCACGAGCTGGCTACCAAGGTCGCCTTGTTGACCGGCTCGATGTCCACTGCGGCCAAGCGGTCCGCGTTGCTCGATGCGGTCACCGGTGATGCAGGCATCGTGATCGGTACCCACGCCCTGATCGAGGACCGAGTGGAGTTCCTCGATCTCGCGATGGTCGTCGTCGACGAGCAGCACAGGTTCGGCGTCGAGCAACGAGATGCGTTGCGCGCGAAGGCTCGCGACAACACCAGTCCGCACTTGCTTGTGATGACCGCCACCCCTATCCCACGCACCATCGCGATGTCGACCCTCGGCGACCTCGAGACGTCGGTGCTCACCGAACTGCCCCGCGGCAGATCGCCCATCGTCAGCAACGTGGTGCCCGCCCGGAGCAAACCGGGCTGGGTCGATCGAGCGTGGCAGCGTATTCGCGAGGAAGTGGCAGCAGGTCGGCAGGCGTACGTGGTGTGCTCCCGCATCGGCGACGACGAGGACACCGAGACCGGGAAGAAGAGCGCTGCGAAGAAGAAGAGCGCGAGCGCGGAGGACGGCCCCGAGACGACTGCAGCGGTGGACCTGTACGAGACCCTCTCCACCGGACCGATGCACGATCTGCGCGTGGGGCTGCTGCACGGACGATTGTCGGGGGACGACAAGGACATCACCATGTCCGAGTTCAACTCCGGCGAGATCGACGTCCTGGTCTGCACCACGGTGGTCGAAGTGGGAGTGGACGTTCCCAATGCCACGGTCTTGGTCATCATGGACGCGGACCGATTCGGCGTGAGCCAACTGCATCAGTTGCGAGGCCGAATCGGCCGAGGCGGGCACCAGGGCCTGTGCATCATGATCAGCTATCTCAGCCCCGCGGGCGGCTCCTTCGCCCGGCTCGAGGCGGTGGCAGCGACCAACGACGGCTTCGAGTTGGCCAAGCTGGATCTGGCCACTCGTCGCGAGGGCGACGTTCTCGGTGCCGCACAGTCGGGCACGGTCAGCGGGTTGCGACTGCTCTCGTTCATCGACGACGAGGACATCATCGCCGACGCGCAGGACTGCGCACGATCGCTGTTCGCGCGGGACCCGTCGCTGGCGAACGATCCCGGCATCGCGTCGATGATGCGGTCGGCCTGGAGATCGGATCGAGTCGACTACCTGCAGAAGTCCTGACGGGGCAGGAGTGGAGCCTGCAGGAACGACCGGGGAAGTCAGGAGTGGAGCCCGCAGGAACGGCCGGGAACGATCAGGAACGGCCGTCGTGCACTGCACCGTTTCAGTCGGCCGATTCGAGCAATTCGTCTCGAATGGTGAGATCAGTACACCTCGGTGGCTCACTCTGCCGGGTAAGTTGAGCCAATGTTCTCCAAAGTTTTGGTTGCCAACCGCGGCGAAATCGCCATCCGCGCCTTCCGCGCCTCCTACGAACTCGGGGCCTCGACCGTTGCGGTGTTCCCGTTCGAGGACCGGAACTCGGTGCACCGGACGAAGGCCGACGAGGCGTATCAGATCGGGGAGAAGGGTCATCCCGTTCGCGCGTATCTCTCGGTCGACGAGATCGTCGCCGCTGCCAAGCGCAGCGGTGCGGACGCGGTCTACCCCGGGTACGGATTCCTTTCCGAGAACCCGGATCTGGCCGCAGCGTGCGCCGAGGCCGGCATCACCTTCGTCGGCCCGTCCGCCGACGTGCTCGAACTGACCGGCAACAAGGCGCGGGCCATCGCGGCAGCCAAAGCCGCAGGACTGCCGGTGCTGGCGTCGTCGGAACCGTCGTCCGACGTGGACGAGCTGGTCGCGGCGTCCGAGACCATGACGTTCCCGTTGTTCGTCAAGGCGGTCGCCGGTGGTGGCGGTCGCGGGATGCGCCGGGTGGCCGAGCCCGAGCAGCTACGCGAATCCATCGAAGCTGCTGCGCGCGAGGCGGAATCGGCCTTCGGTGATCCGACGGTGTTCCTCGAACAGGCCGTGATCGATCCTCGGCACATCGAGGTTCAGATCCTCGCCGACGGCCAGGGCAACGTGGTGCACCTGTTCGAGCGCGACTGCAGTGTGCAGCGTCGGCATCAGAAGGTCATCGAGCTCGCTCCGGCTCCCAATCTGCCCGAAGGATTGCGAGAGAAGATCTGCGCCGATGCCGTGGCGTTCGCGAAGCAGATCGAGTACTCGTGTGCCGGTACCGTCGAGTTCCTGCTCGACACCCGCGGCAATCACGTCTTCATCGAGATGAACCCTCGAATCCAGGTGGAGCACACCGTCACCGAAGAGGTGACCGATGTGGATCTGGTGCAGTCCCAGCTGCGGATCGCCTCGGGAGAGACGCTCGCGGATCTGGGTCTGCAGCAGGAGAACATCGTGCTGCGCGGTGCGGCGCTGCAGTGCCGCATCACCACCGAGGATCCGGCGAACGGATTCCGTCCGGACGTCGGGCGCATCACGGCATACCGCACGCCGGGCGGTGCCGGAGTACGTCTCGACGGCGGAACCACGTTGGGTGCCGAGGTCGGGGCCTATTTCGACTCCATGCTCGTCAAGCTCACCTGCCGCGGCCGTGATTTCGACACCGCTGTGGCCCGTGCTCGACGAGCGTTGGCGGAGTTCAGGATTCGCGGTGTGGCCACGAACATTCCGTTCCTGCAAGCGGTTCTGGTCGATCCCGACTTCACGGCCGGTCGCGTCACCACCTCGTTCATCGAGGAGCGCCCCGAACTGCTCACCTCGCGATCCTCGGGCGACCGCGGCACGAAGATCCTCGCCTACCTTGCCGATGTGACGGTCAACAAGCCGCACGGCGAGCGTCCGTCTCCGGTGTACCCGCACGACAAGCTTCCCCCGGTCGACTTCTCGGCACCGATTCCCGACGGTTCGAGGCAGCGTCTGCTGGCGCTCGGACCCGAGGGCTTCGCTCGCGATCTGCGGAACCAGAAGGCTCTCGGCGTCACCGACACCACGTTCCGTGACGCACATCAGTCGTTGCTGGCGACGCGAGTGCGGACGAGCGGACTGCTCGGCGTCGCCCCGTACGTGGCGCGCACGACGCCGCAGTTGCTCTCGATCGAGGCGTGGGGCGGTGCCACCTACGACGTGGCACTGCGATTCCTGCACGAGGATCCGTGGGAGCGACTGGCGAGCCTGCGAGAGGCCGTGCCCAACATCGCAATTCAGATGTTGCTGCGCGGCAGGAACACCGTCGGCTACACCCCGTATCCGGAGAAGGTGACCCGCAGCTTCGTTGCAGAGGCCACCGACACCGGCATCGACATCTTCCGAATCTTCGACGCGCTCAACAACGTCGATCAGATGCGTCCGGCCATCGATGCCGTGCGCGAGACCGGCACGGCGCTCGCCGAGGTCGCACTGAGCTACACCGGTGATCTGTCGAACCCGAACGAGAACCTCTACACCCTCGACTACTACCTGAAGTTGGCCGAGCAGATCGTCGACGCGGGCGCGCACGTGCTCGCGATCAAGGACATGGCAGGACTGCTTCGCGCACCTGCAGCCAAGACCCTGGTGACGGCGCTGCGCTCGAATTTCGATCTACCCGTGCACGTCCACACGCACGACACCCCCGGTGGGCAGCTCGCGACGTACCTTGCGGCTTGGGAGGCCGGGGCGGACGCCGTCGACGGTGCCAGTGCGGCGATGGCAGGCACCACCAGCCAGCCCGCGTTGTCTGCGATCGTTGCGGCGGCGGCACACACCGAGCGCGACACCGGTCTGAATCTGCAGGCCGTCTGCGACCTGGAGCCGTACTGGGAAGCCGTGCGAAAGGTGTACGCGCCGTTCGAGTCCGGGCTGCCTGCACCGACGGGTCGCGTCTACACCCACGAGATTCCCGGTGGACAGCTCTCGAATCTACGGCAGCAGGCGATTTCGCTCGGGCTCGGTGATCGGTTCGAGACCGTCGAGGCCAATTACGCTGCAGCCGACCGTATGTTGGGCCGCCTGACCAAGGTGACCCCGAGCTCGAAGGTCGTCGGCGACCTGGCTCTGGCTCTGGTCGGTGCAGGCGCGTCCGCCGAGGAGTTCGCCGAGAACCCCGGTCGTTACGACATCCCCGATTCGGTGATCGGCTTCCTGCGCGGTGATCTGGGTACGCCCGCGGGCGGATGGCCGGAACCGTTGCGGACGAAGGCGCTGGAGGGGCGCGGTGAGGGCAAGCCGGTGACACCACTCACCGAGGAGGACGAGAAGAGCCTCGACGGAACGTCGGCTCAGCGCCGCGAGACTCTCAACCGTCTGCTGTTCCCCGGTCCCACAGCCGAACTCGCTGCTCATCGCGAGAAGTACGGCGATACGACGCGGCTGTCGGCCAATCAGTTCTTCTACGGCCTGCGGCAGGGCGAGGAGCATCGCGTGGCACTGGAGAAGGGCGTCGAACTGCTCATCGGTCTCGAGGCGATCTCCGACCCCGACGAGCGCGGTATGCGTACCGTGATGTGCATTCTCAACGGACAGTTGCGTCCTGTCTCGGTGCGTGACCGGTCCATCTCGAGTGAGGCACCCACTGTCGAGAAGGCAGACCGATCGAATTCCGGTCATATCCCGGCACCGTTCGCCGGTGTCGTGACGCTCTCCGTCGAAGAGGGACAGAAGATCTCGGCCGGTGACACCGTCGCCACGATCGAGGCCATGAAGATGGAGGCCGCGATCACCGCACCTCGCGGCGGCACCGTGACCCGTCTGGCGATCTCGGGCGTGCAGCAGGTGGAGGGCGGCGATCTGCTCGTCGTCATCGGTGGGGGGTCGACGGGCGAAGAGGCCGGCAGCGAATGACGCGGATCGTGGCGGGTGTCGCGGGCGGTCGCCGATTGTCGGTACCCGGCCAGGGCACCCGCCCCACCTCCGAGCGTGTGCGCGAGGCGCTGTTCAGCTCTCTGGAGAGTCGGATGGAACTGGGTGGTGCCGCGGTGCTGGATCTGTTCGCGGGATCGGGGGCACTGGGGCTCGAGGCACTCTCGCGTGGCGCGTCGTCGGCGGTGTTGGTCGAGTCGGACGCCCGAGCGGCAGCGGTGGTGCGAAAGAACATCGAATCCGTGGGTCTGCCCGGTGCGTCGGTCCGGTGTGCCCCGGTGGCCTCGGTACTGGCCGGGACAGCGGATGCGGCGTACGACCTGGTGTTGGCCGACCCGCCGTATGCCGTCACCGACACTGCCGTCGCCGGTCTGCTGGACAGGCTCGTCACCGGGGGATGGCTCACCCCCGACGCGGTCGTCGTCCTCGAGCGCTCGTCGCGGTCGCCGGAGACCCGATGGCCGACCGGACTCGTTCCGGAGAAGTCGAAGAAGTACGGCGAGAGTCGAATCGAGATCGCGGCACGCGCGTGACGGGTGAGCCCGGGATCGGCTGATAGGTTCGCGGGCATGACTGGCGCACTCTGCCCTGGATCCTTCGACCCGGTGACCAACGGTCACCTCGACATCTTCGAGCGCGCAGCCGCCGCCTTCGACGAGGTGGTGGTCACGGTGATGGTGAACAAGAGCAAGAAGGGCATGTTCAGCATCGACGAGCGGATCGAGATGCTCGAGGTCGCCACGGAGCATCTGCCCAACGTCAGAATCGGTTCGTGGTACGGCTTGTTGGTCGATTATGCTCGGCAAGAAGGCTTTTCGGCGATAGTCAAAGGTCTGCGCAGTGCCAACGACTTCGATTACGAGTTGCAGATGGCGCAGATGAACAGAACGTTGACCGGTGTGGACACGCTGTTTCTTCCGGCGAATCCTGCGCACAGCTTCCTGTCGAGTTCGTTGATCAAGGAGGTCGCGACCTTCGGGGGAGACGTCACCGGCATGCTGCCGCCGTTCGTTCAGGACCGACTGCTGGCCCGTATCGCCGAGCGGGCGGCAGACTAGTTCGAGGAGCGACACACCGGGCCGGTATAGCGCAGACGCGCGCGTCGGCGGGCAGACTGGGTAGCGCAGCACTGCGAGTGAAGACCGCGCAGTGGCAGATTCGACGATTGGGGTAACCGGTGTACCGCGTATTCGAGGCGCTCGACGAGCTCGTCGCCATTGTCGAGGAGGCGCGCGGCGTTCCGATGACTGCCGGGTGTGTCGTCCCTCGCGGCGACGTCCTGGAACTGCTCGACGACGTCCGAGACGCCATCCCCGGCGAGCTGGACGACGCCCAGGACGTACTGGATCATCGCGACAAGCTCGTCGGCGATGCCAGGGCCACTGCAGAGAAGACGGTGAGCACCGCCAATGCCGAGGCCCAGGACACCGTCGAGAACGCCAGGGATTCGGCCGATCGCATTCTTGCCGACGCCAAGGCTCAGGCGGATCGCATGGTGTCCGAGGCGTCGGCGCACGCCGACCAGCTCGTGGCCGATGCCGAGGCAGAAGCAGAGCGCACGGTGCTGGAAGGCCAGCGTGAGTACGAGGCACTGACCGTTCGCGCCCGCACCGAAGCCGATCGGATGATCGAGTCCGGTACGGCGTCGTACGAGCGGTCGGTCGCAGACGGCACCGCCGAACAGAACCGTCTCGTGTCGGAAACCGAGGTCGTTCAGGCGGCCCACGCCGAGTCGGCTCGCGTGATCGACAGCGCGCACGCCGAATCGGATCGGATGCGCAGCGAGTGCGACGTCTACGTCGACACCAAACTGGCAGAGTTCGAGGAGTTCCTCAGCGGCACCATCCGTTCGGTCGGCCGTGGGCGTCAGCAACTGCGAACCGGCTCGGGTGTACCGGAATACGGCAGCGAGCCGTACGGTGAATCGGCGTACGGAAGCCCGGAGCAGGGGCGTCGCAGCCGCCACTGAACGGCAGCAATTTGCCCTCGTATGCGTGTATGCGTATCGTTGTGGGGTTGCTTACCGACAGTAGGCATACCGACAGTAAGGAAGATCAGCCGTGCCCCCGCCCAAGAGAACGACCCGTCCGGAATTGGACGACGGATTCGTTCTGGACATTCTCAACCTCGGTCGTCGACCCGGGTCGACGAAGGCCATCGAGCGGACGGTTCCGGCTCCTTCCCGAATCGGCCTCGATGCCATTGCCATCGAAGCCGGTGTACCGGTCTCGCTCGATCTGCAGTTGCAGGCGGTCTCGGAGGGCGTTCTCGTCACCGGCTCCGTACGAGCAGCCACGGCCGGAGAGTGCACACGGTGCCTCGACCCGGTCAGTGGCAACGTCGACGTCTACCTGACCGAGTTGTTCGCTTACCCGAACAGCATCACCGAGGAGACCACCGATGCGGACGAGATTCACCGCATCGCCGACGACCTGATAGACCTCGAACCCGTCATCGTCGACGCGGTCGGTCTGGAGCTTCCACTCCACCCCGTCTGCAGTGACGAGTGCGAGGGATTGTGCCCAGAATGCGGCGTTCGCCTGGCGATTGCTGAATCCGGCCACTCTCACGATACAATTGATCCTCGCTGGGCTGGTCTTGCAGCCAAATTTGGCGTGGATCCAGAACCGAGCACAGAACTTGTGAACAACGAAGCCGAGGAGAAGTAAGTGGCTGTCCCGAAGCGCAAAATGTCGCGTTCCAACACGAGGTCGCGTCGTGCACAGTGGAAAACCACTGCGCCCACCCTCGTGACGTGCCCCAACCGCGGTTGTGGCGAGAAGACTCTGCCCCACATCGCGTGCCCCTCGTGCGGCACCTACAAGGGCCGCCAGGTCGTCGCAGCGGTCTGATCTCCGCTTACGTGACACACGAAGTAGTGGATCGGCACAACAGCGGTTCACAGAAGAATAGCTCCACTGCCGCCAGCGGCGGGGACGACCGAGAGTCGCTCCTCGCCGCTATCGGTGTCTCTCTGTCGGAACCGTTGTTGACTTTGGCTCTGACGCACCGATCGTTCGCGTACGAGCACGGTGGTCTGCCCACCAACGAGCGTCTCGAGTTCCTGGGGGACTCCGTCCTCGGTCTTGCTGTGACCGAGCATCTCTACGCGGTGCACCCCGCGAAGTCCGAAGGTCAATTGGCCAAGATCAGGGCGAGCGTGGTCAACATGCATGCCCTGGCCGAGGTCGCGCGTGGACTCGGCGACGGCGGCCTGGGTCGCCACCTGCTGTTGGGCAAAGGTGAGGAGCAGACCGGTGGACGCGACAAGCCGAGCATCCTTGCCGACGGCATGGAGTCGTTGCTCGGTGCAATCCACCTGCAGCACGGCATCGACGTTGCGCGCACCGTCGTTTTGACGTTGTTCGCAGGCCTCCTCGATCGGGCTCCCAAGCTCGGTGCAGGACTGGATTGGAAGACGAGCCTGCAGGAATTGACCGCCGAACGTGCACTCGGCGTTCCCGCGTACGAAATCTCGTCCACCGGGCCCGATCACGACAAGGAATTCACCGCGACGGTGCTGGTCGGTGGATTCCCCCGCGGCGTCGGTATCGGCCGATCGAAGAAGGAAGCCGAACAGAAGGCTGCCAGTCTGGCGTGGAATGCGTTGTCGGACAACGACACTGCGATTCCAGCCGAGTCGGCCCCAGACCCTTCCTGATGCCGGAACTGCCCGAGGTCGAGGTCGTCAGACTCGGTCTGGAATCTCATGTCGTCGGTAGGACGGTGCGATCGGTGGAGGTCTTGCACCCCCGCGCTGTGCGGCGTCACGATCTCGGTGGTCTCGATCTGATCGGCCAGTTGCGCGGTCAACGCATCTCCTCCGCTCGACGGCGCGGAAAATACCTCTGGCTGGTGATGGAACCCGGCGATTTCGCGACCGTCGTGCATCTGGGTATGAGCGGCCAGATGCTGGTGCAGCCGCCGTCCGCCCCGGACGAGAAGCACCTGCGGATTCGTGCTCGACTCGACGACGGCACCGATCTGCGCTTCGTGGATCAGCGCACGTTCGGCGGCTGGGCACTCGCCCCGATCGTCACCGTGGACGGCACAGAGGTACCCGAACCGGTCGCACACATTGCCCGCGACCCGATCGATCCACTGTTCGACGCCGAATCGGTGGTGAACGTGTTGCGCGGCAAACACACCGAGATCAAGCGGGCACTGCTCGATCAGACCGTGCTGTCGGGCGTTGGCAACATCTATGCCGACGAGGCGTTGTGGCGTGCGAAGATCCACGGCAATCGAATCGCGGAGACTCTGACACGGCCGGCGCTGCGGCGCCTTCTCACCGCGGTGCACGCGGTGATGGGCGAGGCCCTGGCGCAGGGCGGAACGTCGTTCGACGCGCTGTACGTGAACGTCAACGGTCAATCCGGCTACTTCGATCGATCCCTCGACGCTTACGGGCAGGAGGGCCTGCCCTGCTCGCGATGCGGAGCCCCGATCAGACGCGAGAAGTTCATGAACCGCTCGTCGTTCAGCTGCCCCACGTGTCAGCCGCGACCCCGACACGTGCGCGGCTGACAGAGAACAAATTGTTCCGCAGGCTCCACTCCTGTGCGCACGGGTCGTTCCGCAGGCTCCACTCCTGAACCGCCCGCCTAGTATTTCGGTCATGGCAGAACAGAGCACGCCGACCAACCTCTGGGTCGAGCGCACAGGCACACGTCGTTACACCGGCCGCAGCTCCCGAGGAGCCGAAGTGCTCATCGGGTCCGAGTCGGTCGACGGCGTCTTCACCCCCGGCGAGCTGCTCAAGATCGCCCTCGCAGCGTGCACCGGGATGAGCTCGGACCTACCGCTTTCGCGTCGACTGGGAGACGACTACTCCGCCACCGTCGAGGTGTCGGGTACCGCAGATCGGGAGAACGAGCTGTACCCGGAACTGAACGAAATTCTTCGGGTCGACCTCAGCGAAATGGACCCCGAGGCACAGGAGCGTCTGCTCACGGTCGTCCAGCGCGCCATCGACAAGGTGTGCACGGTAGGCCGAACCCTGAAGGCCGGCACGACTGTCACCCTGGACATCGACGTGGACGCCTGATGAAAGCCAGAGCAGCCGTGGTCGTCACGGGTCTGCTCCTCGGCGCGGCGACCGCTTTGGCTCCCACCGCGGAGGCGTCGAGCACCTGCAGTCCGTGGTCGGTGAGCACGGTGGCGTCGGGATTCGGGATGCTCGAGAATCTGGAGTTCGACGGCCGCGGTTCGATGATCGTCTCCGAGATCTCTCCCATTGGACCCGACGCTCTGCGTACCGTGGCTCCGAACGGTGACCGGGGCACACTCGTTGCCGACGTCGATTCGCCGGGTGGACTGGTCACCGACGGTGACACGCTCTATTTCACGACCGGAAACAGCGCTGCAGCAGGGCTTTTCGATACGCGAACCGGCACCGTCGACACGATCGATCTCGGTACCGGGGTTCGGTCGACGTACGCGTCGGGTCTGGCGATGCCCAACGGGCTGGCGCGGTCGGAGGCCGGCGATCTGTTCACCACCCGGAACCTGGGTGCTGCCGCAGGACTGACCCGGATCGCGACCGATCGCACCGTGTCGACGGTACGTACGGACGTGGGAACGGCCAACGGAATCGGCATCGGCGGCGGAAAGTTGTACGTGGCCAACACGTTCGATCTCGAGACGACGCTCACCGTGCTCGACGAGAACAATCCGTCCGGACCCTCCGAGCGCATTCGCATCGACGGCGTCGGACCGCTCACGATGTCGGACGACCTGACCGTCGGCGACGACGGAACGGTCTATCTCGCACAGAATCTCGCCGGCAGGGTAGTTCGTATCGATCCCGAATCCGGAGCGTCCTGCGTGATAGCCACCGGTGTTCCGCTGACCTCGTCGGTAGCCTTCGGCGGGGTCGGATTCGACGAGACGGCTTTGTACGCCACCAGTTTCGACGGAACCGTCCGAAAGTTGGCTCGCTCGTGAGCGAAGAACGGCTGACGGCGTGGGTGCACGGGCTCGTTCAGGGCGTCGGGTTCCGGTGGTGGACGCGCTCGCGCGCCCTCGAACTCGGACTGGTCGGTCACGCGACCAACCACGCGGACGGACGGGTCCTGGTGATAGCGGAGGGCCCACGTGAGCGTCTCGAGGCACTGCTGGCCTTGCTCCGAGGCGATCGGACGCCGGGCACGGTCACGCTCGTCGTGGAGAGTTGGGACACCGCCCGCGGGGATCTGACGGGCTTCGTCGAACGCTGATCGCCCGTTGCGGACGGCTCGGCGCACATCGCTGCGTACTACCGGTAAAGTACGGACGCTATGTATCTCAAGAGTCTGACGCTGAAGGGCTTCAAGTCCTTTGCTTCGGCGACGACTCTGCGTTTCGAGCCGGGAATCACCTGTGTCGTCGGCCCCAACGGCTCGGGTAAATCCAATGTCGTGGATGCCCTGACCTGGGTGATGGGTGAACAGGGTGCCAAGGCGTTGCGCGGCGGGAAGATGGAAGATGTCATCTTCGCGGGCACCTCGGGGCGGGCCCCGCTGGGCCGCGCAGAGGTCACTCTGACGATCGACAATTCCGATGGCGCACTTCCGATCGATTACTCCGAGGTCTCCATCACTCGGCGTATGTTCCGCGACGGCGCGGGCGAGTACGAGATCAACGGCAGTTCGTGCCGTTTGATGGACGTCCAGGAACTGCTCAGCGACTCCGGTATCGGCCGCGAGATGCACGTGATCGTGGGGCAGGGTCGGCTCGCAGCGATCCTGGAATCGCGGCCCGAGGACCGGCGAGCCTTCATCGAGGAAGCAGCCGGGGTACTCAAGCACCGCAAGCGCAAGGAAAAGGCCGTCCGCAAGCTCGACGCGATGCAGGCCAACCTGGCGCGGTTGACCGACCTGACGACCGAATTGCGCCGCCAACTCAAGCCTCTCGGCAGGCAGGCCGAGGTTGCGCGCCGCGCGCAGACCGTCCAGGCCGACCTACGCGATGCCCGATTGCGACTGGTGGCCGACGATCTGGTGGCCAGGCGCGAGGAATTCGCGAACCAGACCCAGGACGAGGAAGCGGCCCGCGAGCAATACGCGATGGTGCAGGACGCCCTCGAAGCCGGCTCGGTGGCACTCGGCGAACACGAGCAGGCCGTCGCCCGGCTGACCCCCAGTGCCGAAGCGGCCGGGCAGACCTGGTTCCGCCTGTCGGCCCTGGCCGAGCGCGTCAACGCGACGGTGCGCATCGCACACGAACGGGCTCGGCATCTCGACGCCGTTCGATCCACCGGTCGAGGGCAGGACCCGGACGAGCTCGAAGCGCAGGCCGAGCGGGTCGCCGAAGAAGAGATGGAACTCGTCGAAGCAGTCGAGATGGCACGTGAAACCCTCGAGGCGGCACGCGAGCAGCTGGCCGAGCGCGAAGCTGCCGCTGCGGCCGCCGAGCGCGCCCACCTCGCCGCTGTACGCGCGGTGGCCGACCGGCGCGAAGGGTTCGCTCGCCTGTCCGGCCGAGTCGACACCTTCCGAACCAAGGTCGAGTCGATCGACTCGGAGGTGGCGCGCTTGTCGGTGGCCATCGACGAGGCCCGAGAGCGCGGCGAATCGGCTCAGCGTGAGTTCGAGAGCGTGCAGGATCAGATCGGCACGCTCGACGCGAGTGAACTGAGCCTCGACACCCATTACGAACGCGCCGTTGCCGCGCTGCGACATGCCGACGCCCGAGTGACGGAGCTGCAGGCAGAAGAACGCATCGCGGGCAAGAGGGTCGCGTCGTTCGAGGCCAGGATCGAGGCGCTCACGATGGGCCTCGAACGCAAGGACGGTGCCGGGTGGCTGGTGGAGAATCAGCAGGACGGCCTGTCCGGCCTGCTCGCCGGCCATCTCACGGTCGAGCCTGGATACGAGGTCGCGGTGGCAGTGGCCATGGGTCCGGCCGCCGATGCCGCACACGCCGAATCGTTCGACGCCGCGCGGGATGCCGTGCTGGCGCTGCGTGCGGCCGACGGCGGGCGCGCGTCCATCGTGCACGGCAGTGTCGCTGCAGCGCAGTCGTTTTCACGTCCGGAACTGCCGGACGGCGCTCGATGGGTGCTGGACCTGATCGAGTATCCGGACCGGTTGGCCGGAGCCATGGCGGCCCTGCTCGACGGTGTGGTCGCCGTCGAATCGCTCGACGCTGCACACCGTCTCGTCTCCCGTTTCGGTGATCTGCGCGCGGTCACCAAGGACGGCGACGTCGTCGAACCCGGCTGGGTCACCGGCGGCTCGGATCGTCGTCCGAGCACCCTCGAGGTGCAGTCGGCCATCGACACGTCCACCGTGGAGTTGGCGGCGGCAGTCCGCCGCGCGGAGGAACTCGACGCAGCGCTGTCGGGAGCGTTGGACGAACAACGGGACCGGCGCGAATCGGCCGAGCAGGCGCTCGCGGCGCTCAACGAATCCGATGCTGCCATGGCAGCGGTGTACGAGCAGTTGGGCCGATTGGGTCAACTGGCGCGTTCGGCGCATGCCGAGTCGGCGCGATTGACGACGCAGCGTAGCTCTGCCGAGGCCAGCCGAGAAGAAGCGATTGCGCGGCTGGCCGAGCTCGAGGAAAGTCTGCGGACGGCCGAGGACGAACAGTCGGGTTTCGCGGGAGACGGCGAGAGCAGTGACGCAGCGACCACGATGGAACGGGAGATGGCGGCAGCGGCACTGACCGAAGTGCGTGCCGTCGAGGTCGAGGCTCGGTTGAACGTGCGGACCGCCGAAGAGCGCGCACAGTCCGTGCGCGGCAAGGCGGATTCGCTTCGACGGGCGGCGCGAGCCGAGCGTGAGGCCAGGGCGCGAGCCGAGCGTGAGAGCGCGGCGCGTCGGCATGCGGCCGCAGTGGCGGCGGCGGTCGGAGAATCGGGCGAGGAAGTCGCTGCGCGGTTGGCCACGGTCGTGGCAGCCGCTGCCCGTAGGCGAGACGAGCTTTCTGCCGAACGTGCAACGCGCACAATCGAACTCGACAAGGTCAAGGAGCAGGTTCGAGCCCTGCAGGGGCAGCTGGCGTCGATCACCGACGCCGTGCACCGGGACGAGGTGGCCCGCGCCCAGGCCGCGCTGCGGATCGAACAACTCGAGACGACGATTCTCGAGCAACACGGCATCGGCCTCGACGATCTGGTGGCCGAGTACGGGCCCGATGTGGCCCTGCCACCCACCGAACTCGAGATGGCCGAGTACGAGGCGGCCAAGGAGCGGGGCGAGCAGGTGGTGGCACCGGCTCCGATGCCGTTCGACCGCGCCACTCAGGAGCAGCGCGCCAAACGCGCCGAGCGTGACCTCGCGACACTCGGCAAGGTGAATCCGCTCGCTCTCGAGGAGTTCGCCGCCCTCGAGGAGCGCTACAACTTCCTGTCCACCCAGCTCGAAGACGTCAAGTCCGCGCGCAAGGACCTGCTCGGCGTGGTCGCCGACGTCGACGAACGGATTCTGCAGGTCTTCACGGAGGCCTGGCTCGACGTCGAACGAGAATTCACCGGGGTGTTCGCCAAACTTTTCCCCGGCGGCGAAGGACGACTGATCCTGACCGACCCGTCGGACATGCTCACCACCGGAATCGAGGTCGAGGCCCGCCCACCCGGCAAGAAGGTCAAGCGGCTCTCGCTGCTCTCCGGTGGCGAGAAATCGCTGACCGCAGTGGCCATGCTGGTGGCCATCTTCCGCGCCCGACCGTCACCGTTCTACGTCATGGACGAGGTCGAGGCAGCACTGGACGACACCAACCTGCGTCGACTGATCGGACTGTTCGAGCAGCTCCGCGAGAAGTCGCAGTTGATCGTCATCACGCACCAGAAACCGACGATGGAAGTGGCCGACGCGCTGTACGGCGTCAGCATGCGCGGCGACGGAATCACCACGGTCATCTCGCAGCGATTGAACCGAGAACGCGTCGCAGTGGACGCAGTACAGCCGGACCCGACCGAGCCGGATGCGGTCGCTGAATCCGACACCGTCTCCTGAGCAGCGTCCTCCGTGGCTACTGCTTCGGGTAGAGCTGTTCGGCGTAGGACGGACCGTAGTACTCCCGCAGTTCCTCCACCGTTTCGGGAGCCTGAGGAATCAACGCTTTCGTCAGCGTCGCGACGTCGGGGATGGCGTCGGCATCCCAGGACTCGGGCTGCCACAGCTTTGACCGCATGAACGCCTTCGCGCAGTGATGGAACACCTGCTCGATGTCGACGACCAGACACATGATCGGGCGGTGGCCCTTGACCTGCAGTTCGTCGAAGAACGGGGCGTCGGTGACCAGGGAAGCGCGACCGTTGACGCGGAGGGTGTCACCGCGACCGGGGACGAAGAAGTTCAGCCCGACGAACGGGTTCTCGACGATGTTGCGATAGCCGTCCATCCGGCGGTTGCCCGGCCGTTCGGCGAGAGCGATCGTGGCGTCGTCGAGGACGTGCACCAGGCTCCCGGGCGGATCACCCTTGGGCGAAACGTCGCATCGCCCGCTCGCGTCCGAGGTCCCGATGAGGCAGAACGGTGAGGTAGCGAGCCACTGCACGTCCAGAGGGTGCAGCGTGCGCCGGTCCTTGTTGGCGGCTCGGAAGCTCGGCTCTCCGAACATCTCGGTCAGTTCGGCGGCGTCGCGCACCGTGGTCCACTCCATGACCGTGAATGTTATCGACACGGACTTGCGGGCGGGAAGCGCATTTTCACGGTCGGTGCACCACCGGTGACGAACGGACGCGATCGCCTGAGAGGATGTTCCACGTGAGTAACCAAGCGTGGATCATCGTCGCGGCGATCGCTGCCGTCCTGCTCGTCGTCCTCGTCGTCGGGCTGGTTCTCTCCCGTCGCCGGAGAGTGTCCCTCAAGTCGGACGAGGCAGCGCGAATCGAGGGCGCGGCCACCAAGGACAAATCCGGTGGGTACACCGCGGGCAGCGGCTTTTCGTTCAGTCAGGGAACGGCGACAGCCGAGCCTGTTGCCCCGAAGGCCCCCGAGCCCGAGCCGAAGCCGGTCGTGCCGAAGCCTGCCGAGCCGAAGCCGGTCGAGAACATCCCCGTCGAGTCCACGCCGGTCGAGCGGCCGCCGGTGGTACCCACGCCTGAACCGGTCGAATCGGAGACCGTCTGGATCGAACCGGAGGTGTCCGAGCCGGAGGCCCCGGCAACCGATGCCACCGTCGAAGATCCCGTTGCGCCCGAGCGGTCGGTGGCCGACACCGTTGCTCCCGCGCCTCGCCGCTTGGACACCATCGAACCGACCGAGGGACGACTCGACCGTCTCCGTGGCCGGCTGGCACGATCTCAGTCGGCGGTTGGCAAGAGCCTGCTCGGCCTTCTCGGCGGCGGCGATCTGGACGAGGACTCGTGGGAAGAGGTCGAGGACACCCTCCTGATCGCCGATATAGGTTCTGCCACCACCGCGGAGATCATGCGGACGCTGCGTGAGCAGATGGCGGCGCGCAGTATTCGCACCGAAGCCGACGCCAGGGCTCTGCTGCGCGAGATCCTCGTGGCGCAGCTGCACCCCGAGTTCGATCGTTCGATTCGCGCGCTGCCGCACGACGGCGCGCCCGCGGTGTTGCTGGTGGTGGGGGTCAACGGAACCGGCAAGACCACGACTACCGGCAAACTGGCTCGCGTGCTGGTCGCGGACGGGCGGCGGGTGTTGCTCGGTGCCGCCGACACGTTCCGCGCAGCTGCGGCCGATCAGCTGCAGACCTGGGCCGAGCGAGTGGGTGCAGAGGTGGTTCGCGGCAAGGAGGCCGCGGATCCGGCCGCTGTCGCGTTCGACGCGGTGAGCAAGGGGATCGAGAACGGTGTCGATGTGGTTCTGATCGACACAGCGGGACGATTGCACACCAAATCGGGTCTGATGGACGAACTGAGCAAGGTCAAGCGAGTCGTCGAGAAGCGGGCCCACGTGGACGACGTTCTGCTCGTTCTCGACGCAACCGTGGGCCAGAACGGACTGACGCAGGCCCGTGTCTTCGCCGAAATCGTGAACATCACGGGAGTCGTGCTGACCAAGCTCGACGGAACCGCGAAGGGTGGCATCGTTTTTCAGGTGCAGCGTGAACTCGGAGTGCCCGTCAAGCTCGTCGGTCTCGGCGAGGGTGCCGACGATCTGGCACCGTTCGAGCCGGGTGCCTTCGTCGACGCGTTGCTGGGTTGATCTCGACTCGGGGGTAGTTCCCGAACCGGGGCAAAAGCACAAACGCCAGCACGAAACCTTTTTGCAACAGAATTCGGTCATGCGTTCACATGCCCGAAACACCCGAGTGTCACGGATGAAACTTCGTGAAACCACTCTTCTTGCGTAACGGCGCGCCAACCGGTGTGCAGGAGAATGGAGGGTGTACGTGAGTCCCGAGGATATGTTGGCCAACTCCGGCAACGCCGCGTGGATGCTGATGGCAGCATCGCTGGTACTGCTGATGACGCCGGGCTTGGCGTTCTTCTACGGCGGTATGTCGCAGTCGAAGTCCGTGTTGAACATGATGATGATGTCGTTCGGAGCAATGGCCGTCGTCTCGATCATCTACTTCCTGTGGGGATGGTCGATGTCCTACGGAACCCAGGACATCGGCGGTGTCTTCGCCAACCCGTTCGAGTTCTTCGGACTCAAGGATTCGATCACCGATGCCGACGGTAACTACATCGCCGGCGCATGGGGCTACGCCAACGTCATCGACGTGGCATTCCAGGTCACCTTCGCCATCATCACGGTCGCACTGATCAGCGGCTCGATCGCCGGTCGCGTCAAGTACGGCACCTGGCTCGCCTTCGCCGGCATCTGGGTCACCCTCGCGTACTTCCCGCTGGCCCACATGGTCTGGGGCGGCGGACTGCTCTCCGGATCCGAGAACGGTCTGGCGGCGATGATCTTCGGAACTACCGACGACGGTGAGGGCGGGCTCGTAGCCAACGTCGCTCCGATCGACTTCGCCGGTGGCACGGTCGTGCACATCAACGCCGGTATCGCCGGCCTGATTCTGGCGATCATCATCGGCAAGCGCGCAGGCTTCGGCAAGGTCGCCTACCGCCCGCACAACCTTCCGTTCGTCATGCTCGGCGCAGCACTGCTGTGGTTCGGCTGGTTCGGATTCAACGCAGGATCCGCCTTCGCCGCCGACGGCATCGCCGGCGTGGCCTGGGTCAACACCACCGCCGCCACGGCAGCGGCGATCGTGGGCTGGCTCATCACCGAGCGTATCCGCGACGGTCATGCCACCAGCCTCGGCGCTGCCTCGGGCATCGTCGCCGGTCTGGTCGCCATCACTCCGGCCGCAGGCGCACTGACGCCGGTCGGTGCCATGATCCTCGGCGTCATCGCCGGTGTGCTCTCCGCACTCGCTGTCGGACTGAAGTTCAAATTCGGCTACGACGACTCGCTCGACGTCGTGGGCGTTCACCTCGTCGCAGGACTCTGGGGAACGATCGGAATCGGCTTCCTCGCATCCGAGACCGGCCTGTTCTACGGCGGCGACTACAAGCAGCTCGTCGTGCAGATCGTCATCGCACTGTTCGCGCTGGTCTTCACCGCCATCGTCACCGCGGTCGTCGCGTTCGCGCTCAAGCCCCTCGGCTGGCGCGTCTCCGACGAAGAGGAGGCGAACGGCATCGACGAAGCCGAGCACGCTGAGACTGCATATGATTTCGCCTGACAAGGTAGAGATAGACGTGAACGCTGCACCGTACGACAACGGGCACTCGAGGTCTTGTGAAGGGAAGCAAAAATGAAGCTGATCACGGCAATCGTCAAACCGTTCACCCTGGAGGACGTCAAGACGGGGCTGGAGCAGGCCGGCGTACTCGGAATGACAGTCAGTGAAGTTCAGGGATACGGCCGCCAGAAGGGCCACACCGAGGTGTACCGAGGTGCGGAGTACTCCGTCGACTTCGTCCCGAAGGTCCGTGTCGAGGTAGTCGTCGACGACGCCGCTGTGGAGAAGGTCGTCGAGGTCATCGTCGAGGCTGCACGCACCGGCAAGATCGGTGACGGCAAGGTCTGGGTTTCCCCGGTCGACTCGGTCATCCGAGTCCGCACCGGAGAACGTGGCGCTGATGCACTCTGACCCCAAAGGGTCTCGGGCCGTGGGCCCCGGTTCTGGCGCGAAAGCGTCAGGATCGGGGCCTTCGGTCTCCATGGGCTCCGCATCGAAGGGCACGAGCGATGCTGCAGCAGATCTCGCTCGGGCCAGAAAACAATTGCTCGACGGCGGAACGCGCAATCGTCGACTCGATGCACCCTCGCTTCGGCAGGCTCTGGTCGATCTCCACGAGTTCTGGCTGACCACCAAAGGTGCAGAGCTCGGGATCAAACCGGACTCCGGTTTCGCGATCGTCGCCGTGGGCGGTCTTGCTCGACGCGAACTGCTGCCGTACTCGGATCTGGACCTGATACTGCTGCACGACGATCTCGAACCACGCATCGTCTCCGATGTCGCCGACAAGCTCTGGTACCCGTTGTGGGACGCACACATCAAGCTCGACCACAGCGTGCGAACGGTGCCGCAGGCTCTGCAGGTGGCGGCGGCCGACATGACGGCATCTCTCGGAATGCTCGAGGCGCGGCACATCGCCGGCGACGTCGAATTGAGCAACCTCCTCATCGGCGGCGTACGTCGCCAGTGGCGCAACGGTATTCGAGGGCGCTTCGACGAGCTGATCGAGCAGACCCGCGGGCGGTGGTCGCGCAGCGGTGAGATTGCACACCGCGCCGAACCCGATCTCAAGAGCGGCCGCGGAGGGCTGCGTGATGTTCAGTTGCTCGACGCCCTCTCCATCGCACAATTGACCGACGGCATGCCCGGTCTCGGACCCGAATCGCCCGGTGGCGGTTTGGCTTTCGCACACGGACGTCTGTTGGACGTGCGCACCGAACTGCACCGCGTAGCCGGTCGGGCACGGGATCAACTGCGCGCCCAGGATGCCGACGAGATCGGTGCCGCGCTGCGGATCGGTGACCGCTTCGATCTCGCTCGCGTACTGAGTGATTCGGCCCGCACCATCAGCTACTCGGTCGACGTCGGACTGCGCACTGCCGGCAATTCGCTTCCTCGAAAGGGTCTTTCACGCCTCCGTCGAGTTCCGGTCCGGCGGCCCCTCGACGAGGGGGTCGTCGAACATGCCGGCGAAGTCGTTCTCGCCCGCGACGCTCGACCCAACAAGGACCCCGGCCTGATCATGCGCGTCGCCGCCGCCTCGGCGCAGACCGGAATGCCGATGTCGGCCTCGACCCTGAACCGACTGTCCGACAGTGCTCCCGAGCTCCGCGAGCCCTGGCCGAAGGAAGCCCTCAACGATCTGCTCGTGTTGCTCGGATCGGGTCGCAAAGCCATCGCGGCGATCGAAGCTCTCGATCGAACCGGTCTGTGGGGCAGGCTCATTCCGGAATGGGGTGCGGTCCGCGATCTGCCGCCACGAGATGCCGTGCACACGTGGACAGTCGATCGGCACCTGGTCGAAACTGCCGCCTACGCAAGCGCATTGACCACCCGAGTTGCGCGTCCGGACCTGTTGGTGCTCGGCGCGCTGATCCACGACATCGGCAAGGGACGCGGCGGCGACCACAGCGTCGTCGGAGCCGATCTGGCCATCCAGATCGGCAACAGGCTCGGACTGTGGCCGTCCGACGTGGCACTGCTGACGTCGATGGTGAGATACCACCTGCTGCTGCCGGAGACCGCTACCAGACGCGACCTCGACGACCCCGCAACCGTGCAAGCCGTCGTCGACGCTCTCGGTGCCGACACCATCCTGCTCGAGCTCCTCCACGCACTGGCAGAGGCGGATTCGCTCGCCACCGGACCGGGGGTGTGGGGCGATTGGAAGGCCTCGCTCATCCGCGAGCTCGTGCGCCGTTGCCGATTGGTGATGGCGGGGGAGAGTCTGCCCTCTCCGGATCCACTCGACCCTGCGCACGTCGAACTCGCGTCGCGGGGAGGCGTCCATGTCGACATCGCGCCGACCGACGGGCTGCACACCTTCGTCGTCACCGTCATCGCCCCCGACACACCCGGGCTGCTCTCCGACGCCGCGGGAGTTCTCGCACTGCATTCGCTTCGCGTTCTTTCGGCCTCCCTCGGAAGTCACGAGGGATCGGCGATCAACTCGTTCGACGTCGCGCCGCTCTTCGGATCCCCGCCACAGGCCGGTCTCCTGCGGCAGGAAATCATCCGAGCCCAGGCCGGCGAACTCGACCTCGTCGCCGTGCTCGACGCCAAGGAACGCGACGCCAGAGCCGAAACCGTCGACGACGATTCCGAGGATTCTGCAGTCCCGGTTCTCTACGCCCAAGCCCCGCCTCGGGTGCTGTGGTTCGACGACAACGAACCGGGTCAGGTGGTGCTCGAGCTACGAGCAGAGGACCGGCTCGGTCTGCTCTGCCGACTGGCCAGCGCGATCGAACAGCAAGGATCGGACATCCGGTGGGCCCGCGTCTCGACCCTGGGTAGCTCGGTGGTCGACTCCTTCTGCATCGACCTTGCGGGAGCCGACAGCAGGGCGGTTCGCGAGGACCTCGAGCGCGCGATCCTCGCGGTGGTGCCTGCCCCGGAACCACCCAAGCCCCCGGAAAAGCCCGAAGGCACCTGACCGCGGGTCGGAATGCGAGAGCAGACCGACTCGCGCTGGTGACTATTCACGAACTTCCGGCCACCGGGCCTGCCGCCGATGCCGATTTGTTACATTCGTCCCAGACGCAGAAACGACACTCTCGACCGTTCGAGCGACCTCCACACTGCTCGAACCACGTCGTTCCTGCAGGCTCCACACTGCTCGAACCACGTCGTTCCTGCAGGCTCCACACTGCTCGAACCACG